>CAYTJN010000156.1:0-9532 GCA_964438125.1 uncultured Occallatibacter sp.
TGGAACCGGTTAGCAGCATTACCAACCGGTCGATGCCGATGCCCTCGCCGCCGGTTGGAGGCAAGCCATAGGCTAGGGCGCGCACATAGTCCTCGTCCATCTGGTGTGCCTCGTCGTCGCCGCGGTCGCGCTCGGCTAGTTGCTGGGCAAAGCGCTTGTGTTGCTCGACGGGGTCGTTGAGTTCGCTGAAGGCGTTGCCCAGTTCGAAGCCACCGCAAAAGAACTCGAAGCGCTCGACGTGGGCCGGGTCGTCGGGCTTCTGCTTCGACAGTGGCGAAACCTCCGTTGGGTAGTCGTAGATAATTGTTGGCTGGACCAGTTTGGGCTCCACTAATGCCTCGAAGAGGTGATATACCACCCTACCTAGCGAGGCTGCCCTATTCAATTCATTCGCAGCGTCATTTAATGAAATGAGTACTCGAATGATACCTGTCTTCCAATTACGAACCTCGAAGGTATCGCCAGCGGGTTCGATAAGGGACTCCGAGTTCAAATCATCAGAGTCGGTACTGACTTTATCGCACAACACTTGAAGTAAACCTATAGCTGCATAGATTTGAGCTTCTAGTGCGGGCGCGGAATCAAAGTCTGTCAACGCTGGCTTCGCGCCTGCCTCCTCGGGCCAGAACTCGCGAATCGCCTCCCGCATCGTCAACCGCGTCCACTTACCCAAATCGATCTCGATGTCATTGAAATTCGTGATCGTCGTCCCGTTCACTTCCTTTGCAACGAAAGCAATCAGTTCCTCTGTGAGTGTCATCAGGTCGTGATAGTTCGCGTAGGCCTGATAGAACTCGAGCATGGTGAACTCGGGGTTGTGCTGCGTGCTGATGCCCTCGTTGCGGAAGTTACGGTTGATCTCGTAGACGCGATCAAAGCCGCCGACGACTAGCCGCTTCAGATTAAGCTCCGGGGCGATGCGCAGAAAAAGGTCAAGATCGAGCGCATTGTGGTGGGTCGTGAAAGGCCGCGCCGCCGCGCCACCTGCGATCTGTTGCAGCATCGGCGTTTCGACCTCGATGTAATCTCGGTCATCAAAAAATCGGCGGATCGCCTTGATCGCCTTGGCGCGCTTGACGAAGACTTCTCGGGCTTCAAGGTTGGAGAAGAGGTCAACATAGCGCTGGCGATAGCGCAATTCGACGTCGGCCAGGCCGTGAAACTTCTCCGGCAGCGCCAGCATGGCTTTAGCGAGAAATGTCAGCCGTTCGACGTGGATGGTCAGCTCGCCTGTCCGCGTGCGGAAGAGGTAGCCCGTGACGCCGATATGGTCGCCCATATCGAGAAGCTTGTAGAGGGCAAAGCCTTGTTCGCCGACGGCGTCGAGCCGGACATAGATTTGCAGCCGCTGGCCGCCCTGCTGCAGAGTCGCGAAGCCGGCCTTGCCCTGCGCCCGGATGGCCATAATGCGGCCGGCGACAACGACGGTTACGCGCGGCGACTCCAATGCCTCCGCCGTTGCCTCGCCCCACTGCTCCCGTACCTTGGGGATTGCGATGGCCTCATCCTGTTGCGAAGCCGGAAAGCGATTGGGATAGGCCGTCTGGCCCAGCTTGACGATCTCTTCCAGCTTTTCCTGGCGCAGCTTGAAGAGATTTTGCTCAAATTCCGAATCGAACACTCTTGTCTTCCTTTGTGAGAACCGCGTCAATGGTGTAACTGCCAGTATATCGTTCGTTGCGTTTAAGGCGAGCCGAAGTGCGCCGCGGAGAATGAGCATCTCAACCTCGCGCGGAAGGGCGCTGATCGTGGATAATCACGAAGGATGCCCTTCAACCGCCCCATTCCGGACGATCAACAGCCCAGCAAGTCTTCGGGCGCGCTGCGCGGTTACGTCGAGGCGGAAAAGCTATTGCAGCTTGCCCTTGTACTGCCGGGGGCGGTCGCTATCTTCGGGATTGCCGGCTGGTTGGCGGACCGTCGCCTGCACCAACATTGGATCACGATTGCCGGGATCGTTTTTGGAAGCGTTGCCGGGCTGTTTTATGTGATCCAGACGGTGGTTGCCGCTGAGCACAAGTCCCGTAAAGAAGAGCCGATCCAGAACGGGAACAGTGGCGGAAGCCGGGACGATCGATCGTGACCCAGGAAACCCACCCGATTGTTGACCTTACCCAGGCAGACCTGGACGCGATGCTCAAGCGAGCCTTGCGCAATACGCTGATTCTAGGGCTGATTTCCGCTTTGGCAGTGGCGATCGGCGGAGGATGGCGCAGCGGCGCAATGCTCGCAACCGGCATGCTGATTTCGGCCGCCAGCATCTGGGAGTGGCAGCGGCTCATCCTCGTGATGAACGCCAGAATGGACAACCAGAAGACCCCCGCGAGCGCTCCGGTTGTGGTTCTTTTCTTTGTGCTCAGGCTCACCGTTTTCGCAGGGGTCATCTATGGTAGCCTGAAGTGTTTCCAGGGCTCGGTTGCGGCGCTTCTTTTCGGTCTGGGCTTAGCGGTGCTGGCCATTGGCTGGGAGGCGATCCGGCTGATGCGTGGCTGATTGGGCCGGCCGAATCGAGAGTGGGAATAGACGAAACGAACCAGGCTCCGCGGCATTCGCTCTGCCCGGAGGCGGAAAGACATAAGTTTTCATGCCGGAATCTTTTGTACTCGTACAGTGGCTCAACGCTCTATTGATGGGCATTGAGACCAAGGCATTTCAGTCGATTGGGCTTTCACCGAGCGTGGCTGCGGAAAAGGCTCTGGGCATCAATCGGGCCTTTGCGCTGGAATTGCTCGTGGCAGCCGGACTGATCGCGTTCTTCATTCTTGTCCGCGCGACGCTTTCGGTCGAGAAAGCCAACCCGCTGCAACACGTCGCCGAGATGCTCCATGAGTTCATCGGCGGCCAGGCTGAGCAGGTGATCGGCCACGGGTATGAGCGCTATCAGGCCTATGTTACCTGCATTTTTCTCTTTGTCCTGATCTGCAATCTCACCGGGCTGATACCGGGTATCACGGCTCCCACGACCTCGATCATGGTGACCCTCGGCCTCGCGATTCCGACCTTCTTCTTTTACAACTTCCATGGCGTTCGCGTGCAAGGGCCCATCGGCTATCTCAAGCACTTCGCGGGGCCGGTCTGGTGGATGGCCTGGTTGATTTTTCCCATCGAGATCTTTTCCGATGTCATCCGCGTCATGTCGCTCAGCGTTCGACTTTATGCCAATATGTTTGCCGGCGATCTGGTGACGATGGTCTTCTTCTCGCTGGTTCCGATCGGCATTCCAGTGATCTTTCTTGGATTGCACCTCTTTGTTTCGCTCATCCAGGCATTCGTGTTCATGCTACTGACCATGATTTATCTCTCTCTGGCGGTTTCGCACGAGCACTAGAGAAACAGTTGTCAGCGATCAGTTCTCAGCCAGCGGATCGTCGCTGCTGAGAACTGATCCCTGAATACTGACAAAGATTCCGCCGGAGAGCGCTTCCGCTCCGGGCCAACGGTAGGCAGCAAGCGTGAGGGGGCCAGCATGGTGAGCCTCAACCACCCACTGGCGGCCAATTCAGGGAAGCAGGAGAAATATGCAGAAGCTTCAATATGTATTCATGACACTGTCGGTTTTGTGCTTTGCAATTCCGGCCTTCGCGGATGGCGGCTCTGCCGTTGTCAGTCTGGTGCCGATCGGCGCCGGTTTGGGTATGGGTTTGGCTGCCGGCTTGTGCGGCATGGGCCAGGGACGCGCCGTTGGCTCGGCTGTTGAAGCAGTGGCCCGCAACCCTGGAGCGCGCCCCGCTATCTTCACCTTCCTGGTTCTCGGTCTGGCCTTGATCGAGTCCCTCACACTGTTCACCCTGGTCATCGTCTTCGCCAAGATGTAATCGGACAGCCTTCGCAGCAAGCCGAACCGGCCCTGCCCGCATTGGGTGGGGCCGGTTTTTTATTTGAGACTACTGCGGCCTTACCGGCCGTTCTGCGGCACCGTTGCAGGCGTGGCACGGAGCAGCCGGATGGCCTGCCGGTAGTCCATGCCGGCCGATACGGGGACATATCCGGTCATCTCCTGCACGCTGTCGAAGCTTTTGTTCTTGAAAAGAATGCGCAGATTCATCTTCATCTGGAAGCGCGCGAGGCGCCACTGACCCTGGCCGACGGCGGCCTGTTCGATCACGATCCATCCGCCTTTGTCCAACTTGCCCAGGACTCCCCAGCCATAGTCCGTGTCCTGTTCAAGATGGCCTTCCAGGCGCGTTACACGCTCTCCAGCCGGATCAATCCAGACTTCGCCGTTCATGGCAGTCAAAGCCAGCGTCTCGACGTCCGGCGGGGTAAAGCTGGGATTGGGCCGGAAGCGGAACTTTTGGACGGGGCCGCTGGCGCTCTGGCCAGGGCCCGCGTACTCGTAGAGGAAGGCCTTCGGCAACATCCGCAGCAGCTTCAAGACGACCCCTGTATCCTCGTTTTCGCTTTGCTTGCGATGCTGCTGACGGCTGGGGTCGGTGAGCAGGGAGTCGAGCCGGGCCTCTTCCTTTTGTTCGTCGGCCTGGCTGAGGGGCCGGTCGTTGAGTTCGACGAGACGGGCCACAAAGCCATCTCGGGTTTCAACGATCTCCTTGGTCGAGGTGATCCTTGGGCTGGACTTGCGCAGCCGATAGCGCATGGGGTGACTGACGTCCTGAGCAGCGCGCAATTCGGTGGTCAGAGCTCGACTGACCAGGGCCTGAGCCTCGGCCGTCGCGAGAGCGGCAGGTGCCTGTCCCTGGGCCGTCGAGGCCAGGCAGACCAAAACCAAGAAGTGGAGGAGGGTGCGCACTCTTCCAGTTTACCGGGCGGTGGGCGCACATTGAAATCAGCTTAGTTTTTCTGATTCATTCGACGCAAAACTGGCCGCAGAACCAACTCCAAGCGTGGCTTTTTGACCGGCTCAGGATTGAAGCGAGGGGTCCGAATTGCGTATAGTTCGTGCAGGGCAAGTTCAAACGGGAGGAATCCCGTAGACTGAAGACAAGCGGCTTCCCGTCTCGTCGATGAAAGCGATCGGCTGTGCCCGAGCGACGGAGCCGCGTGTTGAAGATGCGGAAGCCAAAAAAAATGACAGTGGAAGGGATCACACAATGGCAGTTGAAAACGCTCCAGCGCGTATCGGCAAGAGTGTGGTGATACTCGGAGAAGTGAAGGGAAGTGAAGACTTGATCGTGGATGGGCGGGTCGAGGGGACTGTCAATCTCCAGGAAAGCCGGTTGACCATCGGCCCCGAGGCAACCGTCGCCGCCAATCTTTCCGCCAAAGACATTCTCGTCCTGGGCCGCGTCCAAGGCAACCTTGTGGCCAGCGGTCGTGTCGAATTGCGAGCGGGCAGCGCTGTGGAAGGGGATATTCGCGCCCTGCGCCTGTCGGTGGAGGATAACGCAGTCTTCCGTGGCAAAGTGGACCTGACGCAGGGAGCGTCCAAGGGACCCAATGGGGCGAACCCCCCGCAATCCGGTGGCAGCAATTGACAGATAAGCACGCCGGTTCGACCCCATGCCGCTGGTTGAACCGCAAGGGGATTTGAGGTTGCTTAGCCGTTGGTTTAGCAAGAAACAGGGGAGCGGTCCTGCCGCTGCCATTGGAGATCTCAGCGGGCCCAGGGTGCCGCGCCATTCGGGCGGATGGGCGGCGTTGCGCCAGCGTCTTCAAAACGAGGCTGGGCTGCGCATCATAGATATCGGCTTTACCTCACCGTCCAACATCAACTACCTGACCGGCTTGGGTCACAGCGTCTTCCTGGCCAATGTGGTCCAGGATGCCTGCACGGGAGACTGGCAGACCGGGACCGACGCCGACGGCGACCCAGTTTGGAATGTTGAGGGCTATCTGGAACAGGCGCTCAAGTTTTCCGGCCGCATGTTCGATGTAGTTCTGTTGTGGACCGCGCTCGATTATCTACCCGAACCGTTTGTAGAGCCGGTGGTGAAGCGTCTTTTTGAATCCACTAATCCGGGCGGCCAGGTGCTGGCCTTTTGCCACACCAGGACGCACGGCGAGGAGACGATGCACTATCGGTTTCACGTCACCGACCGCGACGATGTAGAGATGCAGTTGACGCAGCAGTTTCCCATTCAGCGCGCGCTCACCAATCGTCGCATTAAGCAACTTTTCGATGCCTGGTCAGATTACCGCCAGTTCCTGGCAAAGGACAGCGTCTCGGAGCTTTTAGTGACACGCTAGAACCGGGCCTGCTCAGTGTATCCACCGGACTCACTGCATCCAAGCATCAGTCAGTTTGAGTCAGCGGCCTCCTCCCTGACACGAAGAAGAATAGGAGACATCATGACGGAATCGAAAGGAACCCGCGTTACATGGCTCGGCCATGCGACGGTACTTGTTCAGACCGCCAGGGGAACGAACATCCTGATTGACCCCTATATTAAGCAGAATCCCAAATATCCAAAGGGCTTTGTGCTGCCGGAGAAGATCCAGTACATCCTGCTCACGCATGGGCACGACGATCACATCTCCGACGTCGTGCCCGTCGCCAAAAAGCACGGTTCTACGGTGGTGGCCGTTTACGAGTTGGCAAACTGGATTGAGAGCAAAGGCGTCTCCAAAACGATCGGAATGAACCTGGGCGGGACCGTGCAGCTGGACGACGTGGCGGCGACGATGGTCGAAGCCAAACACTCCTCCGGAACGAACGATGAGCGGGGGAGCCATTATCTGGGAGTTGCGGCAGGCTTCGTGTTGACCATTCCGGATAGTCCTGTCCTCTACCACTCCGGCGATACGGCTGTCTTCGGAGATATGAAAGTGATTGCTGAACTCTATCACCCCGAGGTGGCCATGCTGCCGATTGGCGGTCACTATACCATGGGTCCGAAAGAAGCAGCGCTGGCGGCCCGTCTGCTGGCGGTGGAGACGATCCTTCCCATTCATTTTGGAACGTTCCCGCCGCTGAAAGGCACGCCGGAGCAGTTGGCCGCACTGGTCAATTCCAATGTGAAAGTGGTGCCGTGGGCTCCGGGAGATTCGTTCTAAAGATAACGCGAGGTTTTTGGCAGCGCCGACTCGTGACCGGAAGCAGCCGTAGCCGGAAGCCGGGAGAGATCCTGGCCGCTAAGCTGTACGCTGGCGCTCGATTGTGCGGCGCGATAGTTGCGCAGATCGCGCAGGATCTCCTGTTTGTCGCGTGCATACTGACCGGCAAGATGGGTCAGTGCATAGGTGATGATGTCGCTGTGGTGCAGATCGTGCACGGAAGGATCGCGGCGCATGTTGAGCCACAGACGATGCACCAGTTGCACATCGTCGGGACTTAGCGCTGGCGCGTGCGGCCCGATATAGAAGACCTTGGTTTCGCCGTCGTGGCCAATGACGTAGAAGTTGAATTGGCGCTTGGGCTCAGGAAGCGCCTCCCAGGCCTGGCCCAGATAAAATGCCTGATCCTCGGCCGTCATCGAGCTTGAGACGCCGGAGACCACCGAGTCCACCTCAAGCGAGTTAGCCCCTTGCACGAGCGCGGCGAAGACGTCTCCGGCAGGAACCACCAGCAGCGAGACCTTCTTGCCGAAGCTTTCAGCCACTGAGACGGCCTTGGTGAAGACCATCTGCTCATGTTCGCTAAAACTCTGATCTTCGGCGTTCAGATATTCCGGACCCCCCGCGCCCATCATGCGAATGCTGATCACCACCACGTCCTGATCCACGGTGCTGGTATGGGCAAGCGTCCATTTCAACGCCAGGGGATTGGCGGCATCGCGCATGGTCACCATCACAGCGCCGGGGCGAATCGCCACCGACTCGCGGCTTACCGTGTCCTGGTGCTCAAGCTGGAACTGGTCTTTCATCTGCCGCGCGGTCAGAGCGTGTTTGCGCTGGTTGGCGCGCTCCGAGACGGTGAAGATGATAAAGAATGCGGCAGCAAACAAAGTGCCGCTGACAGTGGCCACCGATTTGGTGAAGAGGTTGACGATTGCAGTCGTAAGCAGGACAAGAAAGACCGAGAGCAGTCCAATCGGTATCTCGGTATTTCCGATGCGAATGTTGGGTGGAACCTTCCAGCCGCGTTCGCCATGATACTTCCAACGCAGCACCAGCATGGCCAGACTGTTAAAGGTGAACGACCAGATGACGCCGAAGGCGTATGCCTCGCCCAGCATAATCACGTCGCCACGGCTGGCGATGATCGTAATCATCTGAAGGACGAAGATCATGTTGACAATGCGACTGCTTGTGCCGAACTTGGGGTGCGGCTTGCGGAACCAGTCGGTCAAGACGCCGTCCTCAGCCACGCGCATCAGCACGCCGGTCGACCCGATCATCGACGTGTTGATGGCTCCCGAGAGAATCAGGAAGCCCACCAGCACCACGAAAATGCGGAAGGCGATGCGCCAGAACATCGGTCCCACCATGTACATGGCCAAGCCGGCGATCAGGTTGTCCTGGTAGATGTGTGTCCGCTCCCATGTAGGAATCAACATGGAGGCCAGCAGCGTTGCGCCACCGGTAAAAATCAAGCTGTAGAGGGCGATGACAATCGCGGCCCGCTTCAGGTTCTTCAGCTTGGGATGCTGGATCTCGCGGTTGACCTGGGCCAGGCTCTCCTCGCCGCTCATTGCTAGCACGGAGTGACCGAATGCCATCAGAATGCCGAAGAGGCCGAGCAGCGGGACGAGGGGTGTACCTCTGAGGAATCCCAACGCGTCCTGGCTGAATTTGAGGTTCGACGGTGTGGGCGGCGGCGGCAGATGAACGCCACGCACCATGACGGAGAATGCACCCCACTCCAGCAGAATCACCACCATCACAGTGGTAATCTGCATGACCCGCAGGGCCTTGCCGCTGGACTCCTCGATGCCCTTGATGTTCTGCCACCAGTAGTAGATCGTCACCACGGCGGCAAAGACCGCTGAGGTGTGATTCATATCGAACTGGAACGGATTGTTATGCGTGTCGATCAGAGCCGGAGGGAGCCAGTGACTGTTATTGGCAACCGTCAAAAGCTCATTCATCAGACCTGTAATATATTGGCCCGCTGATACGCCGGAGATCGGTCCAGTCAGAATGTAATCGAACATCAGGGCCGAGACGCTTAGCTTGGCAAAGGTGCCGCCCAGGGCCTCCTTGACCACGCGGTAGACGCCACCACGGGTGAACATCGAACAGCTCTCGACGTAGACCGCGCGCACCGCGAAGCTGAAAAGCATGATGCCGAGAATGAACCAGGGAGCTGCCGCGCCCACGGCCTCTTCGGCAATGCCTCCGGCGTAAAAAGCGGAAGAGCCTAAATCGCAGAGAACAATGGCCGCCGCACGCCAAAAAGAGATGAACGTCAGCATCACCGAAGATGCCACGATCAGCCGTACGCGATCGGAAGGAGGAGCTACGGTCGTTCTGGTAGATGCCATTGTTGATGTGCGGGCGTTGGCCGGCCTTCTAGGAGTTTGCAGGAGCTGAAAATCCGATACGCCCTGCGATAATTTTATTTCCGAATCGAGATAGAGTCAATGTAAATAAAGCGAAACGGGCTAATGGGCGGTCGGGCTTACCCAGCGCGTGTCTCAGGCGGTTCATCCTTGCCGAAGAGCTCTTTGCCGTCTTCTGCAAAGCTGATGAGGAC
>CAYTJN010000157.1:0-9487 GCA_964438125.1 uncultured Occallatibacter sp.
ATAGTGGATCAACTAACGTAGTGGATCACCCTTGTGCAAATTGGTCTAGAACGACAGCCTGCAGGCGCGGCCTATGCACCCGAATTCGATCCTTGTAGCTGATAAGCCCGAGATCGCGAAAGCGATTCATGAAGAAGCTCACGCGAGACCGTGTGGTCCCAATCATCTCCGCCAGAGTCTCCTGCGTGATGGGTGGGATCATTGCTTGTGTTTCTTCTGGTTTCTCAGTTTCAGCCATCAGGAGCAAAATGCGGGCGAGACGCTTTTCGCTTGAGTTCAGGATCTGGTCGACGAGATCTGCCTGAGTGCGCACACCCCGAGCAAGCAGGTACGACAGAAACTGATCGCTGAAGTCATGCTTATGATGCAGAACGGGAAGCATCTCCTCCCTCTTGATTTTAAAAGCGGTACACCTGTTCACAGCTGTGGCCGTCGCGACCCGCAGGCCCGGTGTCGCTCCCAGCGACTCTTCTCCAAGAAAGTCGCCGGGAAATAGAAGCGCGATGGTCGCCTGCTTACCCTTTTCGGAAACGACGCTGACTCTAGTGCGTCCCTGCTGTAGATAGAAGACTGAATCAGCCGGATCTCCTTGCCGGAAAAAACAATCCTCCGGTTCGACTTCAACCACTCTTCGATCAAGCCCAACGGTCGATATCAAGGCTGCTGCTGGTGTAAAACCGTTATTGCAATCTTTAACAGCCATCATTATCTCCCTTCTGCAAGCCGGTCGACTTCCAACATGTCACGCTCCAAGAACCAGCAGTCACCTATTGCAGAAGACTCCTATCGATATGGCTCGGACCCTAAACCTTGATAGATTTTGACGTGATCTACTACCTCTATCACGGCTCATGGAGCGGACCGTCGCCCCGTAATAAGGTTGATAACGAGAACGACAAGTGCAACGACCAACAACAAGTGAATCAGGCTGCCTGCAATATGCAGACTGAATCCTAAAAGCCAAAGAATTAAAATCACAGTAAAGACTACCCAAAGCATCGGTCCCTCCTCGTTATCTGTAGTCCGCTAAGAGTCCAGACTGTAGCAGCGCTCATGTGACTACTTGTCGGTATCTCTATTTTTCGCCTGCTCTCTCGCGTTCCTCACAGCATCCAGGAAAGGGCGGGCCTGGGGAGGAACTGGAACTTCGCCTCGCAGAATTCGGCGAGTGGGAACCTCTTTTCCATACACCGCCTCGGTTGAATCATCATCGCGGCGGATCGCAGCTCCATTGAGGGTTACACCTGCAAATGCACCCTTCGCCCTCGAATAGGTGAGAATCTCGGTATTCAACTTCCAATCAGTATCAGCAGACGCATGTCTACCCACGGGTCCCGCAGCAGCAGAGGCGTCGCCGCCGATCTCGAACTTGCTGTTGACCAGACGGTCCATTCCATTGTCGCCTTGGATAATCATGACCAAGTCAATGCCCTCTACGCCAATCTGCAATCCCCAACTTCCACCCGTAATAGTAAAAAATGCGGGGGCACTCCAGCCGTTGGCCGTTCGGCAAGTTGCTACTCCTCTGCCATTCTCGGCGCCGAAGACAAACCCGCCCTTCAAAAGGTGAGGCACTACAGCGATGCATCTTGCATGTTCCAGAACTTCGTCCGGTATTCCTTTGTCGGGTACGGACATAATCGCGTGAAGCACTTCGCCGGCGTGTTCGAGGCGACTATCCGTTTGCTCCCGCGTGGAACCCGCCCAGGATAAGCCGCTCAAACTAAGAACCGCTGTAAGCACAATTGCCTTTTTCATAACTCTACTGTCCTCCTGATTTGCGGTAACTCGCTGTTATCGTTTGACCGGGAATGGTGGCCTCCCGGACTGTCGTGGAAATCGGTGCTCGAGATCAGGTTGTTTGCCAGGTAACACACTTTCCAAACCTGCTCCAAACCCTCTCACTCTCTTAATGGTAGATGCGATCGACTGAGGAATTGTTGCCTTTCGAAGCTGGAAGCTCATGCTCAGAGCGAGATCGCCAATTGAATGCCGGAGAGATGAATTCACCAGTCAGACGGCGACAACTTCCCTCTTATCTTCAACTGCCGAGGAGGTTAAATGCCCTGGAACCCGTAAGGATTTCCGGACAGGGGCTTCAATAATCAAGTCAATGAAATCAGGACCACCGAGCATCTATGGAGTTTAACGTTCGTATCAGCGAAAGTTGTGGTTGGCCTCCTCCTTCTCGATCGCTGACTCGATTTGCTCCCAAAGAGCATCGGGAGGCTCCTCAATAGGGAACAAGTTGTGGGCTGCTTGCGCTATGGCATCCAGATCGGCCAGAAGAGCGCTACATAAACTACAACTCTGAAAGTGTGACTGATCGGCAATCTTCTCTCCGGAACTGATCAGCTCAGGCAATTGGGCTTGGAATTCCACGCAAGACAAGTTGTTGGCGAATTTCCTCATTTGCCTTCCTCCTGCTTCAGATGGCCACGCAGTGATTCCCGCAACTTCAGCCGTGCTTTATGGAGCTGGGACTTGCTGTTGCCGATCGAGCAATCGAGCAAAGATGCGATCTCATTGTGTTCAAAACCCTCTATGTCATGGAGCACAAAGATCAGTCGATAACCAGCCGGCAGATCGTTGATAGCTCTCTGCAACGTCAAACGGTCGATGGCCCCTGACAGAACCAGGTCGGGAGCACCAAAGCTTCGCCCTGGTCGCTGGTCCTGAGTGGGCTCCATCAGTTCATCCAGCGAACTCACCTGCAAACTCTTTCTTCGCAAATGCATCAGGACAACGTTGATCGCCAACCTATGCAACCAAGTGGAGAGAGCTGATTCACCTCGAAAAGTCTCGATTTTACGGTGGAACTGAAGAAAGGCCTCCTGCGTTAGGTCTTCCGCCTCAGCGACACTGCCCACCATGCGCAGACAAAGTGAGTAGACGTGCCTTTTATGAAGCGAGTAAAGCTGGGCGAAAGCATGATGGTCGCCTGCCTGGGCACGGGCCAAGATATCGGCCTGATCTTGTTTTGTTCCCGAAATAGACGAAACAGACTCGGTGGACTCGTCCGTACCGGCGCCCACCGGGGGAGGCCCAGTGGCTTTACGAGAGGGTTGAGCTAGAGAGACATAATTTGGCATTCGTATCCTTGGGGAATCTGAGGATTGGTCACGCCCCGGGGTTTTCAGCGAACGATTCTTAAGTCAAACAAGACTTTCGCGCCAATGTTTACCCGCGCAGTTCACCTTCCCGGGTCGCACATGAAGTGACTCATAATCTTAGATGCGTTCCCGCCCAGCAACGGATAGGGGATTTTTAAAGTTATTGGGGCGAGGATCGACGCAGCGTCCGGCAGACCGGCCAGAATCCTCCCCCGCCCAGTCGGGCAAATGATGAGAATACGGAGAACTGGCGGTTCTGCGGGCCAGATGCCTTACTTCCTTGAATGTACCTTTCTCTTTGGGAGAGGTGCGCGCTAGTCCTTACTCGGAGATACACGTCCGAAACTGAAGCTTTGACTCTGTCGACTCGACGAAAGCGATCGAGGACCATCGATGCCTTGCTAGGAGGATGAATTGCCGGGAGGAGCTTACAGGTTACCGTGGACTTATTCCAGTCATTGTCCAAGGGCAGGTTGTGACCATTTGTTGCTCCCGTGCGGTGTCCTTTTCGAGTCGCTTCCAGTACCCAATTTCAGAACGAACAACTCAGCTTATATTGATGGCATCTACGTATCATGTTTTGCCTGCAAGAAGTAAAGCGGGGACTTTAAATGCCGTCGTGTTGATTGTCGTAGTTTTGTGGATCGTAAGTGTCTTTGGGCTGTTTCATTACGTTTCGCAGTTTCGCGTCGGACCGTGACCTTCTCGAGAGGAGCTTAAGCTCTCGGCGAGGACGGTTAGAGGGACCTTAGGACCATCACTCTCCTCCGATATCGAAAGTTTGTCTGAGGGGCCGGTCTAGAATAATTGAGGAGAGAGTTATGAGGAACTATAAGTTCGTTATTACAATAATGCTGACCGCGGCGGGATGGATGAGTGCCCAGGAGTCGAATCCAACATCCACACAGACGGGAACTTTCAATCCAGCAGACGACAGCTCAACTTCATATGCAGGAACGCGTGACGACATTCCTGTGTACAAAATACAGGTGGTGGGACGTGACATTCCCGCGATTAACTATTTTCACCGCAGCGGCGCTACGAAAATCGGATTTCGCGGGACAGATCTTCTGCCGAAAGCTAAAGGCTCGGCCAAGGTGGAAAGTCGGGCA
This sequence comes from uncultured Occallatibacter sp., assembly GCA_964438125.1. Classification (GTDB taxonomy): domain Bacteria; phylum Acidobacteriota; class Terriglobia; order Terriglobales; family Acidobacteriaceae; genus Telmatobacter. The sequence goes on from CAYTJN010000157.1 coordinate 4,226, forward strand.
GGACGCACAGTAGTTGAAGCTGATTTTGACGGCCTGACTCCGGCGAACGGATTTGGGACCGAATACCTCACATACGTTTTGTGGGCGATCACGCCTGAAGGTCGACCCATAAATCTCGGTGAAGTGCTGCCGACCGGCTCGAAAGACAAGAATCAGATTGCGGTGACAACGAATTTGCAATCGTTTGGGCTGATTATCACCGCAGAGCCATATTATGCTGTTACGATGCCGAGCGATCTTGTGGTGATGCAGAACATTGTGATTGAAGACAAGACCCAGGGAATCCTCGAACAAGTTAACGCGCATTATACCCTGCTGCCTAGGGGAGCCTATGCGGACACAGCGGGACGGCACACGGTATTGCATCCAATCACTCGTGACGAGCGTTCGCCTTTGGAACTCTACGAGGCAGTTAACGCGGTCCAGATCGCGGAGGCTGCTGGAGCGGAAAGGTACGCATCGGATACCCTGGCAACTGCAAAAACAAATCTCCAAAATGCTCAAGGTCTCGACAGTCACAAGGGCGATCGTAAGCAAACGATCACTTACGCACGGGAGGCCGTTCAGTCGGCTGAAGATGCGCGCATCATAACCATTCGCAAGATCAAGGCGGAAGATGATGCAGCTCAGCAGAAAGCGCGCCAGGAGTCGGAGCGAGCAGCGCAACAAGCCAAACAGGCGGCAGAACAGGCGCAACAACAAGCCCAACATGCACAAATCGAGGCAGAACAACAGGCGTCCCAGCGCGCGCAAGCAGACGCCGCGGCAGCTGAGGCGGAGGCTCGAGCGCGGCAGGCTCGAGAAGCTCAACTAGCAGCAGAACAGAGTGCGCGGCAAGCTACTCAACAAGCGGAACAGATACGCGAGAGGCTCAAGCAGCAGTTAAACGAGGTGCTACAAACCAGTGAGTCTGCCCGCGGACTGATCGTGAACATGTCAGATGTGTTGTTCGATTTCAACAAATACACGTTGAAACCTGAGGCTCGCGAGAAACTGGCAAAAGTCTCCGGAATTCTGCTCGCTTATCCAACTTTGAAGCTGCAAGTGGAAGGATACACAGATAATATCGGGTCCGATGAATATAACCAGAAGTTATCGGAAGCGCGGGCTGACGAAGTCAGGAATTATCTTGTTTTGCAAAGCGTTCCAGATGGAAACGTCTCTGCGGTAGGGTACGGCAAGAACGACCCCATTGCGGATAACTCTACTTCTACAGGACGGAGCGAGAATCGGCGTGTTCAGTTAGTCGTATCAGGGGCCGCGATCGGAGTGCAGGAAAGCGCGCCGGGAGCGCAATCCGACTCCGCGCCGGCCAATCCTCGATGATGCTAAACGTGTACTGAACGGGCAGAGAACATGACTCAGCCCGTCGGCAACATCAAGTAAATTGAGGGGCGTGTCCCGGTACGGATTCATGGGGTGGTGCACCTCGCAAACAACCGCTTTCGCTCCGCTAGCATCGTATCCGGATTGGTAAGCGATAAGCAAGGCAGATCAGGTGAGGGAGATTAGGTAAATGAGACACATGAATTCGCATCATCAGCTCCTGCTAGGGTCGGCAGCTATCCTGGTAGGTTCTTTGGCAATCGCTGGCTGCCATAACCAACCGGCCCATCCCGACGAGAAGGCCGGCGTCACGAACTCACTTAATACAAGTAACCTCAGTGACGTCGGCGTTTCTCAGGATCGGGAGAAGGGTGTAATGACCCTTACTGGGAATGTTGCTTCGGACGACCAAAAGACTCAAGCCGAAAACCTCGCCAAACAGGCGGCTCCCGATTACACGATCGCCGATGAGATAGGTGTCCGCCCAGCCGGGGATAGCAATGCGGGCTCGGTCGCATCCAACTTGGATAGTGCTATCGAGGATAACTTCAAGGCCTCTATCAAGGCGCATAACAATCTTGACGACCAGAGTATTCACTGCTCCGCAAAGAACGGTACCCTTGTCTTGAAAGGGACTGTTAAGACAATGGAGCAAAAAAGGGAAGCAGAGAGCCTGGCCAAACACGTACCAAATGTTCAGCAAGTTGTGAATGAACTCGAGGTTAAACCGACGAAGCACTCTACATCCAACTCTTGATAGAAACCCAAATTCCGACCGTTGGGCGGGGGTGTCGGGTTTTCGCGATTTCCCCTACTCTGCCGGTGGCGAAGGAGAATCGCCACATCAGTCACCGGACCCTGCCCGTTCGTTTTACCAATCTAAACAAACAAAACCAATTGAGGTGCGAAATGTCTAATCCATCAAACACGCTTCTTGAAACTGAGGAGACCATACGATCTGTCATAGAAATCTTGATTGACAGTCAGGAAGGTTTCCAAACTATCGGGGCTGAATTGAAAGACGCAGCGCTTAAACGTTATTTCGAAGCTGAGTCGCTCCGTAGGGCAGAGTTCCGCGGCGAACTTGAGAGCTTGCTTCATCAGGAGGGTGTGCGGGATGTCAAAGAGGGCGGCACAGTTGCTGGTGCTGTTCATCGCACGTGGGGAGATTTGAAGGCGAAGTTAGGCGGAGGCGATCATTCCCTGCTTGTTACAGCAGAACAGGGTGAGGACGAAGCCAAACGCGTGTACAGCAAGGCGCTAGAGAAAGATCTACCGCTGCCTATCCGCCAGATAATATCCACACAATTTGAACAGATTCGAACGTCCCACGATTACGTGAAGGCCGCACGCGACTGCAGTGAGTAGACAATATTCAGCTATATTATCGATAGGAAGTACAGCTTCTAGGAGTGCCTTGGAGGAACTTGCAGTGTGCTACTTTGCGCGGGCGGCCGAAGTTTCAATCCCTATTGCCTGGGTGGCGGTTCGATGATCGGCCGTCTGGCGGCGGGTGGCCACACGACACACCGCAGGCACGTTTACCATTTGCTTCACGAATACTCGATAACTTAGCGTTCCCGGCTGGAGAGTAGCCCAATAGCTTGAACGGCTCACCAATGGCTTTTGCCTCTCTATAATTTGATGCTCCATGATCTTTATTCCGCAAGTCAAGTTGTTTGTTGGTTGTAAAATCGTTTTCGAAGGATCCTTCTCGGGCAACTCTTTGTCTTTCTCCCAGTCGAAATCGCAACCGTACCGATCAGCATCCATATAGGTCAGTTGCAACAGCCCTTCACTACGCACCATCCGCTTGGTGACAGCGTCCTTGACAGCCACTTCGGGTTCGGTGTGACGTACATCCGTAGTTGGAACCAACCCAGCCTCAGCACCTGCCAACGCTTGGAAAAAATAGGCCCAATATGTCCGCTTATCCACATCGTTTAAGGCATTGAAGCGTGGGCAGAAAGGCTTCACAGCACTTGCTACCCTTGGTGAAAGCATTTCAGGTGGCAAGGCCTTCTCTATTATTAGATCCCATTCAGGATCCCACGAAGCTTTTCCTACTTCTTCTTTTTGCTCCGCAATAGGCGTCGGTGGAGCTGGTTTTACGTCCGGTTGCGGAGGCGTCTTGGGCGCGACATACTGCGCGCAGCCCACGACCGCGCCTGCCGCAACACAGAAAGCAAATGGTCCCATCCCGAGCCAAGTCATGTACACGTCCTTCTAGTGAGATGCAGCTTTGTCCGGTGATCGCAAGGTATAGATCGCCGAAAATAGCTATTACTTCGCGAGCATCCATGGGACGTTGAAAACAAGTCGCTGTTATGGGCAAGCAACTCTCGTGGGTGGCCGTTGCGTCCAACGTCAAAGAGAAGATATAGCACTAGATATCGGGTCGCATTCAATTTAGAACGGTTCGGTTCTCCAGACGGTGTAGATTTGCGAGTGGGAAAGGAGGACACAGAGTGAGGCCGTGCCTTGTATTTCCGCTGGGGGTGCTTCTAACAATAGTTGGAAGTAGTGGACTCGCTCAGGAGCAAGTTCAGATCGATGCCCAAGCGCCGACCACGCCGTTCCCGCATTTCTGGGAAGAGATGTTCGGCTCTGGACGAGCGATCCTTTCATTGCGAGAGAGTTATCGCGAGGACTTACGTGCCGTTAAACAGGCAACCGGCTTTCGATACGTTCGCTGTCATGCAATCCTGCACGACGAACTTGGCGTATACAAAGAGGACGAACATGGCAATCCACTATATAACTTTTCTTACGTAGACCAGGTGTACGATGGACTGCTAAACAATGCCGTAAAACCTTTCGTAGAAATCAGTTTTATGCCAAAACGGCTGGCTTTCAACCCTGACGCGTTGCATCCATTTTGGTACAAGCCGAACGTCTCCCCGCCGAAAAGCATGGAGCGGTGGGACGATTTGGTCAAACACTTCGCGCAACATCTCGTCGATCGATACGGAATCGAAGAAGTGTCTAGCTGGTACTTCGAGGTGTGGAATGAACCGAACATCGATTTCTGGAATGGTATCCCGCGACAGCGATCCTATTTCGAGTTATACGCACACACGGCGCGAGATTTGAAAAACGTCAGTCCGCGACTGCGCGTAGGGGGCCCGGCCACTGCGGCGGCAGCGTGGATCGTCGACTTTCTCAATTTCACAACCGGGAATAGAATCCCTGTCGACTTTATCTCAACCCACGGTTATGCTGACGATTCGGTTGAGGATCTGTTCGGGACAAATGAGTACATTCCCATGGATGAGCGCGTTTGCAAAGCGGCGGAGAAGGTTAAAAGCGAGATCAAAGAGTCGGCAAAGCCGGATCTTTCGCTCATATGGTCGGAGTGGAACGTGCAGGGAATGATGAATGCCCGCGATACAATCTTCGTCGGGCCGGCGCTGGCGAACACTATTCGCGAGTGCGATGGACTTATAAGCATTCTTTCTTTCTGGACTTTCTCGGATGTGTTCGAAGAAGGTGGACCGATAGCAAAGCCGTTTGAAGGTATGTTCGGATTGCGCGCCAAAGGGGGAATCAACAAACCGAGCTACTACGCATTTGGACTATTACATCAACTCGGGGATAGGCGAATTGCGAATTCTTCGAATAATGTTGTCGTCTCGAAAAGCGCGAATGGAGGGCTGGCGATTGCCGCATGGAATCTGGTCGATCCAGGCCAGAGGGGAAGCACGCGATCGCTCGCCCTGAGCTTTATCCGTATCCCCGCGGACTCTCCGGTGACTATACAGCGAGTCGATGTAGATCACGGCAATGTTTTGAAAAAGTATGAGTCCATTGGGAGTCCGCTCGATCCCACACCGGATGAGGTCTCACAATTGAATCGCGAATCTGCGCTTCCTTCTCCTGAAGAGCGCCGGAGTGAAAATAGGCCACAGAACGCCGCGTGAGCGGTGTTTTGCGGCG
>CAYTJN010000158.1:0-9438 GCA_964438125.1 uncultured Occallatibacter sp.
CCAACAAGGCCGTGGCCCACAGCTTCGATGTGGCGCTGTCGAATTCATTTGGATTTGGCGGCATCAATGCGACGCTGATCATGCGGCGATGGACGGAATAAAACAGCTGGCAGCCGTCAGCTATCAGTTGTCAGTTTTCAAAGTGCAAAAGCAAAGGGCGCTCATCTTGCGATGAGCGCCCTTTGCTTTTGGTGTGGCTGTGTGGCGACTAACCGGTAACTGCAGCGATCCCCACTCCGAGGAGCACAATAATCGCCCACCATCCGAAGACTGCGATATAGCCCGAGCTGCGCTTAACGCCTGCCACGGCCGCTATTCCGATCCCCAGCAATACGAGGGTCCAAATGGTCACTAAGTCGATCGACGTGGCTAGAGCGTAAAGGGCCTTGTTGGTCTCCAGTGGATTTAGAAAGGCTCCAACATTTGTGGGCGCAAAGTTTTTGATGTTGAATGATTCAGGCGCCGTTCCCGCAAAGATGACGATCATACCCAACAGCGATTTCAAGATGGCGGGGAGACCGGCGTACATCCATGCGCAAAAGATCGCTCCATAAGTGGCCTTGCCGCCAAAGATGAAGTTGATGGTGCCCCACAGAACAAGCGAACCCATCGCAACAATCGCGAGCACGAGAACGGGATTGGCGATGAAGATGCCTTCGGTGATGTAGGTACCGATCTTCAAGCCCATCGCGCGCTGTTCCGGCGTCGCCTGCGCCATCTTTTCCTCTTGCGCGGGGTTGAGATGGACCTGGTTTTCAGTGACCTGCTGAATTCCGATCTTCGATGAGACGACTGCAAAGAAGATGTAGCCGATCAAAGCAAAGATGAGGAACGGCATCCACCAGCTCTTGTTGCCGCGCTTGATGTCTTCAAAAGTCTTCGACGGCGCGGTGAATGTATTCGTAACGCGCTGCCACTGGGAAAGGCCGGAGGCTGTCTCGCCTACCGGTTGCACTGCCAGGTCGCTCATAACAAAGCCTCGCTCAGCCAGATTTTGGCTATGGCCGCGATTGTAATCCCGCAGGGGCTATCGAGCACAATCAAATTTTGTTGACTTGAGACCGGGCAGAAGTCTCAGCCCTCGACAGGCGTTTCAGCCGGCGTAGCCTCGGGAGAGGGTTGCTCGGGCTCAGGCTTTGGAAGGACCGGCACTGGCTGCGCCGGCTTTCGGCGGCTGGTCTTTCGTTGCCTTTGGCCGGCCTTAACGGTTGGGCCCGGTGCGGGCTGAGACGTGTCTGCCACTGCCTGAACGACGGGCTTTGACGCCGGTTTGAGAGGCACATAACTCTTGTAAACCGTGATGTGGAAGCAGGACTGATGGAACTCCTCTTCCACGTCGATCTTGCCGGCGGCTTCAAGCGATAACAGGTGGGCGCGCATCCAGGCAATCTGCTGGCGGCTGAGGCCCTGCTTGGCAATGTCGATGGTGGCGCCGGTCAGATGCGGACTGGCGATGTCTCCCTCCGCTGCGGCGGCGTTGCCGTTGATCCGTTCAAGTTGTTTCTGATATTCGACGGTACGTACGGCCGAGGTGACCAGCAGTGGCGAGTGAAATTGTGCGGCGTGGGCGCGAGCCAGGTCGGCAAGAAAACTCGCTGTCCAGGGGCGGCAGTAGCGGCGGTTTTCGGGGAGGCCGGGATTGACAGCAAGGCCGGCTGAAATCGGAACCGGCACCAGCATTCCGCTTGCAATGCGATCGGCGAGATCGTCGTCATCCTCGATCCGTTCTAGGTTGTCGTCTTCAGAGCGCTCGTTTTGCCGCACGAGAGAATCATGGGAGCCGCGCAACGGCAGAGGCATCGCGAAGTGCCGCTTGTTGAGCGAGGCGGTTTCGACGGCGACGGGGCTGACCGGAGTAGCAACCGTCTCCACCGCAGAGTCGGACGGGATGGCAGGCGCTGCGATCGATGTGGGTCGAGGGCGGAAGACGCGATGGAACGAGGCTCGCTTCGGGCTTCGTCGGCCGCCTGCGCGATAGGCCGCGTGCATCGATTTCCTATGAGAGGTAGAGACGGTGGTCCCCCGCGGCTTCTTTGAGCCGTAGGCCGCGCTCGCGAAGAACGCAAGCAGCACGAATACCACGATTGAGGTTCGCCGCATGATGAAGTTCGCGGAGAAACCAGAGCAATTCCAGTGTAGGTCCATTCGAGCTTTGCTCCCAGTACCGGTGTGGGTGCGTCCGGGTCTGATAACGAACGACGCCGAGCCGCCAATCGAAGCCCGCGCCACCGATGAGCCCAACCGTCTAGAATGGTGCGTTCATACCCTCAAGGAGTTTGACTCCCGCCGTGACAATTGGAAGCAAAAGAATCTGGCCGATCGTCGTCGCACTGCTTCTCGTGCAGACCTTACAAATGAGCTATGTCGTGCATCGCGAGTCGCTTACATTCGACGAAGACGACCACATGTTTGCCGGGTACATCATGCTTCACACAGGCGACTATGGGCTCAACCCCGAGCACCCGCCGCTGGTGAAGATGCTGGCCGCGTTGCCGCTCATGGGGAGAGACCTTTGGGTCCCGCCCCTGCGCAATCGCGACTTCAAAGCAGAGGCCTATCTTGACGGGCGCGACTGGCTGGCGCGCAACGACGGCGGAAGCCAAAGGATTGTCTTTCAGATGAGACTGGCCGCGGGGCTGCTCGCGATTGGCCTGTCGCTGATGGTTTTTTGGGCCGCCCGCGAGTGGTTTGGGGATGCCGCGGGGCTGGTGGCGCTGACGCTCGTGAGCTTTGACCCAAATGTCGTGGGCCACTCCGCCCTGGTGACGACGGACATTGGCGTCTCGCTGTTTTTTCTGGCAAGCATTTACGGCTTCTATCGCTACGTGAAGCAGCCGTCTCTTCCGCGATTGGCGCTGGTTGGCGTGGCGGCGGGGTTGCTGCTGGCCACCAAACACTCCGGCATTCTGTTGGCGCCGATGTTGTTGCTGCTGATTGGCTGGGAGGTGGCGACGGTCCCGAAAGGCACGCGCGGAAGGATTGCGTTGCGGCTCTCAGGCGCATTCGGGGCGATTGTCGTTGTGGGCGTCGTGGTGCTCTGGGCCTTCTATGGATTCCGCTATGCCGCGCGGCCCGCGGGGCTGGTGCTGAGCACGCCACTGGCAGAGTATGCTGCGCCGCTGAGCCATTTCAATTCGACGGCGGTCATGGCGATTGCGCATTTGCGGCTACTGCCCGAGTCGTATCTGATGGGCCTCGTGGATGTGAAGCGCATGGCTGAGTTCTATCCGACCTTTGCGCTCGGAAAGGTCTACGCGCACGGGCAGTGGTGGTACTTTCCGGCGGTCATTTTAATCAAGACAACGCTCGGCCTGCTGGCGCTGGTGGCGGCGGCGTTTTTTGCGATCTTTAACGGCCGACTGCGCAAGGGGCGCGAAGTAGCCTTCATTCTGATTCCGTCGGCCTTCTATTTTGCGGTCGCCATCCAGGCTGGAATCGATATTGGGGCGCGGCACATCCTGCCGGTTTATACATTTCTGTTCATCTTCGCCGCCGGCGGCATCACGGCTCTGGCAGCGGGAAGCAAGCGCTGGGCCTATTTTGGTGCGGGACTTGTGTTGGCGCATATTGTCTCCGCGCTTACGGTTTTTCCTAACTACATCGCCTACGCCAATGAAGCTTGGGGCGGGTCAAAGAACGTGCACAACCTGCTGAGCGACGCCAACGTCGATTGGGCGCAGCAGCTTATACAAGTGAAGCAATGGCAGGACCGTCATCCCGGCGAGGAGTGCTGGTTCGCTTACTTTGCGCGGCCAGAGGTTGACCCTGCCGTCTATGGCATCCGCTGCCACGCGTTGCCTACTCTCGACACTTTATGGCTGGGCGGGGTGGATATTATTCCGCAGGTCATCAACGGCAGCGTGCTAATTAGCGCCGGCGACCTGAGCGGATGCGAGTGGCCCAGTGGCCGCATGAATCCTTACCGCATTTTTCAGCCGCTCAAGCCGGTGGAGACGATCGACTATGGTGTGCTGGTCTATCACGGCAGCTTTCAGGTGAACCAGGCCGCCGCGCTGAGCCGCGCTCTGCGGGCCAATGAGCTGTTGGTGCAGGGAAAGCTGCCCGAGGCTCTGGCGCTGGCGCGCGAAGCTGTCGCACTGATGCCCGGCGAGATCACCAGCCAGACTGCGCTGGGCGATATTGCAGCAAAGATGGGACAGAAGGATGAAGCGCGCGGGGCATGGCTGGCGGCGATCACTTCAGCACGGCGGCTGGAGCCGGAGGCGCAGGTTAGCTATATTCCGGATCTGGAGGCCAAGCTTAAAAAGCTGTGAAGTGAGATGATGCCTTGGAAAGCATCGTAATGATCGATTTTCGCCGTTAAGTTAAGGCGCAATTTCCGAGTAGACGAAAAACCGGGCGTAACACCAATTCGGGACCCTGCGGCGTCAGTACCAATTCTCTCAGAATGATCGACCCAGGCGTAAAGAAGCCTGCAGCATTAGAATGTGGACTCCGGCGCAATCGCCCAGAAGGTCAGAGCAGAGCTTGCCGCGAAGAAGAGCGCGCAAGCGGCCAAGAAGATGGGCGCTAGGGTCAGCCAAAACCGGCGCGGCCCCGCTCTTTTTCGCCCGTCTGCCCACCTTTTTATGGTTCCGTTTCGCGCCAGGCTTGTTTTGGCACCCGACGGGCATGGACACTTTGCACAAAAGCAAGGTTCTGGGCGACTATTTGCTCGTTTTCGGTAAAAATCTCTTGACTTTTTGAATCGGCTATGGGAATTATTGCACCAGCAGCTTCGAAAGAACGACGAAGCCGGCAAGTCCCCTTTCAACAATCCAGTCGATGCTTTCGTGCCCGCAGTCTGCGGTCAACCCTACGAACGCTTTGCATTGAAACTGTATCCAATCGTTTTGCGACTGGGTGCAGCAGAGAGGCTTTGCGCCATACAGCTCCTCTGTTGCGATACGGTGCAAGCCATTTTCGCTTGAGGATTAGGCGAAAAGCCGCAATTAGAGGCTCAACCAGCAGACCAGTGTCTAGACTCGGGTTTGCTCCTTGCTCAATCAAAGGTTGAAATTCGGAGGTGATTAGTATGTTCAGGAAACAAGCCAGCTCTAAGCAAGTTGCACATCTTGCCCCCACACTCTTTGTCGCCGCCTTTATTGCTTGTGGACACTTTGCATGCGCGCAAGGAGTTCCTCCGGCTGTTCCGGCGGTTCCGGGCGCCAATTACGGGCCCGTCAGCGCGAATGCGGTCGCGGGCCCTATGGGATACGTTGAGACTCCCTCACTCACAAACGCGGTCCAATCCCAGACGGCACTGCAGCAGGCGATCGACGCCAATCAGAACTACAATTTTCCTTCAATCATTGTCTACATCTCTGCCGTGCCGGTGGTAAATCCACCGAGCGGCCCAAAGGACGTGAAGAGAGTCGAGAAACAGGAAACCGATCTGAACCCGATTTGGCTGGATGCGTCCTTCACACTGACCTTTTATAAGCAAGACGGAAGCCCACTTCCCAACGCCTGCAAAGACGGTAGTGTTCAGGTACTGGGCCTTCTGCCCCAGCAGACAGTTACTGCCCTGAAGAACCAAACGATTTCAAACGTGTCGTCGACAGCGAATGATGTAGCAGGCGCGCTCTCAAGCTTCTATCCAGCTTCAGGTGTTGTGGCCGCGGCCACGAAGGCGCTCAACGTGCTTTTCCAGGATATCTTTCCTCCTCAGCCAGTCGCCTACGAGTACTCCAATCTAATTGACCAATGCAACTTCGGATGGTACTTCCGGCAAAATAAGAGCTCCACGTCGTCCTCTTCGTCCACGTCGTCCGCGTCGGGAGATGCCTCAATCCTTGGCATACAAACAGGGATTATTCTCCTCAAAACCAACAAAGAGATCGGAAGCATCAAAGTAAATGGACGGTCGCTTTCGCAGTGGAGCAAGCCCGTAACATCAGACGATAAGAATAGCGATGTTCACTTTGTCAGTGACAACCTCGTCGGCACAATTACGCTGCCAAGTTCAAGTAACATCAACTATGACAACCTCGCAGATTTGTCAATGTTTCCTGCCCTGATCGCCAAGAAGGACGCTGAGAATATCCTTCATTTTACGTCAGCTACGGCCGACCAAGATTTCATCAAATTCGCCACCGCTAATAAGTTGGTCGGGACCGATTCTAATTTCGACTGGGTCACCAACGCTTCGCTTTCAGCTTTTCTTAAACCGACTACTAACGGTCAGTCGACTACAGACGGTCAGTCGCAGACCGCCGCAAATAGAGTTCCTTCGACCGGTGGAGCAAATCACTGACGCGGGCTGAGGCAGGTGGCCCGCTCACCTTTGCAGAAAACCGACATGGAACCTGCGAAGCTATTCCCGCGTATCGCGGCCCTATCGCGATGAGCGGGTCTTCCGTGCATTAGATTCTCAGACCATGAAGACCACAACCTTTTCCCGGCGCGCATTGCCGATAATTTCTTGCCGCCGGCGCACAATAAAAAAGGTCGAGAAACGGCGGCCCGCACGAGCCGCCGTTGACCGTCCAACTACAAGGGGTACCCACCCCCCCTCCTATATTTTCAAAATCTTGCAGGTGATTATTTGATCAACATGCGGCGCCCAGAGCTGAAAGAGGATGGGATCTTTAACTCGATCAGTTATGCTCACTCTGGATGTACGACAGGCTAACGGGACACTGCACCACGCGCTGCTGGCGCTCATGCTGTCCTCTTCTCTGTGCCATCTGCTACACTCGCTGCTAATCTCCCTCGATGCTATTTAAGGCTCATAGCGCGGCTGTCTACGGGATCGACGCACACCTCATCGACGTTGAGGTGGACTATAGCGGCGTGGTGGCGGAGAAAGACGTCTTTCACACCGTGGGCTTGCCGGACGCCGCGGTGCGCGAGAGCCGCGACCGGGTGCGGGCCGCGATCAAGAACTCCGGCTACCTGATTCCGCCCACGCACATCACCATCAATCTCGCGCCGGCCGACTTAAAAAAAGAAGGCTCGGGCTTCGATCTTCCGATTGCAGTCGGCATTCTGGGCGCATATGGTGCGCTGCACACGAACGACTTGAGCCAATTTTTGCTAGTGGGAGAATTGGGACTCGACGGCTCGATGCGCGCCGTGCCGGGGATGTTGCCGGTGGCGATTCTGGCGCGGGAAAAAAACATTCCCAACCTGATCTTGCCCGCGGCGAATGCAGCCGAGGCCGCGGTGGTCGAGGGAGTGAACGTCTATCCTGCGTCGTCGCTGCTGGACGTGCTGGAACTGCTCAACACGATGGTCGTCGGCGTGATTCAGCGCGAGCCTTTTCGAGTTTCAACGGAGACGCTACTCGGCGAATTGCAGCACTTTGCCGTGGACTTCAAGGACGTGCGCGGGCAGCAAACGGCCAAGCGGGCTCTCGAAGTGGCCGCGGCGGGCAGCCATAACATTCTGATGATCGGGCCGCCGGGCTCGGGTAAGACGATGCTGGCAAAGCGGCTGCCCTCGATCCTGGCACCGCTGACCTTTGAAGAGGCTCTGGAGACGACCAAGATCCACTCGGTGGCCGGGGTGCTGGACGCCGCCGCGGGCCTGGTGACGCAACGGCCATTCAGGTCGCCGCACCATACGATCTCCGATGCCGGGCTGATTGGCGGAGGTGTCGTGCCGCGGCCTGGCGAGGTTTCGCTGGCGCATAATGGACTGCTGTTTCTGGACGAGCTGCCGGAGTTTCCGCGCAATGTACTCGAGGTGATGCGCCAGCCGCTCGAAGACCATACGGTGACCATCGCGCGGGCCTCGATGTCGCTCAGCTTTCCGGCGCGCTTCATGCTGGCTGCGGCGATGAATCCCTGCCCTTGCGGCTACTTCAACGACAAATCGCGCGAGTGCCAGTGCACCCCGCCGATGATTCAGCGCTATATTTCGAAGATTTCAGGCCCGCTGCTGGACCGAATCGACATTCACATCGAGGTGCCGGCGGTGAAGTATAAGGAGCTGCGCGGTGGGGCGGCGGCGGAGGGCTCGGCCGAGATTCGCGAGCGCGTCTTGTCTGCCCGTGAACATCAGCGTGCTCGCTTCAAGAAACACGGAGAGAAAATCTACGCCAACGCGCAGATGACGACCCGCCAGATCCGCACACACTGCGAGTTGGGCGCCGACGCCGAGCGCCTGCTGGAGCGGGCGATGCAGCAGCAAGGGCTGACGGCTCGCGCCCACGATCGCATTCTCAAGGTAGCGCGGACGATTGCGGATCTGGAGGGTGCCGAGCACTTGGCCGTGACCCACCTGGCCGAGGCCATCCAGTACAGGACGCTCGACCGCAGTTACTGGGCATAGAGCGACGAGTTGCACGCCCAGGAAAGTAACCAAGCTGGTTCGCCGGCCAAAGTCAGAGTTTGTTGAAGAGCAATGCTTTGTGGAAAAAGGCGGCAAGATTCCGTGGTTGGATTTCATGTAAATCATTGATTGAGTGAGATTTATTGATAGATCGATGACGCGGGAGACCCCGCAAATGGACCGTACGTGCGTCGAAAATACTTATTGACCAAGCTGTCAAGTCGTTATACATTCATAAAAGCCATCCACAAAGGGCAGATTGCAGAGTGCGATTCTGTGCTCATCTGTCGCTTCCCGCATCAGTTTTGAGCTGCGGCTCATCCTTTGATGATCCGGTGATTTGAATTTGCCGGAACGGGAATACAGGGCGGATGGTCCCCAAGGCGGAAATCTGTATCCCAGATACTGCATGAGGCCTGTTTCACATTGTGCGAAAGTGCGTCATGATTCTGAACTCTACGCATACTTCGCGCGTCTAAAAGTCGGGAGTGGTAATTTTGGGGCGGTCCGCGCTGTGCTGGCTTCCCTGCTGCGCCGCCGGCGCACGTTGAGTTCCGGCCGGGCAGAGATTTTTTTGAAGGAGGAACTCGTGATGCGTTCCGATCTTGTTTTTGGAGCACTTTCTCATGTCTCCAATCGCTATCAACTGTGTCAGCTTGCAAGCAAGGCAACCCGTAAGCTGCACAAGCCGAACACACGACTGCAGGACACAACAAATGAAGTCCTGGGTCGCTTTCAAACCACAGACCCCGCGTCTTTAACTCTTGGCGTGACCTCAGTGGAGCAGCCGATCGAAACCCGCCGCGCCGCCTGATCGTGCACGAAGCATATAGTCGAATCAGGCAACGCTTTCAGAGGGCTTCATTTTCAGGCTGTTCCGCTTCCCGGTCTTCAACCTCGCTCGATTTGATCTTTAGGAGAAGCTCTTACCGCGGTGCATACCGGCCCGCAGGCTTTGAACTCCCACCCCGCTCTTTCCAATAGCCCTTCCCCCTCTTTACCTTCTCAACTCCCATCCTTAATTTGCAGGTGAATATGACCATCGCTGAACTAAAAGAAAAGAACATCACTGAACTGAGCCGCATCGCGCGCACCCTGGAGATCCAGGGCACCAGCGGCCTTCGCAAGCAGGATCTGATCTTCAAGATTCTCCAGGCACAA
>CAYTJN010000159.1:0-9350 GCA_964438125.1 uncultured Occallatibacter sp.
ACGAAAGAAAGACGACGATCGAGGCGGCCATCGACATCGAGAGCAGAAAGTCCAGGCCAAAGGCCGGCAGCGGCACCAGCATGACAAAAATCACGCTGATCGCCACCAGCGGCAGTACGTACTCGCGCAGCCGGTCCAGGATCGACCGCGCAGGCAATCCCCCGGCAACAAGGGCTGTGGTGCTCATCGAGAACCTCCAGAAGTGGGTGGACCACCGAAACCGGGCCGGCCCGATTGCGCCGCCGCTCGTGTCGCCGCCTCGCGTGCGCGGCGTTCCCGCAGTTCGGCCTCTACGCGCTGGCGATAGAGATAGGCCAGGATCGCCGCCACCGCGGCGTAGAGATCGGCCGGGATCGGCTGGCCCACCTCGACCGAGCGATAGAGCGAGCGCGCCAGCGGCGGATTCTCGATGATCGGAACCCCCGCCCATCGAGCCTCCGCCTTGATCTCTTCGGCCAGCAGGTCGCGCCCCTTGGCCACCATTTTGGGCGCTTCCATGGTGGTGAAATCGAAGGCCAGAGCCACCGCATAGTGGGTGGGATTGGTCAGCACGACGGCGGCCTTGGCAACATCGTCCTTGACCTTGCGCCGCCGAGTCTGCCGCCGCAGATTGCGAATCCGGCTGCGAATCTGCGGATTGCCCTCGGTCTCTTTGAATTCGTCGCGCATATCCTCGCGGCTCATCTTTAATCTGGATTCCCGGCTCTGCCACTCGACCAGGTAGTCAATCGCCGACCAACCAAAGAGCAGCCATGCGGCTGCCAGCAGCAGCCCATAAATATCGGAGCCCAGCATCTCGAGCCGCGTCATCGAAAATGGAGGCATCGCCAACTGCCTTGCGATGCGCTGCACGGCCAGGATCCCGAGCACGCTGGCCGGGATCAGGGACTTGGCCAGCCGGGCCGCGGCGCGAAGCGAAAACAGATTCTTCACGTTTGAAACTGGATTGATACGGTCCGGCTTGAAGCCGATCGCCCCGGCGTAAAAGTTGACCCCGCCGGTCTGTAGCACGCCCACGCCCAGAGCGGCCGCGGCCACAGCCGCCATCATGACCGCCGGCGGACCGAGAATGGCCATCGTCAGGCGGCGCATGGCCAGCAGCGTGGGCTCGATCTCGGCCGGTTCCCAGCGGCTTTGCTGGCCCAGATCGAGAAAGGCGACAAACGTGGCCCGCCAGAGAATCAGTACCCGCCCTCCGACAGCGCCCAGCACCATCACGCCAGCCAGGGTTCCGGCCGCAGCCGACAACTCGCGGCTGTGCAGGATATCGCCTTCCTTGCGCGCCTTGTCGCGCCGGTGCTGGCTGGCCTGTTCTGTACGCTCTCCTGCCATCGGCTATCCTTTCGCCGCGGGCAAGGCGATGAGCCGCTCGGCCAGGTCTAAAAGGCCGCTGAAGCGGGCCTCGATGAAGCGCGGCCAAAGGGCCAGGGAGCCGGTGAGAAGCGCAAAGCCGGTAAGTGTCTTCAAAGGCACCGTCAAGCTCATCACCGGCAACTGCGGACTGAGCTTGCCGATCAGCGAGATCGCCACTTCGACCAGCAGCGTCGCGGCCAGCACCGGCGCGGCCAGCTCGACCGCGGCCAGAAAGATGCCCCCGGCCGCGCGCACGATCTCTAAAGCCGCTGCCGGCCTAAGGGCATAGCTGCCGAGCGGAGCAACGTGAAAGCTGCGCACCATCGAGGCGAGCAGAATCCGGTCCAGGCCTGCCCCGATCACCACCAGCGTTCCCATTAACTGAAAAAGATCGCCCAGGAGCGGCGTCTGGATCGACGAGGTCGGGTCCAGCAGATTCACCATCGAAAAGCTGAACTGCAGTCCCAGGATCTGGCCGGCAAAGAGCATCATCTCGTTCAGCAGAGTCAGGGTGAGACCATAAACCAGCCCTACCGCCAGCTCGCCCAGCAGTGACGAAAATCCCAGCGTAAGGTGGGCTCCCGGCAGCGACGCCACCAGCGGAGCCAGCAGATAGGCTACGGCTCCCACAAAGACAGCTTTGGTGCGCAAGGGCAGCGCTGTCGAAGAGAAAAAGGGCGCAAAGGCCACCATCCCGCTTACCCGCACCAGGGCAAGCGTCATGGCGCAAAGAAAACTGCTCCAATCCATCTGGCTCCCCTGCGGCATCGTGACTCCCTTTCGGCCTCAGCCTGTCCTACCCCAAAAACCGGTGAAAGTCTCCCAGCAGCAGGCGCGTGTAGTCCGCCATCCGGGCCAGAAACCACGGCATCCCGACCAGCAGAATCATGGCCACGGCTCCCAGCCGGGGCACCGAGGTGAGCGACTGCTCCTGCAGGCTGGTCAGGGTCTGAAGAAGGCTCAAAACGAAGCTCAGCAGAATCGTGGCGATCAGCAGAGGCGCGGAGAGAATCAGCGCCTCCTTCATCAGTTGGCGCAACAGCTCGGCAACCAGGTCCGGGTTCATCCAACCAACCTCTCGCAAACACCGCAACAACGCGTCAGAAACTCTTCAAAAGCGAGTGGGCCAGCAAGTTCCACCCGTCCACCATCACAAACAGCAGAATCTTCAAGGGCGTCGAAACCACCACCGGTGGCAACTGGAACATGCCGATCGAGGTCGTGATCGCCGCGGTCACCATGTCGATCAGCAGGAAGGGAAGAAACAAGACCGCTCCGATGGCAAAACCTGCCTTCAATTCGGAGAGAATGTAGGCCGGCACGACCACCCGCATCGGCAGGTCGTCGGGCCTCTCCGGGCGCGCAACCTGGCCCGCCGCGGCAAACAGCGCCAGATCCTTCTCCCGCGCATAGTGCAACAGGAACAGCTTGATCGGCTGGGCTCCGCGATCGATGGCATCCATGCCGGTAATCAGGCCCGCGCGATACGGTTCAACCGCCTGCTGGTCGACCTGGTTGAGCACCGGCGTCATCAGAAACCAGGTCATCATCAGGGCCAGGCCCATGAGCGTGGGGTTCGATGGCGCGGTCTGCGTGCCCAGCGCCTGGCGCAGGAAGTGAAAGACCACCAGCAGGCGGACCATCGGGGTCATCGCCATCAGGATCGCCGGCAGCAATGTGATCAGCGTCAAAACCAGCAGGATCGTCCACGGAGTCGAGTCCGAAGGATGAAGCCGGGCATTGAGATCGGGCAGCAGCGGCGCGGCAATGGGCGCGGCCAGCATCAGGGCAGCTACCATGACACCCTCGCGGCGAGTCTTGGAGCCTGCCGTGCCGGGCTGGCGATACCGGCAACACTATTTCGCGCCTGGGCCGGCCGGTCGTCGAGCGGAAAGAAGGCCGGCGACCCTTCAGGCGAGGTGACCACCAGAAAGCGCCGGCCCTCGGCCTCGACCAGCGAGAGCGATTGGCGCGGAGCCAGCGCAATGCGCTCCAAAAGCTCAAGCCTGGGCCGACGGCGGCCGCCCGGACGCAGCCGGCCTATCAGCCATCCGGCCAGTCCACCAACGACAACCTTCTTCTCGGTCACTTCCATCGATCTGCCCCCTAGGATCGCCTAATCCAGACCCCTAATCCCTAACCCCTAATCCCTAGTCCCTAACCCCTCACACCATTCGGGTCACGCGCACCGCCAGTTGCGAATCCACGACTTCGAACTCGCTCCAGGCCAACTGCACGTCGCCTGCGGCCAGCGGCAGGTCCTCACCGTGCGCCCACTGGCTCTCGATCACCTGGCCCGGCTCCAAGGTCAGCAGATTCCTTACGCGAAAATCCCGCACCGGCACGGCGACATCGAGCTCCACCGGCATCCGCGCAATCGGCGCGGTCAGCGTAAGCCCCGCATCTTCCACCAGCGGACGTGGCGAAGGCACCAAGCCCTGTTCAACCTTCACTTCCGCCCCTCCCGCCGGATTGGGCGGTCGCGGCGGTGCGCTTACCTGCGGCGGTAGTGTTTGCACTGTGGCCATTCGGTGAGAAAACAAGCAGAAAGGTGACCAGAAGAGAAACAGTTCGATTAGGAAAAGTTAATAAAGGCTCCGCGACCCTCCTCCAGCTCCCGCCCGTTGAAACCTGTTCATCCCATCGCTGCTACACTGGAAGAGAGATCAATGCGCATCTTCGGGCCGCTTTCAAGCGCCGAAGATGCCTTCAAACGAGGTCGAAGTTCATGCCGGAGTCGAATGAAATCAATCGCATCACAGCCACCAGCCTGCGCCTGAAAGTGGGTCTGGCCGAGATGCTCAAGGGCGGCGTCATCATGGATGTGATGAACGTCGAACAGGCCCGCATTGCCGAAGAGGCCGGCGCCACCTCGGTCATGGCTCTCGAACGCGTACCGGCCATGATTCGCGCCGAGGGTGGAGTGGCCCGCATGGCCAAACCCTCGCTCATCAAGCAGATCATCCAGGCGGTTTCGATTCCCGTCATGGCCAAGGCCCGCATCGGCCACTTCGCCGAGGCGCAGATCCTGCAAGAGCTGGGCGTCGACTTCATCGACGAGAGCGAAGTCCTCACCCCCGCCGACGAGGCCCATCACATCGACAAGCACGCCTTCACCACGCCCTTCGTCTGCGGCGCCAGAAATCTCGGCGAAGCTCTCCGGCGCATCGCCGAGGGCGCGGCCATGATTCGTACCAAGGGTGAAGCGGGCACCGGCGACGTCGTTCATGCCGTGCAGCACATGCGCCAGATCACCCGCGAGATGCGCGCCCTGACTGTCCTCTCGGAACAGGAGCTCTACGCGGCCGCCAAAGACCATCAGGCCCCGTATGAACTCATCCGCATGGTCGCTCAAACCGGCAAGCTGCCCGTCCCGAACTTCTCCGCCGGCGGCATTGCAACGCCAGCCGATGCCTCCCTCATGATGCAGCTCGGTGCCGAAGCCATCTTCGTCGGGTCTGGGATTTTTATGAAGGAGCGCGCCACACCCCTCGACGTCGAAAACGATCCCAAGGAGCGCGAAGAAGCCGTCAGCCGCGCCAAGGCCATCGTGCAAGCGACGACTCACTTCAACGACCCCAAGATCCTCGCCGAGGTCGCCGAACAAGTCACCGGCACCATGAAGGGCCTGGCCGCCGCCGGCTTAGAAGAGTCTCAACTCCTCCAAACCCGTGGTTGGTAATTTGCCATTAACGCGGACGCTCGCAGAGGGTTCTAAGCTTCCCGTCCTTGCGCTAGAACAAAAGCGCGCCATCTGGCCGGAATCAAGTTGAAAAGGGTGCCCCAGGTCCGGACTCTCGGACCTGGGAACCTGTGATCCCAAATGACAGGTGGCCCACCTCTCGATTCTGAGATGGGGGAGATAAAGAACCCAGGAGAACCCATCCATCCCTTTCTTCTTGCCCTTTCTTCTTGCGATGCGTGGGACGCCGCTCTCATTCCCTCCCACGATCAAGCGCAATTCACGCCTTCGGCGCCTTCGAAGCGAGGATCTCTGGCCGCTCGACGACCGGAGTCTCGGCAAACAATTCACTCGCCTTCGCAAACAGGAGCTTCGCCACTTCACCGTTCAAATGAGCGTTTCTGGAGCTCTCGTCAGGGAAGGTGTCGAAGATACCGTAACGGGCAGAGTCAAGCTTGATCGCATACCAACTGGTTGTTCCCATCTCCTGAAGAACAAGCGGCCGCGCAGAGATCAGAAACTCCTCAACCTCACTTTCTTTCCCGGCTTTGGCGTGAAGAATCACTAATAAGGCAAATCGGTCCATGAAGACGCTCCCCCTCTCCCGTGTCAGATGCATGAGGCAATCCGGGGCTTCAGAGAAATGAATTCGACTCTTTAGAATCATCGTAACCAGCCGCGTATCCGGCTGCCCCCTCCTCCACTCCTTCACCCGAAGGGCAATCATGCCACCCGAAGGGCAATCATGCCACCCGAAGGGCAATCAAGCTCAAGCGAGCGAATAGCGAGCCATTGGCCGCACCGCAGGTGCCCCGTGCACTAAACTCGTCTGGAAGGTTTGATTTCACTTGCGAGGTCCAACTTCAATGACAAGCTTTATTCCCCCAGCTCCTGCTCTTGCCGTTTCTCTGCTGCTCGCCTTCCTTCCCGCGTTCCCGGCGCAGAGCCCCGCCAATCCTCCTGCAACCCCAGCCTCCATCGAGGCAAACCGCAAAGCCCTCAGCGCACTCTTTGAGGATTATTGGCAAGACCAGCTCAAGCATGATCCCGAACTTGCCTCCACGCTGGGCGACAAGCGCTACAACGATCAGCTCGACGACTACTCGGTCAAGGCCGTCAACGATGCGCTGGCCCGCGAAGAGAACTTCCTCACCCAACTGGCCGCCATCGATCCCACCGGTTTCTCCGACCAGGAAAAGACCAGCCGCGAGCTGCTCATGCGCCGCTTCGCCGAAGACCAGGAGGCCGCCAGCTTCAAAGAGTGGGAGATGCCCGTCGATCAGATGAACGGCATTCAAACCAACTACCCCAGGCTCGTCGCCCAGTTAAGCTTTACCACCGTCAAGGACTACGACGACTGGATCGCCCGCCTCCACGCCATCCCCAAGGCCTTCGATCAGGTCACCACCAACATGTCGATCGGCATGGAAGACCATCGCCTGCCGCCTCGCTATCTGTTGACCAAAGTCCTCGACCAGGTCAAGGAACTCGCCAACGAGAAGCCTGAAGATTCGCCGCTCGCCATGCCGCTCAAAAGCTTCCCCGCCTCCATCAACCCTGCCGATCAAGAGCGCATCAAGTCCGAGACGCTCAGCGCGATCGCCAAAGAAGTGCTGCCCGCTTACCTGCGTTTTGCGCGCTTCCTTGAGGTGAGTTACATTCCCGCCGGCCGCGAAGATCCTGGCATCTCCGCGCTGCCCGATGGGGCAAAGTACTATCAATTCCTCATTCGCAGAACCACCACAACCAATCTCGCCGCCGATCAGATTCACCGGATAGGCCTCGACGAGGTCAAGCGCGACGAAGCCGAAATGCTGGTCATCGCGCAAAAGCTTGGATTCGCCGATCTGAAAAGCTTTCGCGCCAGCTTCAAAACCAATCCCAAGCTGCATCCCGCCTCGCCTGAAGCGCTCCTGGCCGCCTATCGCGGCTATCTAACACCCATGCAGGCCAAGTTGCCGCAGCTCTTCGGCCGTCTTCCCAAAGCGTCTTTTGAAGTCGCCGCTGTTCCTGACTATCTTGAGAAGACCTCCGCGCCCGCTTACTACGAACCCGGCGCGCCCGATGGCAGCCGTCCTGGCCGTCTGCGCATCGACACCTATAACGCCACCGAACGCAATCTCTACTCAGTCGAAGTGATCGCCTATCACGAAGGCCTTCCCGGCCACCACCTGCAAATCTCTATCGCCCACGAACTCGAAGGCATCCCCACCTTCCGCAAATTCGATCAATACACCGCCTACACCGAGGGCTGGGGACTCTACTCCGAGCGCCTCGGCAAAGATGTAGGTTTCTATCAGGACCCCTACTCCGACTACGGCCGCCTGGAAGCCGACATCTGGCGCGCCATCCGATTGGTCGTTGACACCGGCGTTCACTCCCAGCATTGGAGCCGCCAACAGATGGTCGATTATTTCCACGAGCACTCGGCTATCGACGAGACCAGCATCCAGGCCGAAGTGGACCGTTACATCGCATGGCCCAGCCAGGCCCTCGCCTACAAGATCGGCCAGCTCAAGATCCTCGAACTACGCGACCGCGCCAAAAAGGCTCTTGGCGACAAGTTCGACATTCGCGCCTTCCACGATCAAGTCCTCGACTCCGGCGCCCTGCCCCTCGATGTGCTGAGCGACCGCATCGAAGCATGGATCGCCAGCCAGAAGAGCGCAATTTAGCTACGATTCGTTCATGACAGGTCTTAAATTCCGAAGGCTCGTTTTCCTCGGTTTCTCCGTTGTGATAGCCTGAATCTTCCGCCATTAGCCCCGCACCGCTCCAATCGCCGCGATGCGAGGCTATGCGTCCAAAGGAGAGAAACCCATGAAACGCCTACTCGCAACCGTCTGTGTCTTTGCCTTTTCCTGCTGCCTGCATGCTCAGACAGTCGATACGACCGTTTGCGACGTCCTTAAGAATCCGCAGTCGTTCAACGGAAAGATCGTTCGCATCAAAGGCACAGTCGAAGCAGGCTTTGATCAATTCGTCATCAAGGGCGCGGGTTGCGGCCAAAAGGTGAACGACATCTGGCTTACCTATCCTGAAGGCACTCAGGCCAAGTCGGGCCCGGCGCTGACCTTGCAGTTGCAACCAGCCAAAAACTTCACCGGGACGGTGGCTCCTGCTGACCAGCGTGCTGCAATCACGCTGGATAAGAGCAAGGACTTCAAGCAATTCGATTCCGCGCTCTCAAGCAAATTCAAGGGCGATGGGCTGTGCATCGGTTGCGGCCGTTATACGGTGACGGCGACGCTCGTTGGCCGGCTCGACGGAGCCGCAGCCGGGTTGCAACTCGATAAGGCAGGAAAGATTGTGAGCATCGGCGGCTTCGGTAACCTGAATTCCTATAGCGCCAGGCTGGTGCTGCAATCGGTTTCCGACGTCGCATCGCAGGAGATCGACTACTCCAAGAGCGCTGCGGTGACTAAAGGGGAGACGATACCCGATCCAACTGTCTCAGACCCTGTTTCAGAGGCTCACAAGGTGGCGGCCCTCTTCGGCCCCGGCAACGCACTGGGAGCGCGGCTGGAACGCGCCGCTTCAGCGTTTCCCAAGCAGGGCCAACAAAATGGCGTGACTCTGGTCCTTGGCTCGGGAAACCAGGCCATCGCGAAAGAGGATGGGAAGGGCGATCAGAATTCGCCCGATGGCGTTCTTTACAACTGCAAGCTGAATACCGACCGCTTGAAAGGTAGTGCCCAGTCGATTGCGATTGCTTACGCGGGAACTGCGATCGCCGATCTGCGCGACCCGCAGAAGGCGGCGAGTTACGCGGGTACTTACGACTTCGCGTATTATGCCTCGCAGACGGCCGCGTTAGGCGCCATAGGCAATCGCTTGAAAACGCTGACACTGCCCGGCGGCTACCTCATCTGGAACCAAGGCTGGGCGGCAGCGGATCAGGATAGCTCTTTAGATAACGGGATCAGAGGTTTCCTCGATAACGAAGAACTGATGAAGCGGTAGCTCGTATCCGGGCACACGTTCTTTATTGCGATCCAATGAACGCCGTGCCCCACCCTTTCGCTTTTTTTGGCGAAAAGGTGGGATACCTCGAACCCGAACCGGCCTCGACCCAACCAGCAACTCCGACTCCCGCGCCTTTTTTCTGGCGCGGACCTGCCGAAGGCGTCTGCCCCACCGCAGGTGGTTGCAGATTATTTCTCGCTCTCTGCTAACCTGGAATTGGATTGGCCCTCAAGCGAGGGCCAGACCAGCAAGGAGCGCCATACCCCCCACCCCCCCCTCCTATATTTTCAAAACCTGAGCCACTTGCAAAATACCCTGCGCACCTGGGCGAAATCGCATTCTTCGCTGC
>CAYTJN010000160.1:0-9219 GCA_964438125.1 uncultured Occallatibacter sp.
AAAGCCAGAACTTCGCCCGTTCACTCGTCAATGAGCCCGGCAACAAGCTCACTCCCACTGTCCTCGGCCAGCGCGCCGGACAGATGGCAGAGTCGGTCGGCCTCCATTGGAGGAATTTTTCAACCGACGCCCTGCACGATCTGAAGATGGGCGCTTTCTGGAGCGTCTCACAAGGCTCGGCCGAGCCGCCCGCCCTGATCGTGTTGCGCTACGAGCCAAAGGGAGTTACCGAAGGCCCCGTTTTAGGGTTGGTCGGCAAGGGCATCACCTTCGACTCTGGAGGCATTTCCATCAAACCCGCTGACAACATGGAAAAGATGAAGTACGACATGGCCGGGGGCGCGGCGATGATCGGCGCGATGCGCGCCATTGCACTGCTCAAGCCCAAAGTGCGCGTCATCGCGATCGTCTGTGCGGCCGAAAATATGCCTTCCGGAACAGCGCAGAAGCCAGGAGACGTGCAAACGGCCATGCCGATCTCCCCGGACAAGCCCGGTAAAACCATCGAGATCATCAACACCGACGCCGAAGGCCGACTTGTGCTGGCCGACGGACTGACTTATGCCCGCCAACTCGGAGCCACCCACCTGATCGACGCGGCCACGCTCACCGGCGCGTGTGTCGTCGCTCTGGGCTATGTCAATGCCGGAGCGTTCTCGAACGACGAAGCCACCTGGGCAAAGTTCGACACGGCCTTGGCCACTTCGGGCGAAAAGTTCTGGCGCTTGCCCTTGGGCGAAGAGTACGCCGAGTTGATCAAGAGTGACATCGGCGACATCAAGAACACTGGCGGCCGTTGGGGAGGTGCCAGTACGGCAGCCGAATTCCTCAAAGTCTTCGTCGACGACACGCCCTGGATCCATCTAGACATCGCCGGCATGGCCTGGGTAGAAGACTCCAAGCCCTACATCGCCAAAGGCCCAAGCGGCGTTGCAGTGCGGTCGATTCTCGAGTGGGTGCGGAGCTATCAAACGCCAGCTTCCAGCTCTTAGCTTTTAGCCTTTAGCTCTCAGCTTTTTTTGAAAGCGGTATCCACCAACACAATGGGTGCCCCATCAGAAAGGGTGCCCCACCCTCGCCGCGTTTTTGTTTTTGCGGCTAGGATGGGATACCGCGAACCTCAATAGCTGTCATCCTGAATAATGCGCAGCCGAGTCGAGGGTCATGCGATCGTAATCACAGACACCTCAGCGTCGTGCAGTTCGAAGAAAGCTTGATGAAAATGATCAACGAAAAACGGAGCGGACATCGAACGCAATGGGCCGCTCAGTTCGCAGTCGCCTCCGAGCTATGTAAGCGGGGCTATGAAGTTTCATTCACGATGGGGAATAGAACGCCACTTGCTGACCTGATGGTTGTAAGCCCTATACAAAAGAGAATGTTTCTCGTGGATGTTAAGGGTCTCTACAGAAAAAATCCATGGATAATTAAGCGTAAGCTAGTCGGAGATAATCTTTTTTACATACTGGCCTTCGTCCCAACAAGTGAAGAGAATCAGTTCTTCATACTCACGCAGAAGACGACCGATCTTTGTATTCACGATGAACTCAAGCGTCTCAAGCGACCTAATGACTACCTTCTAACTGGCATTGGATGGAATTTGGCACTTCAATATAAGGACAAATGGCAGATCCTTCCGAAGTAGTCTCCCGTGGGCATTCACACCCCAACAATCTTCCCGTCGTCATCTACGTCAATCGAGAAGGCGCGCGGAGCGGCCGGCAGGCCAGGCATCAGCATCATGTTGCCGGCGATAGCCACCACAAAACCTGCGCCTGCTGAAAGCGAAACATCATTAATATTAAGCGTCCATCCAGTAGGCGCGCCCATTAGCTTCGGATTGTCAGAGAGCGAGTATTGCGTCTTGGCGATGCAGACAGGCACGCCGGCAAAGCCCCACTCGGCATAGCGCGCAAGTTGTCCACGAGCACGATCGCTCAGTGCCACATCGGCAGCGCCATAAACTTTGGTCGCAATCTCGCGGATCTTTTCTTCGAGCGAGTCTTCGATTGCATAGCTAGGATGAATCTCGGGCGTTGGGTTGGCCTTGATAACAGAGACAACTTTCTCCGCCAGATCTATTGCCCCCAAGCCGCCTTTAGCAAAGGCCTCGACCAACGCGCAATCGACACCCTGCCGAGAGCATTCGGCGACAATCGCGTCCAATTCCTCGTCTCGATCGGCGGGGAAGCGATTGATGCCAACAACGACCGGCACACCGAAATTGCGCAGCGTGCGAATATGGTGGGCAAGGTTGGTAAAACCGGACCCAAGCGATCCCTCTCCTTGCGCGCGCAAGCTCCGAACGGTCGTAACGAGCACTGCGGCTGCCGGCTGGACCCCCGAGGCGCGACTCACAATGTCGATGTACTTCTCCGCACCGAGTTCCGAAGCGAAGCCAACTTCGTTGACCACATAATCCGCAAGGCGCACCGCCATCTGATGCGAAAGAGCGCTCGATGTGCCATGTGCGATATTGGCGAACGGGCCGCAATGCACGAGCGCGGGTGTGCCCTCGGTGGTTTGCACAAGGTTGGGAAGAATCGCCTCGTTGAGCAGCGCCATCATCGCTCCAGTAGCACCAAGATCGCGGGCGGTCACGGGGCGGCCAGCGCGGTTGACGCCGATCACAATCGCATCAAGCCGCCGGCGAAGATCGGCTCGGCCCGAAGCCAACGCGAGAACGGCCATGATCTCTGATGCCGCCGTAATCACGAAGCCCGTTGCGCGATTGGCTCCCTCCTGCTTCGAACCGGAATTCACTGTGATGTGTCGCAAGGCGCGGTCATTTAAATCCATTGTCCGTGGCCAAGTGATCCGAGCCGGATCAAGCTCCAGCGCGTTACCGTGAAAGATGTGCGCGTCGACCAAAGCGGATAGAAGATTATGCGCGGCAGTAATGGCGTGAAAGTCGCCGTGAAAGTGTAAGTTGATCTTCTGGCTCGGTTCTACTTGAGATAGGCCGCCGCCCGCGCCGCCGCCCTTCATTCCAAAGACGGGCCCCAGCGATGGCTCTCTGGAAGTTACGATGGCCCTGCGTCCGATACGTTCCAAACCCTGCGCCAGTCCGATGGATACCACCGACTTGCCTTCGCCTGACGTGGTCGGCGTGGTGGCCGTGACCAGGATCAGCTTGCCCCGAACGGGAAAGGCCGGGTTGGTGAGCAGATCGAGCTTGAGCTTGGCCCCATATGCACCGATCGCTTCATACTGAGCCGGTGAGAGCGCAAGCTTCCGCGCGATCTCTTGAATCGCTAACATAGAAAAACTCCGTGATAACATCCATCATTCTAATCAAACCAACGAACGGGACGATATAAGTCACCCACACTCAGGAGGCAACGCGAACCTCACTTTACATCGCTTCCGGGCTTTCGATGCCGAGCCAACTGAGCACCAGAATCAACTCTCGCAGAGCAACGGCGGCTGTCGCCAGCAGAAACGTCTTGCGCCCCGGATCTTCTTCGCTGAGGATGTGGTGCTTGTGGTAGAAATTAGTAAACTCCTGGGCTAACTGGAAGGCGTGCTTGGCGAGATAAGCCGGTTCCGATGTGGCGATGCATTGCTCAAGCATCAGCGTGCGTCGCGCAGCGCGCAGCCAGAGCGACCAGATATCTTCGTCCTGAAGATAGACGTCTAACTCGTCTAACTTCGCGAAGTCGGCTAGCACCGCTTCCGGCGTCGTATCAGCTTTACGGAAGATATTGCGCGCGCGCACCACGGCGTACTGAATGTAAGGGCCGGTCTCGCCTTCAAAGCTCAATGCGTCTTTGAAGTCAAAGGCTATAACTGAGTTGCGCGTGAACTTGAGCATGAAGTAACGCAGCGCACCAATCGCGATCTGTTGGGCGATCTTTTGGCGTTCTACTTCGTCGCTGACGGTTTGGCGCGCGTCGACTTCGGCCCGCGTGGCAGCGATGAGCTTGTCAATCAGGTCATCAGCCTTGACGCCGAAGCCTTTACGGCCGCTGACTTCGATGTAAGGGCGCGCCAGATCTTCATCAGAAACGTCATAGCCCAACTCGACAGCACAGCGCGGCGTGAGCGCGACCATCTCGTAGCTGAAGTGCGTATAGCGGTCGGCCTGATCGGTGTAGCCCATGCCGCGCAGGGCCTGAATCACATTAGCCTGCGGGTCGCTCTGGCGTGCATCGATTACGTTATAGATGGCCTGCGCGCCGCCAAAATGCGGGTGCGGCTCCTCACCCTGCAACGTCGAGATCCAGCACTCATGATCGGGATAAGTAAAGAATGGCCTGTAGCCGAAGTCCTTGCCCAGCAGGCCAAATTTCCATAAGTGATAGGCAATATCTTTGCCAACATAAGTTACCGTGCCGTTGGAACGCACGATGACCTTTGCATCTTCATTCGTCTCGCCTTCAGTAACATCCGCACCGGGACGCGTCATTACCCAGCAGCCTTTGTTCTTGCCTTCGGTCTCAAAGTAAAGTACGCCGGTTTGTTTTAGTTGGTCGAAGGCAGCATCCCAGAATTTGAGGTGCAAAATCTCGCTTTCGCGGGGCAAAAAGTCGTACTCGATGTCCAGCCGCAGCATCGTCTCAAGGTGGCGGCGCAGGACGGCAGTCGAGATTAGTTCAGCCACCTCGGCTGTCTCATTGCCTCCCTGTTCGATCTCGTGCAGAGTGGCGTAGCGAAGCTTTTTGCGCGCTTCATTCTCTTCGGCGGTACCGCTGGTGTACCACTGTGAAGTTTTCGCGTATAGATCCCAGCAATAATAGTCAATTCGCTGGTCTTCTTGCTTGAGATCTTCGAGCAGTGAGCGCGCGTCGGCGAGAGACTTGCCTTCAAGATGCTGAAAGCCGACCACAACATCGGCCACCTGGACACCGGTATTGTCAATGTAGTTCTGCACATCGACCTTCTGCCCAGTGGCACGCAGCAGCCGCACGAAAGTGTCGCCTAGAATCGCGTTACGCAAATGACCAACGTGCGCGGCCTTGTTCGGATTGATGCTGGTGTGCTCGACCAGCGAATGACCACCCGCGCTGGGGCGGCCGCTCGCTCCGTTCGTAAGGCTGCGTGCCTCAACTGCTCGGTCGAGGCGCGCATTGATGTATCCAGCGCCTGCGACTTCAAAGCTCGCAAAGCCCTCCAGTCCAGCGAGTGCCGCAACGATCTCCTGCGCGATGACCTTGGGAGCCTTTCGCAGCTTGCGGGCCAGTTCGAAGGCGATGGGAGTGGCCAGTTCGCCGAACTTCAGATCGGGCGGTATCTCGAGAGGAATGGTCTCGATCTGGATGTTGTACATTGTCGCGAGTAGGGCGCGAAGATGATCGCCAAGCCGTTTCTGTAAGTCTAAGACCACGTCGTTTCGCCTCAGAAATCCTTGATTTTCAAGGCTGATTCTAACAGACGACCTATGTCAGAAAATCGAACGGCTAACGACCTGGAACGAGTCAAGGTCACCCGTTTCCCATGATCGCGACAACAAGAAGCCGCAACGATCGGGCACGGAGGATTTATGGTCGTCACAACAATAACGTAAAATAATGAATAGATTGCGTGAAGATCCTGCCTTCATGGGGGAGACTCGCGAGCAACACCCCACCTATGACGAATTCCGAATCCAGTTCAAGCCGTTTTTATCTCACGACGCCCATCTATTACGTGAATGCAAGGCCGCACCTGGGCCACGCTTATTCGACGATTGTCTGCGACGCGATTGCGCGACGGAAGCGAGCGCTGGGCATCGACACCTGGTTCCTCACCGGCACTGACGAGCACGGACAGAAGATCGAACGCTCCGCAGCGCTGGCCGGCAAGACACCGATGGAGTTTGCCACGGCGATCTCAGGCGAGTTTCGCGGGCTGTGGGAGCGGCTGGGCATAACCAACGACGACTTCATCCGCACGACGGAGACGCGCCACATTCGCGGAACGCAGCGGCTGTTTGCCTTACTGCGCGACAAGGGTTTCATCTACAAAGGCTCCTACACAGGTCAATATTGCGTGAGCGATGAACTGTATGTGGACGGCCCTCCCGGAACGCCCTGCCCCGATTGCGGCCGCATCACCGAGACGGTGAGCGAGGAGAATTATTTCTTCAAGCTCTCGGCCATGGAGCGCAAGCTGCTGGAGTTTTATGAGGAAAACCCCAGCTTTATGGGCCCCGAGTCGACGCGGCGCGAGGTCATTTCATTTGTCCGCGGAGGACTGAAAGATTTGTCGGTCAGTCGCACCAGTTTTTCCTGGGGCATCCCGGTTCCCGGCGACGAAAAACATGTGATCTATGTATGGCTCGATGCGCTGGCCAACTACATCACTGCGCTCGGCTACGGCAGCGACAATCCAGCCGACCAGGCGCGCTTTCAAAAATTCTGGCCGGCCGACATGCACCTGATCGGCAAGGAAATCAGCCGCTTCCACTGCGTCTATTGGCCGGCGTTTTTGATGGCTGCGGGCATTCCTCTGCCGCGCTCGGTGAGGGCTAACGGCTGGCTGCTCTTTGACCAGGGCAAGATGTCCAAGTCGCGCGGCAACATCGTGCGCGCCGAAACTGTGCAGGAGATTTTGGGGGCCGATGCGCTGCGCTATTTCTTGCTGCGCGAGATTCCTTTCGGGCAGGACGGCAGCTTTTCTTTCGACGCATTGGTCCAGCGCTACAACGCGGACCTGGCCAATGGCTACGGCAACCTGGTGAGCCGTGTGGTCAACATGGTGCATAAGTACTTTGCCGGAGTCGTGCCGGAGACTGGCACAAAGACCGCTGCTGAAGCCGCGCTGCGTGAGAGTGCTGTCGGCGCCATCGCTGCTTTCGGACCGGCCTTTGATGAGATGAACTTCTCTGAGGCCCTCAAAGCATTGTGGACCTTGGTCGCAGAGACCGATGGCTACCTCACCGCCAACGCACCCTGGAAACGGCCGGCAGATCGATCGGAAGCCGATCATACGGCACTGCAAGCCCGCGTGCTGGCAACAGCCGCCGAGGCCATTCGTATCATCACCGCGCTGGTGTATCCCATCCTGCCGGAGTCGGCTGCCAAGGTCTGGTTGCAACTCGGACAGGGAGAGATTGCCGACGCGGCTAAGAAATCATTTCTAACAGAACTCGCGTGGGGCGGATTGACGGCCGGGACGAAGTTTGGCGAGCCGTCGCCGCTATTTCCCCGAGCGGAAAAGGACGCAATCGAGCGTATGCAAAACATCGAAGAACAGAACAGCAAGAGTGTCATCGAAGCGGCCACCTGCGGTGGGGCCAACGGCGGCTTCGCCGCAAAAGCGGAAGCGGCGGCGGCAGCAACTGCGACGGCCTCCCCGTCTGTGGCCTCGACAGCGCCGGCGAATGCCTCGAAGTCTCCGGCCAAAGCGGATAGCACGACCCCGACTACGGCAGTCTCACCCGATCAAACAATCGCCACGGTGAAGGTGCATCAAGTGCCCGCAGATCTGACCAGCGCCCGGCTCAGCGCAACACCTATTGCCGAGCCCGCAGCCGGTTCGCCTGCCCAGACACAAACTCCTGCCGCCGGGCAGCCAACTGAGTTGCCGCAGCATATCACCATTGACGACTTCGTCAAGGTGGACTTGCGCGTGGCTCAGATTCTGGTGGCCGAACGCGTGCCCAAGGCCGACAAACTTCTACGTCTGGAGGTCGACCTGGGCTACGAGAAACGTCAGATTCTTGCCGGCATCGCTCAGTATTACGAACCGGAAAAGCTGATTGGCCGCAAGATCGTGATCGTCGCCAACCTGGCTCCGCGCAAGATGCGAGGCCTCGAATCAAACGGCATGTTGCTGGCGGCCTCGCTTCCCGATGGCGCTCCAGTGCTTGCTGGATTCCTCGAAGAGGCTCCGCTGGGCGCGCGGCTGAAGTAACCCCTCCTCACGGAGCACTCTCATGCAACCGAGGTTTCTTTGCTGATTGATTCCCACGCCCACCTGGACAGCGAGCGCTACGCAGATGATCGCGAAGCGATGCTGCGCCGCGCCTGGGACGCCGGCATTGGAACCGTGCTGGCAATCGGCATCGGCGAACAGGCTGGAGGCATGGACGGCGCGCTTGCCGTCTGCCGCGAGTTCAACGGAAGGGCTGGGGTTCCGAGCCTCTACGCCAGCGCTGGCGTTTATCCGCACAACAGTCCTGAGATCCACGATGGAGTCCTAGCGAAACTCGACAACTTGCTGGCTGAGCCTGATGTCATTGCCTGCGGCGAGATCGGCCTGGACTACTATCACGAGGGCGCGCCGCACGAGACACAGCGCGAGGGGCTGATTCGCCAACTCGAGATCTCCGCAGCCCGCAAGCGGCCCATCCTGATCCACTGTCGGCCAAAGGACGGAGCCACCGATGCCTGGGACGATCTCTTTGAGATCTTGGAAGCTCACTGGCGGCCAAGCGCTCTGGGCGGCGTGATGCATTGTTTTGGCGGCAACTATGAACAAGCGGCCCGCTCACTCGATTTGGGCTTTCTGGTTTCGCTTGCCGGGAATTTGACTTACCCAAAGGCTCAGCCCCTGCGCGACGTGGCGGCCCGGCTGCCCTTGGACCGTCTTCTGGTTGAGACCGACGCGCCCTGGCTGGCGCCTGTGCCCAACCGAGGCAAGCGCAATGAGCCGGCATGGGTTGCCCGGACCGCAGAAACTCTCGCAGAACTTCAAGGCGTGGAAGAGCAAGAAATCGCCTCCGCCACCACGAAAAACTTCCAACGGCTGTTTGGGATTGGCTCCGGCGTGGGAAACTGATAAGGGCATTCCCAACTTCAGAACTTCCAATCCTCGAGGGGAAAGAGAAAATGGCTCAGGAGAATTCGTTCGACATCGTCAGCAAGGTGGAGATTCAGGAGGTCCGCAATGCCATCGATCAGGCGCTCAAAGAGATTCGCCAGCGCTTTGACCTGAAAGACTCCCACTCTGAGGTGTTGCTGGCCGAAGGCGACAAGGAGATTCGGCTCGCTTCCGATGGCGAGTACCATCTGGAAGCGGTGAAGGAGATTCTAGGCCAGAAGCTGGTCAAGCGCGGCGTTTCGCTGAAGAACATGACGTATGGCAAGCTGGAGCCCGCGCTCGGCAAAAGTGTCCGCCAGACGATCAGCCTGCAGCAAGGCATCCCCATCGAAAAAGCCAAGGAAATTGTGCGCCTGGTCAAAGATTCCAAAAAAAAGGCGCAAGCCAGCATCCAGGGTGATACGGTGAGAATCTCCAGCAAGGACCGCGACGAACTGCAGTCGATCATCGCCCTTTTGCGCGGCAAGGACCTGG
>CAYTJN010000161.1:0-9180 GCA_964438125.1 uncultured Occallatibacter sp.
GGCGTGGAGTTTGGTCAGTACCACCTGAACGGCCGGCATCATCGTGCCGTTGGATAAGGGCATCATGTCGACGGGAATGCCTCGGCCGTCATCGACCACAGTAATGGAGTTGTCCACGTGAATCACAACATCGATCTTTTTGGCATAGCCAGCCAGCGCCTCGTCCACCGAGTTGTCGACCACCTCATAGACCAGGTGATGCAAACCCATCTCGCCAGTCGACCCGATGTACATGGCCGGACGAAGGCGCACTGCTTCAAGGCCTTCGAGGATTTTAATGTTTTCGCCGGTATAGCTTCCGTTATCCACGGGGATCGGAGTGGTGCTCAGGGGTTCAGTGGCCATCGGGATTACCTTCGCAAGGCTTTCGCTTCCAACTCCACCAGGAGCGCGTCGGCCGAGGTGCGATTCCGGGCCGAAATTCGGGGTTTAAGCGGTTGAAAGACAGAGGCTTTTAAGCGAGCTTTCCTAGGGATATTTTACCATGCAGGAAGGGTCGAAAAGGGGATTTATTGAGCCCTCGAAGGCAGTCTCATAAGGGTATTCCACGCTAAACGATAATGACGTTGGTAACCTATCCTATTACCGATTGATCATCTAATTGAATTTGCTGGACTTAAGCCCACGAACACTCTACTATTCCCAGCGTACAGAAGAAGCTTCTTCTGTCAATCTAAATCTACGAAGGAGCAATTGACCATGAAACTAGCTATCCGCATATTCGCACTCACTCTTGTTGTTGCCGGGGCCGCCGCCGCTGCCACCACACCTAAATCTGCTCCCGCCATCCCGAGCCGTCAGTCCGTAACAGACACCGACCCGGTTCCGGCGTGCGGACCTCACGTTTGCGCCGTTCAACCCTCGACGGACACCCGCTAGTATCTAAGGGCAACGCTCGGGTCATGGACGGGACGCTCACAGGTTGGGTGAACTCGGAAGATCCGAGCGCCGCTGTAGATTATTCAGCGCTACTTAGGGTGTCTCTTCAAATTTCCGGCGGCAGAGTGAAGAGAGCAAATCGATTCTGTCATCCAAGCAACGAAGCGCCACTACGCCCTTGAGCGTGTGAGGATTATCTTGCGGCTCTTTTGCCTCCGAGATTCTCCAATTTCGGCCGGGCATTAGTAACCAAGGGTAATCCCCAGTGGTACCGGCCGGGTACACCGTTTTGTAGTTGAGTGGTGAAGGCTTTCGCGCTATTCTTAGAGGGTTCTTAGAATCGCAAGGTCCATATAATGTCTTCGCAGACTGCAATGTCCGTGATGAGCGTCGCCGAATTTGGTCTCTGGGCTGCGCTCGGCTTCGTCTTCTGGAGCAAGAACCTGGATCGACGCTTCCCGGCGATGGGATCATATCTTGGCCTTCGTCTGGTATCGAAGCCCGTGCTGCTTTTCTTGTTTTATGGTCAAGCGCAACATTGGTTCAAAGATTACGCCTTTTTGTACTACTTCATCATATATTGGGCGGTATATATAGGCAGTGCGGTGTTGCTATTTCTTGTTTGCCAAGAGGTTTTCCGTTCCGCGCTGTCGGCTTTTCCTGGCATCCAGAGGCTTGCAATTGTGGTCTTTCGCTGGGCCGCATTGGTATCAACCTTCGCGAGTTTATCGACCGTATCCTTTGCGCATTCAGGGACTCTGCTTGTGCCGGAAGTCGCCTTCCGTCTAATGCGTTCCGTGAGCATCCTTGAGCTTTGCCTGCTGGGCTTCCTTTGCCTGAGCATGAATGCCCTGCGCCTCTCAGCGCGCAGCTTGACGTTCGGGATTGCCCTCGGCTTCGGCATGATGTCTTCGAACGACTTCATCATAGCGACTCTGATATCTCGTAGCACCTCGCTGACCGCTCCACTACAGTTTGCCTACGAGTCGCTGATCATGATCTCACTGGGGATGTGGATTGCGTATTGCGCATTGCCGGAGCCGGTTCCCCAGGCCGTTTTGATGCCGGTCAACTCGATGCTTTTCCGGTGGAACGAGATCGCAAGTGCTCTAGGCCACACCGGGACCCAGGTCGCCGTGCAACAGCCTGCCAGCGGCTTCTTCCTCACCGATGTTGAGAAAGTGGTGGAAGAGGTCCTCAACCGGAACCTGAAAGGCCGGGAATCGGAGACGTAGGAAGGTAAGGGATTGGGACAGATTGCATAAGAAAGCCACGGCGTAGCCGTGGCTTTCTTATTGACAAGGATCGCTGGATTTACTCGGCCGCTAAGGGCTCGATCGAAGCAAATCGTCCGCGGTTGCCGCGGTCCACGAACTTGACCCGACCGGTAACTTTGGCGAAGAGCGTATCGTCTGAGCCGATGCCCACGTTTATGCCTGGCTTGATGCGTGTTCCGCGTTGGCGCATGATGATCGAGCCGCCGGTAATCAGTTCACCGGCAAAGGCTTTTACTCCCAGCCGCTGTGCATTGGAATCGCGTCCATTTGTGGAGCTGCCTCCACCCTTCTTGTGTGCCATTGCCTAATCCCCTTCCTGGTCCTGTCTTGTCTAATCGCGCCGCCCGGCTCCATTTCCATCGAGTCTCTAGGCTGCGGTGTAGGTTACGCCGTCGGCCTCAATGGACTTGATGCGCACCTCTGTAAAGTTTTGCCGATGACCTTGCAGTTTCTTGTATTGCTTCTTTCGTTTCAGATGGAAGACCAAAATCTTGTCTCCCCGTCCGTCACCCACAACTTCGGCGATCACTTTGGCGGTCGCCGGTTTACCGACGGTACCCGGCTCACCCGAGACCGCCAGCACGTCGCTGAACTCAATGGTTTTGGCTTCCTGGTCAGGAGAAACCACGCTTTCAATCTTCACAAGGTCGCCTGGTGCAACCCGGTACTGCTTACCACCCGTGCGAATCACCGCGTACATAACCCCTCCAGCGCAGGTCCGGCTTCGCCGGTGCGCGTCCAAAAAGAATAGCTCGGGCGGAAACTTCCGTACCGCGGTACGCTCAAGCCCCATTGCGTTCGGGCGAACGTCTGGCTCCGCGGCCACAGGCAGGAATCGCCAAACTAGAGTAGTGTACCGGTTCTGCTGGCCAAAGGTCAATTCTGCATCGTGAAAAACCACACTGATAATGCGCTGAACTACCAAGATCGCCCAGGAATTACAAAGAAAAAGATGGCAAAGTAATGAGCAATGCTGCCGGCTAATACAAACAGGTGCCACAGGGCATGGAAATAACGCAACCGGTCGAAAGCGAAGAAGACGATTCCCAGCGTGTACGCCATGCCGCCTGCGCCAAGCCAAAAGATACCGTGCCAGCCTAGAGCGTGGACCAAGGGCACGACCGCGACGACCACAAACCAACCCTGCGCCAGATAGACTAGCGCCGAAGCCACCTGAAAACGCCCGACCGCGAAGCTCTTGAAGACGACCCCGGCAACTGCCAGCCCCCACTCGATGCCAAAGATCGTCCACCCCAGCCAACCGCGCAGTGTAATCAGCGTGAAGGGCGTGTAGGTTCCGGCAATCAGCAGATAGATAGCCGAGTGGTCAAGAATGTGAAAGACATGACGCGCCCGCGTTCGCACCAGCGAATGGTAGAGCGTGGAGCAGACATAGACCAGCACAAGCGTGATCGAAAAGATGGTGCAGCTCGCCACCAGGCAAGCCGTACCCCGCATCGATGCCAAAATCAGGACGACCGCACCGATGACGGCCAGCACAGCGCCGATGCCATGGGTGATCGCGTTGGCGAGAATGTCGCCCAGATGATAGCGGGGCTGCACAGATCGATGATAGCTCTGGCTCCGTTTCCTATTTGCGAGGCGCGGTAAAGAGCCGTCCCATTCCCCCAAAAATCGACTGCCAGTCGCCAGTCGCCTTGCATGATTTGATGGGAGTCGTGGTCTTGCCTTAATCTTGGGCGTGGGACAAACGCATTGACCGACGCGCAGACTGCCGCAGGACCAACCCTCGCTCTCAACAGATCCATCCCATCGCTGCTGCTGCGTGGGGTGCGTAAGGCCTTTGCCGACGTGGTGGCGGTGGACGGCCTTGACCTGGAAGTAGCCAGCGGCGAGTGCTTCGGCTTGCTGGGACCGAATGGCGCGGGTAAGACGACCACGATCGAAATCTGCGAAGGATTGACGGCCGCCGATGCCGGCGCAGTTGAACTCCTCGGCCTTGATTGGCGCACGCATGCAGGCGAATTGCGCCAACGCATTGGCGTTCAATTGCAAGAGACGCAGTTTCCGGACAAGGCGACCGTTGAAGAGACGTTGCGGCTCTTTCGCAGCTTCTACCATCGGGGAATTCCGGTGCACGAATCGATCCGGACGGCGCAGCTCGAAGACAAACGACGTGCTCGCGTAGGTACGCTCAGCGGCGGGCAGAAACAAAGACTTGCCATGGCCTGCGCACTGGTG
The DNA here is from genome assembly GCA_964438125.1 of uncultured Occallatibacter sp. GTDB lineage: Bacteria > Acidobacteriota > Terriglobia > Terriglobales > Acidobacteriaceae > Telmatobacter. The sequence goes on from CAYTJN010000161.1 coordinate 4,359, forward strand.
GGCGATCCGGAGCTGCTTTTCCTGGATGAACCGACGACCGGCCTCGATCCGCAAGCGCGGCGCCACCTCTGGGATCTGGTGGCTGCGCTGAAGCAGGCGGGACGGACCATTATTCTGACGACACACTATATGGAAGAGGCGGAGCGGCTCTGCGACCGGGTGGCCATCATGGACCACGGGCACAGGATCGCGCTGGGAACAACGCGGCAACTTATCGATCTGGTGGGCGCGGAGCACATCGTCGAATTCGCTGTGACTGGGCGCGAAACGAGCGAATTAAATGTCGCACCGCTTACCGCGATTCCCGGCGTCAAGTCTCACCGCGTGGATGCCGGGCTGCACCAGCTTTCGGTGAGCGAACTACACACGGCGGTGCCGCGCATCTTTACCGTACTCCATGAACAGGGGCTGAACCTGAGCGAATTCCGCACCCATTCCGCGACGCTCGAAGACGTGTTTGTGAGCTTGACGGGGAGGAAGCTGCGCGATGAGTAACTTTGAAACCAGCTCGCTCTTTCAACTCACCGCCATGCGCTTCAAACTCTTTCTGCGGGAGCCCGAGGCGATCTTCTGGACCTTTCTCTTTCCGATTCTGCTGGCGATGGGGCTAGGAATCGCCTTCCGCAACCGGCCGGCGGATGTGTTGCCGGTGGGCGCGACGACAACGCAACTGACTCAGGCACTGGCCGCTGATAAGGGACTCGGGGCCGCGACGATGGACGAAGTCTCCGGCACACACGCGCTGGCAACGGGAAGCATTCTTTTGCTGGCCATTCAGAGACCTGACAGTATCGCCTACAAATTCGACGACACCAACCCCGATGCTCGAACGGCACGGTTGCTGGCGGACCGGGCGATTCAGATGGCGGCGGGACGGCGGCAGGCGGTTTCCGCCGGCGACCAATTGGTTCATGAGGTGGGAGCGCGCTACATCGACTTCCTGGTGCCGGGGCTCTTGGGGATGAACCTGATTGGTTCGGCGATGTGGAGCCTGGGCTTTGCCATTGTCGATGCTCGCCAGAAAAAATTGCTCAAGCGGATGGTGGCTTCGCCGATGCTGCGCTGGCAGTATCTCGCCTCGTTTTTGTTTTCCAGGCTAGGGTTGCTGGTGATCGAGGTGGGAGTATTTCTCGGATTTGCGCGACTGGCTTTCGACGTGCCCTTTCGCGGCTCGCTGTGGCAGTTGGCACTGCTGTGCGTGCTCGCTTCGCTGGCCTTTTCAGCCCTGGGGTTACTTGTCAGTTCGCGCGCAAAGACCACAGAGGCTGCCAATGGCTTGATGAACCTGATTATGCTTCCCATGTGGATTCTCTCCGGCATCTTCTTTTCGCCCACTCGCTTTCCCGTCGTGATTCAGCCGCTGGTGCGCGCACTTCCTCTCACCGCGGCCATTGACGCGCTGCGCGGCAACATGCTCCAAGGGATGAATCTAAGTCAGCAGGGCGTGCCGATCGCAATTCTGCTGGCGTGGCTCCTAGTTCCCTTCTTCGTCTCGCTTTGGATCTTTCGCTGGCGGTAAGCGGCCGAGTAGCGGCTGAAACTTTCCTTCATCAGCCCGCATCCGTCTAAGTGGAATCGGAGGTGAGCGAATGGGCACCTTTCTTCCCCCAATCGAGCAGCCTCAGGGGCTGTTAATGAAGCTGGTGTATGCCATGACGCGACGTCAGTTTGGCAAAGTGGTCACACCAGTGAAGGTGGTGTCCGCGCGCATGCCGATTGCGTTTGGTCTTTTTGCCGGGAGGATCAGCAAGCTGGATAAGAAACTGCTGCTGCCGCCTGAGACTGTGATGCTGATCAGGGAACGCGTGGCGCGGATCAACGTTTGTCTCTTCTGCATTGACATAGGTCGCTCGATTGCCATCAAGGCTTCGATGAACGAAGCCAAGTTTGACGCGCTGGAAGAGTACCGGACCAGCCCTCTTTTTACCGAAGCAGAGCGTGCGGCCCTGGATTATGTGACGGGACTGACACGAGACAAGAAAGTCGATCCGGATACCTTTGCACGATTGAGGAGTCATTACTCCGAGCGCGCAATCTGCGAAATTGTCTGGCTCGTGGCCAGCGAGCACTTCTACAACATGACGAATATCGGATTGAACATCCACTCGGACATGCTGTGCGACATCAGCAGGAAGAATACATAAGCGTTGTGAGTTTTCAGCGACTACATGGACAACGAGCGCATACGACACATCTGTCTCGGACTGCCCCACGTTGCCGAGACCCTAAACTGGGGCCACCACCTGGTCTATTTTGTCGGCGACCGAGAGATCGGCGGCAAGATGTTCGCCATGACGGACCTGGATGGAACAGGGGTCGGAGTCCTCTGGTTTCACTGCGGAGCGGAGCGCTTTTATGAATTCCTGGAAAGAGAAGGCATTCGAGCTTCACCTTATCTGGCAAAGGCCCACTGGGTAACCTTGGAGCGTTGGGACGCACTGAGGCCGCGAGAAATCGAGCAGGAACTGGCACGCGCTCATGCCCTCATCTATGAAAAGTTACCCAAGCGCACAAAAGCGCTCCTTGAGTTGCCTGAGAAGGAACGCGCAAAGCTGATCCTTGAGCGCAAGAAGACGCTGGTTGCGCGGGCCAAGGTCAAAGGGCGCTGAGCAGGGCTTTCGTAAAAGTCATCATTAGAAATCTCCTGAAAGTATTCATGGCGCCGATGAATTCTTCAGGTGCAAGTGATGACTCGACCATTCTCCGCCCTTTTTCTTGCCGGACTGACGGTTGCGGTCTCTGGCATATGTAGTGCAGGGGAGAGCTTTCCGGTCGTCCACAACGAACCCATTACCGTCCGTATTGTTGGAGGCAAGGACGGGCAGCCGCTCTCCCGCCTGCATCTGACTTTGATTGCCGGATACGACAGGGTCGACATGCGCGAGGAACTGTACCGCGAAGAGATGCTCACGGACGCACATGGACAGGTTCGCCTCCCGAACCAATTGGCAAACCTTCCTTGGCTGCAGGTTTGGGTCGCCAAAAAGTCGCTCTGTCAGGAAGATGCTCCAAAAGCCAGTTTCAGCGTCGAGCTGATCCGCCGCGATGGACTCAGCGCACCCAATCACTGCGGCAAGGTCTCGGTTGAGGATAAGCCCGGCGTCTTTACGGTCTTCGTCAAGGGCAAAGGCGCGGCCCCGCCAGCGATTGCGCGTTCGCCTATACCGGCTCCCATTCCCATCACAATTCCTGCTGTAATTGTCCCGCCGCCGACTGCCGCTCCAACCACCGCGTCCACCATTGTCTGCTGCTGCCCTTATCCAAAGGCGGCACGACGTCGCAGAAATGCCCGCATCCGAGCAAAAGCCGCGTTGGATGATCTGGGTCGGTGTCTTCGCTCAAATGACTCTAAAGGGCCGTCGAACAAGGGTCGGTGATCCCTCCCAGCCAAAGCCTGAGTAGAATGCTTCGGCTCGTCTCGAGGATTGAAGAGCACCTCCCTTTGGATCGAGTCTTCTCACTTTAGCCCATCTTGTGCCCGCGACGAGGGAACCGCTCGAGCCAAGCCGTCGTACCTTGGGAAAGGGCAGGCGGGAACGCAGCACTCTACGCGCACGCCTGCGCGGTGAGGATAGAGGCATGGTGAAGTTCCTCTTGTTTTGCATTCTTTTCGTTCTGTGCTGGCCGCTGGCGCTTGCCGCGCTGGTGTTATATCCCCTTGTATGGCTGCTTCTGCTCCCCTTCCGCATCGTGGGAATCGCGGTTGGAGGCGTGCTCGAATTGGTGGGCGCCATCGTCACTCTTCCCGTGCGCGTCCTCCGCGCCATTTGACCGGCGCCGCTTTTCGATCCTTCGCCACAACGGCGGCGACCGCTGTCTTCGCGCAGACCGGTTTGCGTTCCGGTCCCCTCGGCGTCCATTCTGATTATGCTTGCACGCGAATCTCGGGCAGATTCATTCGTTGCCAGTGCGCGTCCAACTGATTGAGGAGGATACTCATGTGCAAAGTTTTGCCGGTGGCGCTGGCCATTGCGATGCTTGCCGCGCCACGCACTACGTGGACGCAGACCGCTCCAGCCGCAGCGGAAGACGCCGGTCAAAAGAACGCAATGCAGGCGCGCGCCGCCTTGGACGCAATGGTGCAGGCCCTCGGCGGGCCAGCCTGGCTCAACATGAAAAACCAGATGCGGCACGGGCACGTTGCCGCCTTCTACCTTGGCAAGCCCTCAGGCGGCACTACAGAATTTTGGGAGTACCACGCCTGGCCCGACCACGACCGCATCGATATTACAAAGCACCGCGACGTAATCGAATTCTTCATCGGACGAAAAGGCTCTGAGGTGACCTATAAAGGCACGGCTCCTCTGCCTCAAGATATTGTGGACGACTTTATGCGCCGCCGTGACCACTCCATCGAAACCGTTGTAAAGGTATGGCTCAATGATCCGAAGACTATTTTGATCTTCGAGGGACAAAGAATGGCCGAGCGGCATTTGGCCGACCAGGTAACGGCGATCTCCGCCGGCAACGAATCCGTCACCATCCTGATGGACACCCAGACCCACCTGCCGATGCGGCGCACCTTTGAATGGCGCGATCCGGTCTATAAAGACAAGAACCTCGATGCCGAAGAGTACGACGACTATCACGTCTTCGACGGTTTACCCACACCCTTCACCATCACCCGCTTCAAAAACGACGACATGACCCGGCAATACTTCCTGGATCACGTGAGCTATAACCAGGATTTACAATCCGATTTCTGGAGCGTGGAAGCATCCGACCGGCGCATCAAGAAATAAAAACGCGCTAGACCGGCATCTTCCCCAGGGCAATCGCATGAATGAGGGCAAATTCCATCACAGTTCCACAGTTTCACAGG
>CAYTJN010000162.1:0-9124 GCA_964438125.1 uncultured Occallatibacter sp.
AACTTCAACACAACAAAAAGCCAACCGGAAGAGTGTAGTTGCTCGGATGGATACATTCAATCGTGCCTGAAGCAGCTTATGACCTTCGATACCTGTGTTCCTGTGCAAAAGTCATTGAAGACCGCAAAGAATCTTTCGCTGCTCTCTAAATGATTTCTAATCGTCGCCGATGCATCCTTTAACGAGGATTTCAGGATGCTTCCATACTCCAAGCTGACCATTTTGCTCGCATCATCTGAGCCCACACTGCTCGCCGCTCTAGAAACCGCTTTGGCCGCCGATGGTGCGCAGGTGGAGATCGTTCTCTCCGCTGAAGCAGCCCTGACTGCGCTCAACGCTTCCCCCCCGCCTTCCCTGGCCCTGATTGACGCCACTCTGCCGTCGATGCAGCCCGAGACAACCCTCAGCCAGATGCTAATCTCGGTGCGCATCGGAGCGCCGACCAGTCGTTTCCCGATTGTCCTGATTTCGGACACTGCCAATGCGCCGTGGCCCGAGCGGCTGGCTGAGGGCGTCATCGACGATCTGCTGCCACGCACTAACGACCCAGCATTCCTGCGCATCCGCCTGGAAGCTATTCTGCGCGACCATCGCAGACTGCGCGAGCTTGAACTGCTCCGTGAGGCCGCCGCGCTCAACGCCCAGATCGATCGGTTGACCGGTGTTTACAATCGCGAAACCATGCTCGCCATGCTCTTTCGCGAGACTGACCGCGTGCAGCGACTCAAGAGTTCTCTCTGCCTGATCCTTTTCGATATTGATGACTTCGGACACTGGAACTCGCGCCTGGGCACGGAGGCATGCGACGAATTGCTCTGCCAGGTTTCCTCCCGTTCCACACATCTCTTGCGAAGCTATGATCTGCTCGGACGTCCGGGAAAGGACGAGTTTCTCATGGCGCTGCCCGGCTGCTCAAGTGCCAACGCGGTCTTGATGGCCGAGCGTTTGCGCTCGGATGTCTTCAGTTCGCCCTACCGCGTGCGAGGCGAAGCAATTCGTCTCTCTGCCTGCTTCGGCATTGCCAACAGCCTGGGTCGTTCACCAGTGGTGGTTTTGCGCGAGGCAGAACAAGCGCTGCTGGTGGCCAAGGCCTCGGGTCCGGAGTCGATTCAGTGCGCCGGCGACTTTCCTGAACCCAGCGCAGCACCGGTCGCATTCCTCTCTTCAACATCAGACGACGAACTTCTAGCTTGGTAACGGAATCGAATGCGGTCATGTGACTTGCGGGAACGTCTCCGGGCAATTTTAGGCGTGCGCATCTATGTAGTGATTGATGGGGAAATTTGATCCATCGACTACGTGCTGTTGGGCACTGCAACCGGAGATCATTCAGGCGCCGCATCTGTCCACTGGTAACTGCACTCCTCGCAGAGCCAGGAGTTGGCCGGATCGGCGCCCTCAAGCACCGGGTCTTCGGCACCGCACTTGGGGCAAACGGGGAATTCGAACTCTGGAACTTCGATTTTGGATTCCTCGACGATCTCCTGCGGGATTGGACTGGCGAGAATCATGCGCGCCTGCTCAAGCTGATCGGCGGCAACCAATATCCGAGGGTCGAGCATGTTCCGTGAAACACGGTGGTTCGAACCTTCAATCCAGCTCTCGATTCCCGCTTTCCACAGCGCCATGCGGATCGGTGTCGCCTCTTCCATGTCATTACACACGCAAAGCAGCGTCTTCCAGGTGTACTCGCGGGGCTGATCGGATTCGTCTCCTTCGCCTTCGGCCGTAGATGATTCCGAGCCAAGATGCCGCGATGAGAGCACGAGAGATTCCAAGGCCTTCGGCGCGTTGTCTGCCGGACGCGGCCGGTCCAATCGGCGCTTCTTCATCTCGTCGCGGAGAACCTGCTGCGCCATCTCGGTCAGGTTATCGAGTTGAGCATCGAGTTCCAGCAACTCGTCGTCGCTCATCTCGCCATAGAGCCTTCTCAGGCTCTGCCAATCCACCACATTTTCATCGAACATTTGTAGCAGTATACCGTTTTGAATGCGCATCAGCGGTCAACGAGAGAAACTCCTGAAAGACATCGTTGGACAACAATTGCCCCTGCGGAGTCAAACGGACGATCTTGCCGTCGTAAACCAGCAGATCCGCCTCGGCCAGGCGGTCAATTACCTCAAGCGCCGGGGCAACCATCGCCCTACCAAACTCCTGCTCCAGAGCAGCCACATCTACGCCGGCGTTGAGTCGCAGACCGAGAAACCATGCTTCCTCGAGCTGTGCGGCAAGCGAGTGCCAGGTGGTGTCGAAAGGTTCCTGGCCCGAAAGATATGCGGGCAGGTCGTCGGTTGTGGTGGAACGGAGAACGCGAAATTGCTGAGGCTTCGAGGCTGAGTTAGCGCGTTCCGTGGCATTCAAAACTTGTAACTCCCGCAACATGGAAGATGCGTCGAGACCCAGTCCCAGATAAGGCCGCCGCTGCCAATAGCGGAGATTGTGGCGAGATTGAAAGCCGGGGCGGGAAGAGTTCGAGATCTCATATTGCTTCAGACCCGCTGCACCCAGCCGTTCGATAGCTCTTGAGTACATTTGCGCAATGGCATCGTCCGTCGGAACGAGATCAGCGTGGTAGCGGGCACCGTGGGCAAGCATCTCCCGGCCGAGGCGCGAGTCCTGATCCACCTCCAGCATGTAGACGCTGGCATGAGGGACGCCCGAGTCGGCTAGCACTGCCAGCGAATCTTCCCACGAGGCAAAGGTCTGACCCGCGAGACCGGCGATCAGATCCACACTGAGGTTGGCGATACCTGCGGCGCGGAGACGGGCAATATCTTTCAGGACAGCGGCGCGGTTGTGCAGCCTGCCGCTCACGGCCGCCTCGCGGTCGATGAATGACTGCGCCCCAAGGCTGACGCGATTGACGCCCACGGCGACCAGTGCCGCCAGAGTTTCATCCGCAATCTGGCCCGGAGCGCACTCGACCGTGATTTCGGCATCCAAAACAATGTCGAACTCCTCACGCAAGGCTGCGAAGAGGCGTGTGATCAGTTCCGGGGCCAGCAAACTGGGCGTTCCGCCGCCCAGGTAAACCGTATCCACGCGCTGCGGAAGCTCTGCCTCAATTTGCTCTGCCCATCGACGGGCGGCGCGCAGGTCCTCAATCAGCCGGTTCACATAGCGCGCGTGTTCGCTGGCCGGATAGACACCCGAGGCAAAGTTGCAGTAAGTGCACTTTGACCGGCAGAACGGAATGGAGATATAAATGCCGAGATCGTCGCTGCCGATTTTCGTCATAAAGAGATTGTTTCATGGGAGCAAGAGGGGTCGCATTGCCTCTCCTGAGCAGACCGTGTCGCGATTCTTCGTAACCCGGATTCCAGAGTGGGGCTCGCCGCCCAATGGACGACGATCCGCGCGGGAGATCTCAAAACCTATGGCTCCCCCTATGGCACCGGGCAGGGCTAGACCCGCCTCACCTCCCCGCCCCATGAAAGAATTAGCAACAGGGGGATCCCGCTTGAAAGCCTGGCCAGTTCTGGGCATCGTCTTTGTCCAAAGCATTCTATTGTTCGCTCATTGGTTCGTATACCACACCTGGATCGTCTTCTGGGGTGGAATGGGGGCCGGTGCCACGTTTGCTCTCCGAACGTCGCTCTTGGTGCTGGCTTTCAGCTTCATCACCGCCGCACTGTTCGGCTTCTACTTTGCAAACCGTTGGGTCACGATGCTCTACAGGGTTGCCGCCGTCTGGCTGGGGCTGCTCAACTTCTTCTTTGTTGCCGCCTGCTTTTGCTGGCTGGCCACGCTGACGATGTCGACGTTGGGATTGACCGCGAACACACCGCTGCTGGCCGGCGTGAGCTTCAGCCTTGCGGTGTTGGCCACTCTCTACGGACTAGTGAATGCGCGCCTGATTCGCGTCCGGCGCGTTCCAATCCACCTCGAAGGCCTGCCCGCGTCGTGGCGTGGACGCACCGCCCTGGTCGTCAGCGACGTGCATCTGGGCCACGTCAACGGCCCCGGTTTCAGCCGCCGCATCGTGCAGTTGGCCGCTAATTTGAGCCCGGATATCATCTTCTTTCCTGGAGACCTCTTCGATGGTGGCAAGGCCGACGCCGCTGCCCTTGCTGAGCCCCTTCGCGGGCTAACTCCGGCGCTGGGGAGTTATTTTTCTACGGGCAACCATGATGAGTTCGGCAACGCCACGCATTATGGAAAGGTGCTTACGGGCGTGGGCATTCGCGTTCTGGTCAATGAAAAGGTGACCGTCGAAGGCCTCGAAATTGTCGGCGTCAGCTATGGCGATGCGGGGTATCCTATCCGGCTCAAGGCCATGCTCGATAGTCTGCATCTGGCTCCCGGCAGGAAGAGTATTCTGCTCAATCACGTGCCCAATCGCCTGCCGATTGTCGAACAGGCCGGCATCGGCTTACAACTCTCCGGCCACACACACGGCGGCCAGATCTTTCCCTTCACCTGGCTCACGCGACGCGCCTTCGGCAAATTCACCTACGGGTTGCAGCGTTTCGGAGCATTGCAGGTTTACACTTCGAGCGGAGCCGGAACGTGGGGGCCCCCGATGCGGGTCGGGACCAGCCCGGAAGTTGTGCTGCTCAGCTTCGAATGACGAAACTGCAATTCATGGTAGAATGTAGCAACGTGCCTACATAGGGAGGCGCAATGGGCATTACTACCTTATCCAGCCGGGAGTTTAACCAGGATACCGGCGGAGCAAAGCGAGCAGCGCGTAAAGGCCCGGTTTTTATTACAGATCGCGGGCGTCCTGCGCATGTTTTGTTGTCGATCGATGAGTACCAAAAGATCACGAACAAGCGGAAGAGCATTGTCGATATGCTGGCCATGCCTGAGGCTGCGGCACTCGAATTTGAGCCGCTTCGATTGGGTAGCGGGCTCTTCAAGCCGCTTGATTTGGCGTGATGTATCTTCTCGATACCAACGTCATTTCGGAATTGCGCAAGGCCGGAGTTGCACAAGGAAAGTTCGGCAAGGCGGATCGTCACGTTACGACCTGGGCAAAAGGGATTCCGTCTGAAAGCATGTTCCTGTCTGTGATCTCGCTTTTGGAACTGGAGCACGGAACCCTTTCAATGGAACGCCGCGATGCGCGTCAGGGGAAGACACTTCGGTCATGGCTCGATCAATATGTATTACCCGCCTTCGCCAGCCGCATCCTGCCGGTCGATACGGCCGTTGCGCGGCGATGCGCCGTCCTGCACGTGCCCAATCTGCGATCATACCGCGATGCTTTGATCGCCGCAACCGCCCTGGTTCATGGCATGACAATGGTCACCCGTGACGTGAAGGACTTCGAAGCTACCGGCGTCTCCATACTCAACCCCTGGGAGCCGCAGTAGAGACTCCGCGCACCCCGCGCCGCTTAGCCTAAGTTCCTCAAAACGAACCTGCCGATCGACCTCAACTGTGATCAACACAACAGGAGACCGCCGTTAGAGCGGGGTAGCATGGAATATGCCTATATTCGGGCTTGAAGATCGGCAATCAGGAGAAGAGCGCAATGAGTGAGGTATCGCTGGCAACGCAGACCAACGGCGGCGTGGTTCGAACCCGCCTTCACGGCATCGAACTGCTGCTGAATTCCCGCCTCAACAAGGGCACGGCCTTTACTCAAAAAGAGCGTGACGCTTTTGCCTTGAACGGTCTGTTACCCCCGCACATCGGAAGCCTTGAAGACCAGCGGGAGCGCCGCAAACGCGTGCTCGACGGCCGCGATACCGCATTTCTGAAATACAGCAACATGCGCGACGTGCAGGACAACTGCGAGACCCTCTTCTATTCGCTGATTGAGCACTACACTGAAGAGTTGCTGCCGATCGTCTACACGCCGACCGTGGGCGAGGGCTGCCAGCGCTTCAGCGAGATCTGGCGCAGGCCCCGCGGCCTCTTCATTAGCTATCCCCAAAAAGATCGCATCGAACAGATTCTCGCCGACCCACGCTTCGACGAGGTGCGCTGCATCGTCGTCTCGGACGGAGAACGGATTCTTGGACTGGGCGATCAAGGCGCTGGCGGCATGGGCATTCCTATCGGCAAGATGGCTCTTTACACCGCCCTGGGCGGCATCCCGCCTGAGCACTGCCTGCCGATCCTGCTCGACGTAGGCACGGACCGCGAGGCTTTGCTCAACGATCCAATCTATATTGGCTGGCAGCACAAGCGCGTGCGCGGTATCGAGTACGACGCGTTCATTGAAGCCTTCGTCACCGCTGTCGAGCGCCGCTGGCCGAACATTCTGCTGCAATGGGAGGATTTCGCCGGCGTCAATGCGGCTATTCTGCTCAGGCGCTACCGCGATCGGCTGTGCACCTTTAATGACGATATCCAGGGAACCGCGGCCATTACGACCGGCACGATTTTGGCCGCCGTACACGCTACCGGGCGCCCACTCAAAGATCAGGTCATCGCCATGTATGGCTCCGGTTCGGCAGGCATCGGCATCGTCGATCTGCTGATCGCCGCGATGAAGGAAGAAGGACTGACCGAAGCAGAGGCTCGACAGCGCATCTATGCTTTTAACCGGTACGGGCTCCTCATCGAAGGATGCGATGGCATCCGCCCCGGCCAGGAGCCGCTCCTGCGTAAAAGGTCGGACGTCGACGGCTGGAAGCTCACGCACTCAGGTCCCGGCCCGTGCTCCATCTCACTGTTGGATGTGGTGCGCAACGCCGGAGTCACTGTGCTGGTGGGCGTCTCGGCTCAGACCGGAGCGTTTGCCGAAGAGATTGTCCGCGAGATGGCGCGGCACATCGAGCGGCCAGTGATCTTCCCGCTTTCGAACCCAACATCAAAGGCCGAGGCCACGCCTGCTGATCTGTTTCGCTGGACCGATGGCCGCGTGCTGGTCGGAACGGGAAGCCCATTTGCGCCGGTCGAGGTCAAGGGCAAGCAGGTGCGCATCTCCCAGGTGAACAATTCATTCATTTTTCCGGGCCTGGCGCTGGGGATTCTCGTTTCACGGTCTCGACGGGTTTCAGACGCGATGATCATGGCCTCTGCCAAGGCACTGGCCGGCCTCTCGCCGACGCTCTTGGATCCAGAGGCGCCGCTGCTGCCGCCGATTGCCGATTGCCGCAAGGTGAGCCTTGTAGTGGCTGAAGCCGTGGCCAAGCAGGCCATGGCAGATGGAACCGCCCAGGCTACGGATGATACGTCGCTGCGGGAGCGGCTTCGGGCGTATGTTTGGGAGCCGGTTTATCAGCCTTATGAGCGGATTTTGTAAGCTGGTCTACTCCCTGCTAGAAGACGCAAGATCTGGAAAACTGCTGGAAGGTCTCGTGTTTTTGCTCAAACAAGGACAAAATCAATCTTCCTTGGTTCAAATAGCTGCGTATGATCCAGTGCCGGAGATAAATGGAACTTCGAATTGTAGAACGCAAGAACAAAGAGATAGACGCGGCTGGAGATTTTTTGCGCGAGAATCATTCCCTATTATGCGAGACAACCTCACAAACACTGTTGCTGGTCAGCAATTGGCGGTCGGCCCATGAAGCCGCAATGAAGAGAATTATGGTCGCCCTAAAACGCCACGCAAAGTCTAGTGAATGGGATGCCATTATCTCTGGTCGTACAAAGCGATTGCGCTCAATTGCTGCAAAGCTGGTTAGAGAGCCGAGCATGAAATTGAGCAGAATGCAGGACATAGTCGGTTGTCGAGCAGTCATGGACAGTGTTGAAAGGGCCGAACTTTTTGCCGAAAGCATTCGCGGAGATTTAGCAAAGAAACTGAGATCTGAAGGGGAGATCAAGGAGAAGAATTACATTGATATTCCGAAAGCGGACGGGTACCGCAGCATTCACCTTGTAGTTCGTTATAAGGCCTCAAGTTCTGTCGAGGTCAAGGCGCACAATGTTGAAATTCAGATTCGATCACTTCTGCAACATCGCTGGGCAACCGCACTAGAGACGGTAGATTTATTCACTGGACAGACTTTGAAAAACGGCGGCGGCGAGACTCGTTGGCGCCGTTTTTTTGCGCTTTCCTCTAGCATCTTCGCGCACCAAGAGGACCGTCCACTTATACCTGGATTGCCGACCTCTCTCTCCGATCTCACCAAGGAGATGAAGGACTTAGCGGGGGAGTTGCAAGTCGTCAAAAGCTTGCAGAGTTGGTCAAGAGTCATGCGCGATGTACTGAAAGGCCCCAGACGCCGCGATCTTAAGGGCGTTTACTGCTATTTAGTGGAATTAGACGTAGACAAAAGCTCTACCCAGGTCAGGCGATACGGTCCCGAGAGCCTCAAAATTGCCCATGAGAATTATTTAGCGTCGGAACTGGAAAACGAGAGCCATCCCCACCGGAGCACAGTTTTAGTGAAGGCCTATTCAGTCAGAGAGGTTCGCGAGGCATTTCCCGGATACTATGGAGACACTAAAGACTTCTTGCGCTCATTGCAGCTTATTTCGTGAAGCCAAGCCTACTCTGTTTCCAGCAGTAAAGTCAGCCAATCATGTTCCCTATTCCCTGATTTCAGTGTCCCCGCCGCGGCTGGCCCTCTTCCGACTGTTCCGGCGGTTGTTGCGCCAGACGCTTTTGGCCAAGGCGGCCTAGTATTAGCATCGTCAGGCCGAAGGCCAGTAGCACGATGCCCCACCAGAGATTCGCGTTGACGCCCAGGCAGCGCGCATAGAGGTCTGCGTCGCCATTGGTCTTCAAGCCAAAGAGGGTGAGGATCAGGCCGGTCAGCGTAAACATCAATCCCAACGGAATGCGTAGATCGAGAATCATCTTCAGCCTCTCCTCAGTAAAAGAAAATGTTGACGGCGATGGCGCCCAGAATGACGCCGACGGCCAGTGCCTCGGGCCGCTTCCACCAGACAATGTGTGCGCGCGCGGGCTTGGGCGTGAGCGAGTGAACCAGCCCGACCAGCTCCGCCTCGGGCCGCGGCTTGGTTGCGAGGCTCACCACTACGGCGACGATGAAGTTCGTGCTGAAGGCGAAGATTGCGCCCCAGAAGTTCTGCGCCATGTCACTGGGATAGTGATGGAGAACGGTGATCCATCCGCCGTGGATGCCGGTGTGGGCCTCGATAGGCAGCGTAAGCCCGTGATGCAGCATGGCCGCGGCAGTGCCCGCGATGAGTCCGGAAAATGCGCCGTGGCCGGTGGCGCGCTTCCAGAACATGCCCAGCAGGAAGGTCGCGA
>CAYTJN010000163.1:0-9116 GCA_964438125.1 uncultured Occallatibacter sp.
TCGAGCGCGGCTCTGTCCCAGTGAGCGCAAGTGGCAGCAGCTTCGTATGTGCTTTCGAGAAAATCGAGCAGTGCAGCGTCGGGATCCGGCGACTGGCGCATGGATTCGTACGGAAGGATGAATTCGCCAAAATTCTTGTCGTAGCCGCTTGATGCTGGCGCGATGGAATAGTTCGAGTAGCCGGGCGGCTCAGGGTAAGCATAGCTATAGAAGAACGGCTCGATGCCGGGCGCACCGGGCCAGAAGCCGCAGCTACTGACCTCATGCGAATAGGCATCGCGCGTGACGCGGTCAGGTAGGTTGGCCATGCTGGGATGCTCTGGTGCTGTGCGGCCGGAGAAGCGCGTGCAAGCCAGATCGAGCGCTCCCCAAAAAAGATGGATGGGGCTGACTTTGCCGCGGAAGCGGGCGCGGAACTGTGTGAAGACGCGCGTCGTCTGAAGCAGAACACGCCAGAATCGCTGCGCAAATTCGGGGTCGTAGGAATGGTGAATCCGATCCTGTTCAAAACGAATCGCGTGCTCGATTTCGACGGGCATGGGCCAGATGCGCACAGGCAGGCCCAGGCTATCGAGTGCGGTGATGACCTCACGATAGAAATCGGCGACCGGCATCGGCTGGAGCGGGAGCGTGCGGCTGGTGCCGTCGCTGGTATCGATGAGGAGTTGGTGGCGGACGAAGTCGAAATCGATTTGCAACATCCGTAAGCCGTGGGTCATGGGCAGCGTGGTGAGGCCGCGGACGGTGGGATAGAGGGTGACGTTCCACGAGTGGTTGATAGGCGGCACAAGGGCGAGGCGAATCTTGCCCACGATCTGGAGCCAAAGCTGGAGCGTGGCGCAGGTATCGCTCCATTGAGCCTCGGGAAGTGCAGGCCAAATGTTCGCGGGGGGCATAGGCGCCGGAGGTGCATCGGGGAAAGTCGGGTCCATAAGCATCTCGTGGAGACATCTTACCCGATCGGTACAGCCTTGGTCCCGGAAACGTGGATGCTGGGGTGACATTTCGGGAGTATCGACCTCGGTGAATGACTTGGCGATTTCGAATCAACCGAGAATTCTTCCTGGCGACATTGGCGTTTGTCGTTCCCAATAAGCGCAATCACCAGAACAGATGGTGAATCATGGCTTATACTACCTGCGGAGATTCAGGATGGCTACAGTACCGCAACCAGCGCCAACCACTGGAAACAAGCCCGTTGGCATCGTCTACAGTTCCGCAGTTCAGTCAGTTGTGCAAGCGAGTATGCCAGTTGGGGCGCAGCTGGGATGGGACTCATACGTGCGTTTCCTTTACGAACAGGCAAACAAGGCCGTTCAGCAGCAGGCCAATGTTTTGCTGGCGCGGGGCAACATCACTGCGGAAGAAGCGCGGACGTTGGTGGAATCGCAGCGCAACGGCTTGGTGCTGGAGTTCCGCAAACCGCTCACCCCTTGGGGCAGGCTATATTCGGAGATTCTAAAGCCGAGCAACAACTTGCCTACCCTGGAGAAATTGGTCGCCCAGAAGGGATCGATTGAAGCGGTAATGCAAAGCGTCGGCAACACGCGGATGGTGGTGAACCGGATTGCAGTTATGTCCAGAGTGGCTGGACCCGCGCTTATAATTTTGAGTCTCACATTTTCAGCCGTCGTAATTCTGGAGGCTCCGGAAGGCCAAAAGGGTCGAGTGGCGGCAACGGAAGTGGGTGGAACCATTGGAGGCCTGGGGTTCGGGCTCGCGGGATCCTGGGCCGGATGCGTCGCGGGGGCATCGTTTGCGTCGCCGAGCCTGGTAATACCGGGTTGGGGCGAATTGAGCACAGGAGGGGCCTGCCTGATCGGAGGGATAGTAGGCGGTTTTGGCTTGGGCTGGGCAGGAGACCAGGCAGGACGCGCCGCAGGCGCCGCGATCTATGACTTTGTGACCTCATTCAGCTACTAGACGGGAACAACGCGATGGATTGGGTAGACAAGCTGAACCAATGGGCGCTGAAGCGCATTCGGGGCGAAGCCACCGAAAGAGTTGAGGCCGATCAAGACGGGATTGTCCTGATCCGGGCGCGCGGCAACCAGTTGATCCGGTGGTCGGAGATCGAAGAGATTGCGGCGATGAAGCAGCCACAGTTGGCAGACGGCTCTTTCGCGCTCGCCATTCGAAGAGCGGATTCCGCGGTTGCGGTCGTGGACGATACGGTGACAGGTTTTGCGGAGTTTTGCCAGGAACTTACACGGCGGCTCACAAATGTTGTTCCGTATGAGAGATGGGCGGTGGAGTTAGTGGCAAGCTCACAAGAGGATGGTAAGGTGATCTTTCGGCGGCCTGCGAGTTGATTCCACAAATGTCCACTTCTCGCTCACGATCATCAAAAACGATGCCGATAGCATGATCGCGCAAGTGGCTTGCTTCTACAGGTGCAAAAACCCTCTATATCGAACCCGGCTCTCCTTGGGAGAACAGCAACTGTGAGAGTTTCAACTCGAAGCTGCGGGATGAGTTTCTGAATGGGGAGATTTTCTACTCGATGAAGGAACTATGCGTACTAGCGGAACGCTGGCGCGTCTACTACAACACCGTCGGGCCACACTCCTCGCTGGGCTACAGAGTGCCCGCGCCGGCAGCATGGCTAACCGAAGCATCCCGGGGGTATGGAAAGTGGAAAGCAAAGAACGCTTCCCACTTTTCCACACCCCCGACTACGGCGACGGGTCATATCTATCACCCGTTGCCCTACACTAACAATCTCGCTGGTACAAAAGATCGGGCAGACCAATTAGCGAAAAGATTCTATTTATCCAGCCAGGTCAGGCGTTGAGGGTGGAGCGTTATCGAGGTGGTGTCTAACAATTCTTCCCTTTGAAATCGTATCGCAATCCAACGGTGAAGGGTGTGTGAACCGCATCTTGTTTTGCGCGGAAGGTAGCCGCACTCTTGAAGCATAAGACAACGCAAGATGGCGACATGGGCAAAATGGCATGGTTTGATTCGCTGCTGCTGGAGCGCGACGCGGAGAAACGGCGGGCAATGATCTTCACATCGAAACCCTGCGCCTGCAGGTGGGGCTGATAGCCTCCTTAGGCTGGTCGAGCAAGGAATCATCATCAAGTCGGATGACGCCAGCCATCTCGTCAAGGTTTGCATCACGGACCTCGCGGGCTGATGCGGGAACATTGCCTACCTGTCGAGCTACTGATCTCTTGATCTCCGATCTACGTTTCTCTGCTGAGACGTATTCTCGCAGAGAAGGTTTCTAAATTCCTTTGCAATTAACCCATTCACTTCACACAGCGACTGACAACCAGTTAGCAGACATCGCATGGAAACAACGATGCACCGCACTGGGGAGTTAAACATACATCCTTCGACGGATGAAATAGATGCTTGTCCCCCAACCCACAGTGACTCAATTCGTGTTTTTCTAACGGTCTGTTTTTTACCGGCTCTTTACCCAGGAGCTACATGACGGAACTGCTAGATGGTTTAACCCGTTACTTCACGGTTAGGTACCGGATTGAACCTATACAAATAAAAATTTCGCTGCCTATGATGCCTGATGATCTTGAGGCTGCATCCGGATTTTGGATGCCGAATGAGATGAGGAAAACCCAGCCAGTGTCCTCAGACTCAACAGCCTTCAAGGCAGGAGGCAATATGAATAGGAAAATGCAACAACTCTCACTCATTAAAGGCGAGTACGCGAACGCCTACGGTATGGCAGGGCGGCTCATCGTCTTGCTTGCGCTTTTGATTGTTGGTTCCAAAGGAGCAATTGCGCAGTTGTCCACAGCCGACATCATTGGAACCGTTACGGACGCCACAGGGGCGGTGGTTTCTCAAGCGACTGTCACCCTTGTGAATCTCGACACCCAGGATCAGCGTGTAGCTATGTCGAACGATAGTGGAGACTTCCAATTCGCCCAGCTTCCCCCCGGCCACTATTCGGTGACGGCAAAGAGGGCGAATTTCAAGACCGCCACCCTGAATCTGTCGGTTGAAGCCGGCGACCGCGCCCGAGCCGATATACACCTGCAGACTGGTGGCACCAGCGAAACGGTGGTTGTGGAGGGTACGACCCCTTTGCTGCAAGCCGATAACGCCACAGTCAGTTCGACGGTCACAGAGATGTCCGTGCAAGATCTGCCACTGAATGGACGCAACTTTGTTCAGTTGGTTCAGCTCGTGCCGGGAGCCAATGAAGGACCGGGCAATGGGCTCACCAGCGGCGGACGCCCGGACGACCGTCGCTCGACCAGCGGATTCTCGGTAAACGGACAAGACGACACCTTGAACAACTATGTGGTTGACGGTATCGACGACAATGAACGTATCATCGGCACCATTGGCATCAAGCCCTCGGTGGAAGGTATTCAGGAGATCACGGTTCAGACCAATAGCTATGCTCCCGAGGCAGGCCGCACGGCAGGCGGCGTCGTCAACTTAGTCACCAAATCGGGCACCAATCAGCTTCACGGGTCGTTATACGAGTTTTTCCGCAACGACATCTTCGATGGCCGGAATTTCTTCCAGACGACCGGCGGCAAGCCTGAGTTGCGCCAGAACCAGTTCGGCGGCAGCATCGGCGGTCCCATCATTCGCGACAAGACTTTCTTCTTCGGCGACTACGAAGGCTTCCGCCAAGTCAGTGGCACCACGTACACGACCAGCGTGCCAACACTCGCCGAATACAACGACATCAACAGCCTAAACGGCGGCTCGCCCACGGCACTCGTGGCAGCCGGCAACGGAACCGCCGGAATGCCGATCGATCCAGTGGCTCTCGCTTATATGCAACTCTTCCCCGCACCTAACCAGGGAGGCAACAAGTACACCATCAGCCCGAACAAGACGCAGTTCTACAATGATTACGACGTTCGCGTCGATCATGCGTTCAATCAGAACAACCACTTCTTTGGCCGTTACAACTACAACAAGGTCAACACCGACACTCCGGCAGCTATTCCGGTGGGCGCGAATCCTGCCGTGCCTTCGGCATTGGCGGCAATCATTCCTGGAGGCGGCCGTTACAACTTTTCGGGCCCAGCCGCAGATGGCGCGCAACAATATGCATTCGGCTATACGCACATCTTCACGCAAAATCTGCTAGTCGATCTGCGCGCGGCGTTTACTCGCATCAACAATTTCTCGACTCCATTGAACTACAAAACGAATGCCGACCAAACGGTAGGCTTTCCCTCAAACGGCAACTTGACGACGGGCCTTACGCCTTTTGGGATCAATGGCTTCAGCGATCTTGGAGATGGAGCCTATGTTCCCTTGCAGGACATCGACAACACTTTTCAATATTCGGGCGCGGTCAGCGACACCATACGCAACCACAACTTGAAAGCGGGTGCGGCACTGATTCGCCGCCAGGCGCGGAGTTTGCAGAGCGCATTCCCCTTTGGCCAGTATTCGTTCGGCCTTCCCTCAGACACCACCCAGGATCAGATTCTCGCCTCTACGCTGGTTGGAGCCTTCTACTCGTCCGCATTCAGCGTCGATCTGCAGGCGCCAGACTACCGCACGTGGGAGCCGAGCTTCTACGTCCAGGACAACTGGAAGCTGAATAGATCGCTTACGGTGATCTATGGCCTCCGTTACGATATCTTCACGCCTTTCACTGAGGCACATAACCGCATCTCGAACTTCGACTATAACCAGGCGGTGGGTTCAACACCGGCAACGGTAGCTTCGGCTCTCGATGTCCCGGGAGTCGGTGGAGTTTCTTCCACGGCTGGAATTCAGACAATCTTCACCGACTTTGCGCCCCGCATCGGTTTCTCCTACTCCGTCCGTCCCAGCACGGTGGTTCGCGGCGGTTATGGGCTCAGCTTCTTCCCCGGTAATTACACCTCGAACGCCGATTTGAAGAATAGTCCGTTCACTTCTGTCTACCAGCCTGCCTGTGAATCTACGCTCGCTTTAACAATCCAGCAGAAAATTGGAGCCGTGTCCGCCAGCAACAACCCGGTTTGTTCCGGCGCCGGCGTACAGACAGTCTTCGATACAGGACTTCCTGCGCCCGCTCCGCAGACCGTCAACAGCACGGCTCTGACGTTCGTAGCTGAAGATCCCAAGTTCAGGCCGGCACTCATCCAGCAGTTCAACCTGCAGGTGGAGCAGCAGTTTGGGCCTAACGTCTTCACTGTTGGCTATGTCGGCAACATCGGCCAACATCTGCCCGAGACCATCAACGATATCAATGTACCAACACCGGCATCCGTCTTTGCGGGGCTTACCGCTGCTATTCCCTACACGGCGCAACGCCCACTCCACACGCTCTTGCCCAATCTTGGCACCGTGAAATGGCTTGAGAGCGAAGGCGTCTCAAACTACAATGCTCTGCAAACTTCGTTCCAGCGCCGCCTGGCGAGGGGCCTTGCCTTTGACGCAAACTACACATGGGGACACGCGTTGAGCGATCAGACCGGCTTCTCAGAAGAAGGCCAACAAGGATGGAGCGGCGCAGACCCAACCAGGATTCGGCAGATCGAGTACGGCAACGCGGAAAACGACATTCGCAACCGATTCGCTCTTTCGATCGACTACGTGTTGCCGGGAAGAGACCTGAGAGGCCCAAGCAGGTTTGCCCTTAGCGGTTGGCAGACGAACGCGATTGTTGCATGGCAAAGCGGCAAGGACTTCTCTGTGACCAACAGCAATGCCAGCGGCGGCTGCAACGATTGTGCCACTCCGGTCTTCAACGACCAGCTCAGCGGCAGTCCCGATCGTCCGAACCAGATCCACTCTCCTAAGCTCGCTCATCCTTCAATTGCCGAATGGTTCGACACCACGGCGTTCCAAGCTCAGCCAGAGGGTACGGTCGGCACCGCAGCCCGCAATTCGCTTTATGGACCGCACTTCCGTCACGTTGATTTCTCTCTGTTCAAGGACTTCCCGATCGCCGAAAGACTGAAGATTCAGTTCCGCGCAGAGGCCTTCAACATTTCAAACACACCGAGCTTTTACATGGACAACAATATCAACAGCGGCCCTGGAACCCGGCTGGGGAACAGCGAATTCGGGCAGATCACGGCGACTGACCCGAACTACGTTCCAAGGCAATTGCAGTTTGCGCTGAAGATGCAGTTCTGACGGATGGCAATAAGCTCTATCTCCGCTCAACATTCAAACAGGCCTGGTGCACCAGACCCGATCGAGGCAGATCGGGAGTGGTGCACCACTCCCATCAGCATGCGAGTCGTTAACGAGCGACAATCTCAACATCATGGTCCAGCCGACCCGGAGCCTACTTCTGCCCAGTGCTTACCGCGAACGGGAAGCTGGACTGTGCGCCGAAATAACACTCGATTGATTCCAACTTCCCGCTCGCGATTCGAAGGTACTCCACATTCGGGAAGAGATCCAATTCCTGGTGGGGCTCGTCTCAGTACAAACGACAGAACGGTACTTGGGACGCAAGCAGCGATTCCGCAATGCAGTCAATGATCGAATCGGGATACATCAGGACCTCACTCCTTGCCAATGATCCCCACGATTAGAAACGCGAAAGCTATCGTGAGGAGTGTAGTACGCCAGCGATGATGCATATCCCACCTACGCCTGTAAGTCTTCCAATCGGGAGGCGGAGTTGACTTTTCCCAAGACTTAATTCGGTTGTAGACCGGCACGAGAGCGATGAGCGAATAGACATTCGCCAACATCGATAAAGCGGCCGACGTAGCAATCCAGACAGGTAATTGGCCAGATTGGCGCCACTGGATAACGAGCTCGGTAAGAGTAAGCAAGAATGTGAGGTTGTACCAGAAAGGCATGACTGTCCCTAGCACGCGAGCGATGGCGCTTGCGGCCGGCTGATGAGCATCATCCGGGAGTTTATCGAGCGTTGGATGAATGAACGCGGCGATGGCCAATTCACATCCAACCATCAATCCAGAGACTATGATTGCAGCGACGTTCAGGACTTCCATCATGAATTCCTCCAGGAACAACACCGGCGGTTGAGTGAGAGCTACCCCCTTCGAAGAAGAAATGCAGCAACAATCATCATGTAAAGAGTTGTTCCCCAGTGAATAAAGATGGGAGGCGCAAAGCCAAGATGGCTCAGAATGACCAACCCATCGCCAATAGGGATGAAAACTGCAATGGCTTAGAGTATCGCAGTGGTGCGCCGGTCTCCCCTGAAGAGGAAGGTCAGCTTCAGCAATAAACCGAACTCCGCTATGCAGAAGCGGTTGAATTCACTAATCGCGAACACCTGATCTGAGGTTAGTCACGGTTGAGCTGCCGTCGCCATTCATATGCGAAGCAGTATTTAGGCACCAAGTTGCCACAAGCAACTATTTGAAGCAATTTGACTGGTCTTCGCATCTTGTTACGGCATCGGCTCCCGCCCCCATAAACTGATCGGTCCCCGCGAGTCGCCATGGCGACCGGAATATGGCGATCGAGTCCCAACTTGGATATAGGCGCCGCAATCGGCATTTACCGGGAGAAATCCTGGGGACAAACGTCGCCTAGAAGCTGTGCATGTTAGGTTAAGGCAAAGGAGCGATTTGATCTCAATCTATGCCCATCCGAATCATAGTGTGTATTCTCCTGGCCCTGACCTCCGGACCAAGCCTGTTCGGCGCCGATTTTGAAATGAAAGTGACCGAAAAGAATTATCTCGATACTCAAGGCTTTAGCGTATTTCTTTACGACAGTACATACCATCCGGTTTTCGTTGACCAAAAAAATACTGCGATGGAGATGATTCTCCACGGCCAGCGCATCGCCACTAACGGCGATGTGCGGTTGATGCCAACGCCCGAACAGTGGGACCTTGTGTCGACTCTCAAAGGGCGGCACGCCGATAAGGCAAACAACAGGCTCACCGCCGACCTTGCTTTCCCAGCCTTCGATTTGAGCTACACCTTGGAAGTCGCAGCGGAGCCAGGCGGTGTGAAGGTCACCATCAATCTCGACAAGCCGCTGCCCCAGAAACTTGTCGGGCGGGCGGGCTTCAACCTTGAGTTCCTGCCCTCTATCTTCATGGGCAAGGCGTACTTGGTGGACGGAACGAAAGCCGGCATCTTCCCGCGTACGCCAAACGATGCCATGGTCCAGGTGTTGCCGCTGCCTGATGAACCGAAAAAGGCGTACTACCTGGAGGACTGGGATAAGGCCAAGGGATA
>CAYTJN010000164.1:0-8966 GCA_964438125.1 uncultured Occallatibacter sp.
AACAACGACAAAGCCGCTGAAAAGGCTCCGCCGGCTGACTCCACGACCCAGGGCTCGGTTGAAATCGCAGGACAGAAGATCGCCTACACCGCCGTCGCCGGCACCCTGATCGTCGGCTCGACCGACGCGCAGGATGCGCAACTGGGGTTGGATGGAAAACCCCAGGCCGGCAGCCAGCTTGCCCTCGAAGAGCCCAAAGAACTGAAAGATGCAACCCCCATTGCACGTATGTTTTATGTCGCATACTTCAAGAACAACGCGAAGGCGGAAGACCGGCCTTTGATGTTCTTCTACAACGGCGGCCCGGGAAGCTCGACCGTCTGGTTGCACATGGGTTCGCTCGGCCCCAAACACGTGGTCACAAGTGGCGACCAGCACCTGCCCGCCGCGCCCTACACGCTAGTCGACAATGCATCGTCGCTGCTCGACACCAGCGACCTGGTTTTTGTCGATATGCCGGGCACAGGCTTTGGCCGGCTGACCGGCAAAGACGCTGAAAAAGCCTTCTGGGGAGTGGACCAGGATGCCAACGCTTTTGCCCGGTTCATCCAGCGCTTTATCACCAAGTACAACCGATGGAACTCGCCCAAGTACCTCTTCGGCGAAAGCTACGGCACGACGCGCTCCGCGGTCCTGGCCGACGTTTTGCAAAACAGCAAGAGCATCGATCTGAATGGGGTGATTCTGCTCTCGCAGATCTTCAACTTCACCACCGATATCGACGGCCCAAGCGGCAACCCTGGAGTGGATCTGCCCTATATGCTGGCCCTGCCTACCTTTGCCGCTACTGCCTGGTATCACAAAAAGCTGCCCCATCAGCCGCCTGCGCTCGAGCCCTTCCTGAAAGAGGTGGAAGAGTACGCGATGGGGCCTTACTCCCACGCGCTGGCCATGGGCACGGAACTAGGCGCGGATGAAAAGCAGCAGGTCGCGGAAAAGCTCCACGAATATACTGGCTTGCCCGTGGCCTACCTGCTCAAAGCGAATCTAAGGGTCAATGGCGGCGAATTTGAGAAGACGCTTCAGGACGACGAAAATCTAACCACCGGCCGGCTCGATACGCGCTTCTCCGGTCCGCACCTCAACCCCTTGAGCGAGGGCGCGGAGTACGACCCGCAGAGTTCGGCCATCTCCTCAGCTTACGTATCGCTCTTCAACGACTACGTGCGCCGTGACCTGAAGTACGGCGAAGGACAAACCTACCTCGACCATGCGCTCTTCGGTGGCGTGCAATGGGATTTCAAGCACGGGGGAAACACCCTCAGCGTCAACGTTGCTCCGGATCTGGCCGAGGCGCTCAAGACCAATCCCCGCCTCAAGATCATGGTGAATGGCGGCTACTACGACCTGGCAACGCCATTCTTCGCAGCCCAGTATGAAGACAAGCACCTGCCAATTCCTCAGTCGCTGTCCAAGAATATTGAGTTCGACTGGTACGAGTCAGGCCACATGGTCTATGTGCGCGATGAGAGCCTCAAGCAGTTGCATGACCGTGTGGCCGCGTTCATCAAGAACGCGCAGGCGGAGGTCAAGTAGAAAGGCCGCGAGTAATTGGTGAAGCTTGCTACAACAGATCGGTTGCCCAGTTCGCTGTTGCTCGAAGAGCGTCAACCTGGTTAAAGGCCTTGTCGTTGGTGACCAAGACCGCGCCGGTCGCAACGGCGTGGGCGGCGATCAGCATATCCATATTTCCGAGCGTTTTGCCCGAGGACTCCAGCTTTGCTCTGAGTGTCCCATACGCCTTTGCTTCCCCTCGACCCCAGGGCAGAACCTTCACCGCGGAAAGAAACCACTCCATCCGCTCCAGCAGCGCCCTCGCTTCCGGTCTCTTGGCTAGACCATAGCGAATCTCCGCTTCGGTCATCACTGAGAGGCAAACGACCTCGTCCTCCCCCAGGTTGAGCATCCTGTTTCGAGCGGCTTTTGATTGACCTTTGAGGATGTAGCTGACCATATTGGTGTCGAGCATGCAGAGAGAACTCATAGCTCAGGCCGCTCTTGTGGGGGAGCCTGTGCGCGATCATTGGGAGATAGGAAATCCTCTGGTACTCCCACCTCATCAAGCGCAGCGAAGATCTCCGCCATGCTGACCGGGGCCTGAGAAAGAATCACGTCTCCGCTCTTCGGGTCGCGGCGAATATAGACCTCGCTCGTGGGAAAGCGGAAGCTCGCAGGGATACGGACGGCCTGGCTGCGTCCGCTCATGAAGACCTTGGCCTTTTCAAGTTGCCCCATCGCTCACCCCTGTCATATATCATGCTGTATGCCAAGTGAGAAGTCAAGGTAAGCTTCCTTGGTAGTGGGTCGGCTTGAAATTAGGGAACCGGATTGAAGATTGCCTTTAGCGGGGACCCGCGGGAGGCTCACTTTTCGGCTCCAAAGAATCAAATTGGGCCATAAAAAGCTGTGCCACCACCCGCCTGGACACTCAATTTCGCCGCAAAAACTCCGGAATTCCTCCCTCTCAATGGCGATTCACTCCATCTCAACGCAGAGAAAATCCCAAATGACTCCACGAATACATCGAGTAATTTCCACTCGACTCTACATAAACCTGGAGAATCCCGGGCCCCGCTCCACGGCTATCGACCCTGCTCAAGCAGAAGCAACGCCTTGAGAAAACAATCACGCTAAACGGCGACTGTGTCTTCAGAAGACGGTCTACTCAAGGGCTGCACCACAAAAATGCCCCAGGTCCCGACTTTGGGACCTGGGGCATTTGACAATGGATGCCTATGCTTACCTAGAACGCTCCCACCGTTTGACGCAGGCTGTAGGAGCTGAGCGTCTTGATGTAGTTGCCGCGGTCAAAGGGAGAAGTATCGGGAACCGAGCGCCGGCTCAAGCAGCCACGCGTCTCCCACAACGAGGTATATTCGCGCTTCTCCAGCCAATACTGCATGTCGGCCAGCACCCGCTTGATGTGCTCGATCCCGTGAATGTGCAGCGCCGAGGCCATCATCGTTACGCCGGCTCCAGCCATGATCCCCTTGAGCACATCTTCGGCAGAATGCACCCCGCCAGAGATGGCAAGGTCGACGTTTAGCTGGCCGTAAAGAATCGCAGCCCAGTGAAGGCGCGGCAACAGCTCCGCCGGCGTCGAAAAGTGCAGTGTAGGCCGCACTTCCAGAGTTTCGATATCGAAGTCCGGCTGGTAGAAGCGGTTGAAAAGCACCACGCCGCGAGCCCCCGCAGTCTCCAATTGCGAAACCAGGTTCGGAATGCTGGTAAACGAACGCGATAGCTTCACGGAAACCGGCACTTTAACGCCGCCCGTTACAGCGGAAACGAGCTCGATGAGCTGCCCTTCGAGAAGCGCGGAGGTTTGGCTCTTGTCCGTAGCCAGCGCGTAAGTATTCAACTCGATGGCATCCGCTCCGGCCTGCTCCATATCCTTCGCGAATCGCACCCAACCGCCGGTAGTAGCTCCATTCAGACTGGCCAGAATCGGGATCTTTACCGTCTCCTTGCAACGCCGCAGGTGCTCCAGGTAGCTCTCCTGGGTCATGCGGTAGTCCTTCAAGTCGGGCAGGTAGCCGAGCGACTCGGCAAAGGAATCCGTGCCACGCGAAAGGTCGTCGTCCAGCGCTTTGGACTCGAGCGCTAACTGCTCCTCAAAGAGCGAATGAAGCACGATCGCCGAGGCGCCGGAGTCTTCCATACGGCGAACATTGTCGATCGATTCGGAGATCGGCGTCGAGGAGACGACGATCGGTCCGTTCAGCTTCAAACCAAGATACTGCGTTGAAAAATCGATCATTCGGCACCTCCGGCAGCCGCAGCCACCTGCTTCTCAGACTTGTCTTCCGGCTTTTCGGCGGGAGCGATATTCGGCGTCTCGCCACGGCCCGGCATTGCAGCCCGCGCCGAGTATACACGCCACTGGCGCTCCACGTCGTCCTGCGCTTCCAGCAATAGCTGCGCCGCCAGTTCAGGATTACTACGCGCAAGCATAGTGTAACGCGCTTCGCGATAGGTGTACTCTTTGAGCCGGATTGCGGGAGCCTTCGAATCGAGCTGGAATGGGTTTTTGCCCGATTCGCGCAGGTCGGGGTTGTAGCGAATCAGCGGCCAATAGCCCGATTGAACAGCAAGTTTCTGTTGCTCCAGCCCATGCACCAGGTCGTAGCCGTGCGCAATGCAACTCGAGTAGGCAATGATAATTGACGGTCCATCATGCGCCTCGGCCTCCTGGAAGGCCTTCGCCACATGGCTGTCGTTGCCGCCCAGTGCAACCTTGGCTACATAAACTGAGCCGTAGCTGACCGCTTCCATTGCTAAATCCTTCTTGCTGTTCTTCTTGCCGCTGGCGGCGAACTTCGCCACAGCGCCGCGCGGAGTCGACTTGGACATCTGGCCGCCGGTGTTCGAATAAACTTCAGTATCCAGCACCAGCACATTCACGTTCTTGCCCGAGCCGAGCACATGATCCAAACCGCCAAAGCCGATGTCGTAGGCCCATCCATCGCCGCCCAGAATCCACACGCTTTTGCGGACCAGCGAATCGGCAATGGCCAACAGGTTGCGCGCATCCGAACTTTGGTTGCCGGCCAGTTTTTCGCGCAGCGTCCGCACACGCGCACGTTGCTGCTCGATCTCCGGCTCGGTTTTTTGGGAAGCATTCAGCAGATCGGCAACCAGTTCGACGCCAATCGCCGGTGCAAGCCGCGTAACCAGCAACTCGGCAAACTCCTTTTGCTGATCGAGCGCGATTCTCATGCCAAAGCCGAACTCGGCATTGTCTTCAAAGAGCGAGTTGGCCCACGTCGGCCCACGGCCCTGCGTATTGCTGCTATAGGGTGTGGTGGGCAGGTTGCCGCCATAGATTGACGAACAGCCGGTGGCGTTTGCCACGTAGAGCCGATCGCCGAAGAGCTGCGTCAGCAGCTTGACATAAGCCGTCTCCCCGCAGCCCGCGCATGCGCCTGAGAATTCAAACAGCGGCTGCAAAAGTTGCAAATCCTTCACTTGGCTGTGCGAAAGCTTCGAGCGGTCCACCTCCGGAAGTCCCAGGAAGAACTCCCAGTTCTCGCGTTCGGCCTCGCGCAGCGCCGCTTGTGGCACCATGTTGATCGCCTTCTTGCTGGCGTCGCTCTTGTTCTTCACCGGGCAAACATCCACGCAAACCGCGCAGCCTGTGCAATCTTCAGGAGCCACTTGCAGCGTGTAGCGTTCCTGCTCCATGCCCTTCCACTTGGGCTTGGCAAACTGGAAGGTCGCCGGCGCCTTATCGCCCAAGTCCGCGCTATAAACCTTGGCGCGAATCACAGCATGTGGGCAAACCATTACGCACTTGCCGCACTGAATGCACAGGTCCTTGTCCCACGCGGGAATAAACTGCGCGATATTCCGCTTCTCCCACTGCGCTGTGCCCGTGGGGAATGCGCCGCCTGCAGGAATAGCGCTGACCGGAAGCTGGTCGCCGTGATTGCCGGCGATCTGCCCCAGCACATCGCGCACAAATTGCGGTGCCTTGGAGGAAATAGACGGGATCAGATCAAAGTTCGAAGAAGCGGCTGTGGGTAGCACAACCTTGTGCATGTGCGCCAGCGCGGCATCGACGGCAGCAAAGTTCTTCGCCACCACCGCTTCACCGCGCTTGCCATACGTCTTCTTGATCGCCTTCTTGATCTGCTCGATGGCCTCGTCGCGCGGCAGCACGCCGCTGATAGCAAAGAAGCAGGTCTGCATAATCGTATTAATGCGCGTGCCCATGCCGGCCTCACGCGCCACCGTGTAGCCGTCGATCACGTAGAACTCGATCTTCTTCTTCAGCATCGATTCCTGCGTGGTCTTGGGCAGATGCTCCCACACCTCTTCAGCCGAATACGGCGAGTTGAGCAGGAAGACCGCGCCCGGCATCGCCGCCTCCAGAACGTCCATCTTCTCCAGGAAGCTGAAGTTGTGGCAGGCCACGAAGCTCGCGCGCGTAATCAGATACGATGACCGGATCGGATTCGGTCCGAAGCGCAGATGCGATGTGGTCATCGAGCCAGACTTCTTTGAGTCGTACACAAAGTAGCCTTGCGCGTAGTTCGGCGTCTCGGTGCCGATGATCTTGATTGAATTCTTGTTCGCGCCAACCGTGCCGTCCGAGCCCAGTCCGTAGAACAGCGCACGCACCGTCTTCGGGTCCTCGGTTGAGAACGAAGCATCGTACGTCAAACTGGTGTGCGAAACGTCGTCGTCAATTCCAATCGTGAAATGGTTCTTCGGAGCAGCCTTGGTCAGCTCGTCGAAGATGCCCTTGACCATCGCCGGCGTGAACTCCTTCGACGACAATCCATAACGCCCGCCAATCACCGCCGGTTTGGCAAAGGGCAGCGTGGCCTCGTTCTCGGCCAGCACGGTAACGATATCCATATACAACGGCTCGCCCGTCGCTCCCGGCTCCTTGCAACGATCAAGAACGGCAATCGACTTCACGGTCTTCGGCAGCGCCGCCAAAAAGGCCTTCGAATCGAACGGCCGGTACAAGCGGACCTTGACCATGCCGATCTTCTCGCCTTGCTTCACCATTGCGTCCACTGCCTCTTCGGCCGCCTCGGCCCCAGAGCCCATCAGCACGATCACACGTTCGGCATCCGGCGCACCGTAGTAGTCGAACAGGTGGTAAGCGCGACCGGTCTCCTTGGCTACGCGATCCATCACATTCTGCACGATGCCCGGAACAGCGGCATGGTACGGCGTGCAAGCCTCGCGCGCCTGGAAGAAGACATCCGGATTCTGCGCCGTGCCGCGAATGATCGGGCGATCCGGGCTCAATGCGTTCTGCCTGTATTGAATGATGTACTTGTCGTCCACCAGCGCGCGAATCGTCTCGTCGCTGATCGGAATAATCTTGCCCACTTCATGCGAAGTGCGGAAGCCATCAAAGAAGTGAATGAACGGGATGCGCGATTCGAGCGTGGCAATCTGCGCCACCAGCGCCATATCCGTCACTTCCTGGACAGAGTTAGAAGCCAGCATCGCCCAGCCCGTCATCGCGCAGGCCATCACGTCCGAGTGATCGCCAAAGATCGACAGCGCATGAGTGGCCAGCGTGCGGGCCGTCACGTGCATCGTCGCCGGGGTCAGCTCACCGGCAATCTTGAACATGTTGGGAATCATCAGCAGCAAGCCCTGCGAGGCCGTAAAGGTTGTCCCGAAGGCACCCGCCTGCAACGCGCCATGCAACGCGCCGGCCGCGCCGCCTTCGCTCTGAAGCTCTTCCACGATGGGCAACGCGCCCCAAATATTCCTCTTGCCTTCCGAGCGCCACTGATCCGCCCACTCGGCCATCGGCGACGAGGGGGTAATTGGGTAGATCGCTACAACTTCGGAGAGCCGATAGGCAACCGAGGCGGCTGCCTCGTTCCCATCCAAAATAACCATCTTTTGTTCACTCATTCGCTTTGCTCCATGACGCGGTAGGCGGAAACTCAACCGCTACTTCGAGTCTCTTATCCAGGGCTGCGAGTCGCTGTGATGTAAGACACACGGCGGCCCGATATTCCCGCATTGCGAATAGATTTTGACCTCCCTTTTACTGAGCGGCTGCCCCAGGCATCGATTAAATCTCCTTCCTTCATTCGCCAGGATTGAAGGCGATTATTCGGGGTTGATCAACGGGCCACCTGCCTTCGGACAAAAGTCGTACTTGCAAACTCCCCTTAAGACGATTAACATTGCTAACTTCACACTTGATCAGTTATTTGGAGACCCAATGCAATATCGGGATGCTACCGAATTGGAGAGCAAGCAAGTCCTCGAAGAGGCAAAGAAATATATCGGCACTGATTACATGAAGATCGGCCAGTGCACCGGGCTGCTCTGCAAAGCAATTCGCGCCGTCAATGTGCACTTTCCGCCAAATGGTCCCGTTTCCTTCATAGCCGCACAAGATGGTCTTCGGCTTCTCTCTAAAGAGGAATCACCAAGAGCCGGCGATGTGATTGTCTGGAAGAGTACTCATGTCGGTATCTACGATCCGAACCCGCCGCAGACCGAAGACAGGAGAAATACGGTGCTGAGCGCGATGGGCAAGCCTGGAGGGACGAAGAACAAGGGCGTCGCCTATGGACAGATTGATTGGTTTAATCCCAAACCGCCCGTTTATATGAGAGTGAGAGTGCCGAATTAAAGGCCGTCCCATGCAAAAGACGAAAATACCCAGCGCTCTTCTTCTTTGGAACTTGAGTTTCTTGTGTCTAGCCCTGCCTTGGATCTGTCGGGCAGAATCGGCCAAAGCCTCGCCCGGCCGCATTGAAATGACGGGTTCGGACCTGTTTTCGAATCGAGGCTGGAATAGCCGGCAAGTGACAATTCAGGGGTTCGGCTTGGGTATGAATTGGCCGGAGGCGCAGCAACACGCTCGTTTAGGGCACTTTAGCCTGGTACAGTTGGGGGTTGCCGCCAGGCAAGCTCCTGAGTGTAACGGGGAGGGATGGTGCCAGGTATGCGAAACAAAGCTCCAATGCGATGGGGTGAGTCTCCAATTTGGGAGCACAGGCCAGATTATTGTGATGTCGATAGGCAATGTCCCCGATTTTGCGCCCAGAGAGGTGCGCCTACGAGCGATTCAGCGACGATTCAAAGGAGCCACCCGCGAGTTCTTCGACCAGTATTCAAAGAGCCTGCGGTTGAAACTGCTCGGACCTGAAAGCAACCGTATATCGACCGCTCATAACGACTCTGAATACATCGAGTACACATATAGGGAGTTGGGCCTGATCCTTGAGATCAAAGGTTGTCCAAACCAGCCGCCAGAAAACTCCTGCTCTGGCCTGGAAGTGCGATTCGTTCCCCTCAGTTCGCTGCAGTAAGTGGGCTGTGGCCCGGTCTCGATGACATCTTAAAACCAAGCGACAGGCCGGGTGCCCCTGGTCCCGCATTTGGGACCAGGGAAACCACGAACCCCATAGCGCGCCATCATCGTATGCGTCCGAGCAAGTACATGGTTGACTTGGATGTGGCGGGTCTGGCAG
>CAYTJN010000165.1:0-8960 GCA_964438125.1 uncultured Occallatibacter sp.
AAACCTCGACCAGATCGAGGCCCCGTTCGCGGGCGATCCTCATGGCCTCAAAGGGTGCCAGGATGCCGAGTTGTTCGCCGTTCTCGTCGATGACGCGGATTTCACGCGCACGAATCTTTTCGTTGATGCGAATAAAGGACTTTGCCGAACGTTTATCGAGTGCGATGGTGCTCCTCCAAGAGTCGCTGCTGGCCGCCTCCGGTGGTCTACCGGAATCGTCGCGGACCCACAAGCGCACCCTGAGTATAGCATTGGCGCTGCTCTAAGTGGCTTTGAACTAGCACAAAAGAGGTCCCGGGTGCTGCTGAGGCGCGTTTCAGGAGAACACGGTGGAGCGCGAACCATTTTCGACGAGGACGATCTCGCCGTCGCGCATATGCAGAATCCGGCCGGCGATCGCGGCCGCGTCGGGGTTATGCGTGATCATCAGCGTTGTCTGGCCGAGCTCGCGGTTGGAGCGCAGGAGCATTTGCAGCACAGCGTCAGAGCTTTTGGTGTCGAGGTTGCCGGTGGGCTCGTCGGCGAGCACAATGGCGGGGCGAGTGATCAAGGCCCGGGCGATGGCGACACGCTGCTGCTCGCCTCCGCTCAACTCGCTGGGCCGATGTTGAAGCCGCCCTCGAATCGACAAGAGATCGCTGAGATGGTCGAGGTATTCACGGTCGAGCGGAGTCTTTTTGCCATTTTGGGCGCGGCCGCTCACTTCGTGGGCGATCTCGATGTTGCCCATGGCCGAGAGCGTAGGCAGCAGGTTGAACTTTTGGAAGACGAATCCGATGCGGTGCTTGCGAAGTTTGGTGCGCTCGCGGTCGTTGAGCGAGGCAAAATCCACACCGTCGATCACCACGCGGCCTTCCGTGGCCTGAGTAAGGCCACCAAGCAGGTAAAACAGAGTTGACTTGCCCGATCCGGAGGGCCCTACGATGGCGACAAACTCTCCCGGCGCAACGGCCATTGAAACCTCGCGCACAGCGGTGACGGGGACTCGGCCCGCTGCGTAGACCTTGGTCAGGTTTTCGGCAAGAATGATCGGCGAAGAACTTTCGGGTTGCACGCCTTCCATTGTAAATGCGCCGCTACGCGGGTTTCGCGGATGGAGGATATTCTCTGCAAAATCATCGGCTGTGCAACCTGCCTTAGAGTTTGTGCGATAGCATGGTGGCCATGACCCAGGCATTGCTGGGAAGCACCGCAAAGAGGAGGAACACGTATGCGCATTCCAATTCGCTGGGCCATGATTCCGTCATTCCTTTCGATTCTTCTTATGACGCCGACGCTTGTTTTTGCCTGGGGCAGCGCGGGCCACGAGGCCATCGCATATGTCGCCTGGCAACAAATGACGCCGACGGCGCGCGCGCGGGCGATTGAACTTCTGAAGCAAGTGCCGACGCTGCACAACGCAGACGACACGAAAACGATTGCCGGTTATGCCGATTGGGTGGCAGACCTTCCTGCCGGTCTGTCGCAGGACGAGCAGAATCTTGAACTCTTCATGCGCGCGGCGACGTGGGCCGACAGCATCAAACACCAGTGGCTTATCGACTCCGATACGCCACCCAGAGGCAGGACAACCGAGGTTCACATCGGCTTTACGGATAAGGAGAGCCATGGGTACTGGCACTTCATCGACACTGCTTTCGCATCTGACGGTTCAACTATCCCTGCGACTCCTGTTCCCAATGTAGTGACGCAGATTGTTGTGCTGCGCCAGTTCCTTGCTTCCAATGAAGACGACCTGCTGAAGTCTTATGATCTTGTCTGGCTTGAGCACCTGGTAGGGGACATCCACCAGCCTCTTCACGGCTGCACAAGGTACTTCGCCGGTGCCTCGGATATTGGCGGCAACGATGTGCCGATCCAGCTCACCGAGATGATGAAGAAGACGTTTGAAGGGACGCTGTCAAAGAGCGCGCCGAACGAGCTTCATTTCTTTTGGGACGATCTTCCGGGCGAAGGCCAGGCGCGGGCTACTCTGCCCATGGCGGCTGCATTTGCAGAGAAGCTTCCGCGAGCCGCGACAAGCGAGGTAGCCATGATCGATCCGGCGAAGTGGGCCGCGGAGTCATTTGCGCTGGCGAAAAGAGACGCCTATGCGCCGCCAATCGGCGACAGCCCTAAGCCGGCGGACGGCTCCGCTTACCTTATTACTACGGCCTATTACGATAAGGCGATGGTGGACGCAAAGAACCGGGTTGCCTTGGCGGGCGCGCGGCTGGCCAAGCTGCTTAACGAAAATTTGAAGTAGGCAAGCTATTCAACCAGGCCGTGTCGCCGAAAAATGAGCATGCGTGGAGACGGTTGCCGGTGCTGTTTGTGTATTGACCCGTGTATATATAGATGTCATGACCCATATGTACACGCAGGAGGAACGATGACTGTCACTCTGACATCAATCCTGCTCGACACGAAGTTGGCGGATGAAGCCGCGCGCGCCCTGGGAGTTAAATCCCGGACGGAGGCCGTGCATGTGGCGTTGCGCGAGATCGTAGCGTTGTAACGCTTCAAGAGCTTGATGAAGAAGTACGGAGGCAAAGGACCGTTCGCGGGAAGCGATGAGTGAGCTGCTTGTCTTCGACACGTCGGTGCTGATTGACTAGATTCGCACACCACATGATGCAATAGAATGGAATGGTAGCGATCTCCGACATAGGATTCCCCTCTTATGAGTGAAGTACTGAAATCCGCACTTGTTTCTGCTCTTGAAACGGCCGCCGGGCAAGCCGGCCTCGCACTTGTATCCGCAACACAAGGCGCGGACTCGAAGGGCCGCCCCACTGCAGTTTTCGAATTGGGCCTGTCTGGCGCGCAGGCGGGGTCGTCGGGCGCGGATGCCGCTGGCCGGACCCTGAAACTGGAGCTGAGCGAGGGCTTTGATTTCGACAAGCCGGAACTGCTGCCTGCGATGACGGCTCACCTCGCTGGCGAGGCTAAGCGGCTGCACAATCCGCGGCCTGAGTGCTACGTTACGCTGGGCGGGTTGCCGGTGGCCTTTGGTCAGTTTCAGTGGCCTTTTCACGGCTCGACATCGGGCGCGGACACCTACATAGTTCATGGTGAATTGCACCTGGCCGACGGCGGAACGCACAATCTGCATGCCAAGGTCGCCGCTTCCGTGACACTGACTTTTGCCGAGATCGTGCCGGCCATGGAGCAGCCCTATGCGGAGAGCTTTGTTTACAATGCAGTGCGCAAGGTCGTGGATCTGGGGCAGCTCGAGTTTCTGAAGTCCGGCAACCGGCAACCGGTTCCGGTGACCACGCGCTACTATAGCCGCTGGCAAAAGAAGTTCCTTTTCACCGAGACCAGCGACGAGGAACGCCTGGAGTACCTGTTGCGCAAGGTCTACTGGCTCAGCGGCGTGCTGGGTGAGGGCAAGCCGGTGTGGATTGCCGATCCGAGGGACGCGCAATACCTGAACACGACCGAGGTCGATTTGCTGCGGATGGCTGGCAGCAAAGCAGGCGAAGGATTGGTTGTTCTCGATGGGGAGTTTGCCGCCGCGACTCTCAAGCTGATGGCACGCAAGCTGGATTACGAGAAGAAGTTAGAGGCAGCGCTGAATTTCACCAAACCGCAGTTTAATGAGTCGATGCGGGCCGGGCAGGCCAATATGTAACGTTGCGGCGGTGGAAGTTTCTATCCTGGTTGGAAATAACCTCATCCCCTTTAAAAGTGAAAAAAAGGGCTTGACACGGTTTACTCTATAAAATAGAGTACTCGTTATTACGGAGGATCTGCATCCGTTTAAGGCCCCGGATTACCAGCATCCTTTCAGAGTTTCATCTTGGGGAAGATCGTGCTGCCAATTTACTCTGCGTTGCAGAGTTCTCGGAAATGCAAAACGATCACTCACTTCAAACATAGGAGGCACTATGAGAAGCAAATTGTTCTTAGCAATCCTCGGCATCCTCGCCGTGGTGGCGTCGGGTTTCATCCCTCCAGTCCTTGCTCAGCCAGTCCTTGCTCAGGCGGCTCCATCAACGGTCTCGGCTACGCAGGCGGGCACGACGCTTGCGCTTGGCAAACTTGAGGTGGCGATGAGTCAGGCCGATCCTGAAACCAATGAGTTTGGTATGGCAGTCAGCGACTATTGGAAACTGATTGTCGCGAACAACGACGGTCCTCGCGTTTACAACTTTTTCAGAGCTTTAACGGCGGAGCGGAAAACCCCGAACGCAACGCTGCTGGCACAACGCGCTTCGGCGGCCTGCTACTACCTGGCATGGCTCGCCCAGGCCAACTTGATGGAAGGCTTTGGCCAATCGCAGGAATCCCAGATAGGCCAACAGGCCCACG
The DNA here is from genome assembly GCA_964438125.1 of uncultured Occallatibacter sp. Lineage (GTDB taxonomy): Bacteria > Acidobacteriota > Terriglobia > Terriglobales > Acidobacteriaceae > Telmatobacter. The sequence continues at coordinate 4,297 of CAYTJN010000165.1, forward strand.
CCGACTTCGAGACGGCGTTGAAACTCGATCCGGAGAACTTCTCCGCTCTTTACGGCTATGCGATTTATGAGGGGTATCGTCCTGGAGGACAGGCCCACCAGAAGGAGTTGCTCGCTCGGCTGGATGCCTTGCGTGCGTCACGACCCTATTACCCCTGGCATCTCGTGGATACGCTGGAGAAGACTGGCAAACCCGAATAGGTTTCTGGCAATTGCGGCGGGCCGGAGAGCACTTTCTTTGGCCCGCCGGCCTCTTAAAGCGGCGCGCCGCAGCTTGCGCAGAAGCGGGAGGACTGTGGGTTGGTGAGTCCGCAACGCCGGCAGGCAGTCAGGGTGCCGGGTTGCGCCGCAGGGACGTTGACCGTGACATTGAATGGCTGGCCCCAGGCGGGAGTTGCAATGCCCAACATCCCAGCGATTCCAGCGGCCTGGATGGCATTGAATTCCCGGACACGGCCGGGCATGAAGAAGCACTCAATAAACCCAAGAACCCAAGGGATCGGCGTCCAACTGAGGCATAAATACAAGATGCCCAGGCCGGTTCGCCGCAGGTAAAAGTGGTGGATGCCGAAGCCTCCCAGAAAGAGCGCGAGCAGGATGCCCACTACCTCATCGCGACGTACTGCCTCGTACTGCTGAGAAAAGATCGCTTGCGGGTTGGGATAGGTCGGGCTGCCCATGAGTCGTTCTCCTTGCTCTGTTCTGGATTCTACATACGAGCACAGGGCTTTGCGGGTTCCACCCAACCAAGAACCAGAGTCGCATCCTCGCACCGCCAATCATTCCTGAGCATCCAATGCAGTATGAGTACACAAGATCCCCCAGCGGCCGCCAGTGGCGCATTACTGATCGGAGGCAACCTGCCGGTCTATCGAATGGGATATGGAACCATGCGCCTGGTGGGTGAGGGCGCGTGGGGAGAACCGGCCGATGCAGCCGAAGCTCGCCGCGTTCTGCGCCGGGCGGTTGAGCTGGGCGTCACGCTTATCGACACCGCGGACGCGTATGGGCCAGAGATAGCCGAGCGGCTGATCGCCGAGGCACTCCACCCTTATCCTCCCGCGCTGGTGATCGCCACCAAAGGCGGCATCACGCGCCAAGGACCTTCGAAGACCGAGTTTGTAGGTCGCGCCGGCTACCTGATTCAATGTGTGGAAATGAGCCTGCGCCGATTGAAATTGGACCACATCGACCTTTACCAATTTCATCGAATCGATCCTCGGACTCCACTGGAGGAGTCGCTCGGCGCGCTGAAACGAATGCAAGAGCAGGGCAAGATCCGCCACATCGGCTTAAGCGAAGTAACATCGCAAGAGATTGAAGAGGCGAGAAAGATCATCGGAGTGGCGACTGTCCAGAATCGGTACAGTCTGGCCGATCGGCGGCATGAAGAAACGCTCAACTACTGCGAGCAGCAGAGAATTGGCTTCCTGCCCTGGTATCCGATCAATGCCGGCAAGCTGCTGAAGCCCGACCAGCCTTTGGCTGAAGCGCTAGCCCAGATCGCCGCACGGCACTCGGCCACGGTGGCGCAGCTTTCGCTGGCTTGGCTCTTGCACCGGTCGCCGGTGATGCTGCCGATTCCCGGCACATCCAAGGTAGCGCACCTGGAAGAGAACATCGCAGCGGCCAGCCTGAAACTGAGCGCTGAGGAATGGACCGATGCCGATCGACTGCTGGATGCTTCGACGGGAGCGGCTATGCCGGCGTGAGAGCGGCCGTGACAAAGGATCAGTGAAAGCTGTTATGAGTTACTTTTGCGAAACCAGAAGAAAAAGGAGCAGAGATGCCTCTGCTCCTTAGTAAAAGTAAGTTAAAGTTCCTATGAACAACCACTCGTCGATCCGCAGCTCATGCAGCGATAGCAACTGCCGTTGCGCACCATGATCGCTCCGCAGATCGAGCAGCTTGGAGCGTCGCCCATCTCATACATAGAGCTCATGGCGTTGGCGGCGTGAAAGATGCCGCGGTCGGTGAGGCCGGGTTCCGGTTGGGCTCCGGCGTTGATCGACAGGCCGCTCGCCGCATCGGGAGCGATGCCGCCGCCGGCGATTCCGGGATTCCCGAAGCCGGGTTTCGTGTGCTTGTCGCTCACCTGATGTAACCGCCAGGCCACCTCCTCAGCCAGCTTCGCCAGGTTTCCTTGCGGGGCGGCGACGTCCTGTTCCGGCTCGGAGTCTGGAAGCATGGTGGGCGGAGCAGGCAGTTGCGAGGCCTGCGGAGTCAGACCGGCGAAGAGCGACATTTGCGTACCAGAAAGGAAGCGCAGATTGAGCCAGCGGAAGATATAGTCCATCAGGCTCTTGGCGTAACCGATCTGCTCATTGCCGGTCCAGCCCGAAGGTTCAAAGCGGGTGTGGGCAAACTTCTCGCAGAGCACTTTGAGCGGCACGCCGTGTTGCAGCGCGATGGAGATCGACGTAGCGAACGAATCCATCATGCCGGAGACGGTCGAGCCCTCTTTGGCCATCTTGATGAAGATCTCGCCGGGCTGCCCGTTGGGATAGAGGCCGACCGTGATGTATCCCTCGTGGCCAGCAATTCCGAATTTATGCGTGATGGAGGCGCGCTCGTCCTGCAAGCGGTGACGAACTGCGCGAGGCGGTCCATTGAGATCCTGCGGTTCCGGATTTTGGTCCTCATGCACGGAAGCACTTTGGACGGCGGTTTGAAGCAGCGGCATGGAAAGCTCGGAAACCCGAGCAATCTCTTCCAACGCTCTCTGGAATGAGACGGCAGCTAAAAAGACCGACTTGGCCGAGGTTTCGACCTTTTCTCCGGCGTTAGCTTCCAGGGCCTTCAGGTCAGCTACGGCGCCAGGCTGCCCTGCGACAATTTGCGTCAGCACGCGGCTGGCTGCGACATCCAACGGCGAAGACTCACGCTTAGCGTCCATGCTTGTATTCAGCGGCTGAGTGCCCTTGGAGCCATCGCGGTAGATCGCAACTGCCTTGATGCCCTGACGCCAGCTTTCGGCGTAGGCCTCGGCGATCTCCTCAATGGTGGCCTCTTGAGGCAAATTGACAGTCTTCGAGATGGCGCCGGAGAGAAACGGCTGCGTGGCGGCCATCATTTTGATATGTCCCATGTAGTGGATGGTCCGCGTGCCTTTGTGCGGCTTGAAGCTGCAATCGAAGACCGCCAAGTGCTCGGGCTGGATGCCCGGTGCGCCTTCGATGGTCCCCGTCGCATCGATGTAGCTGACGATTGCGTTGACCTCGTCGTCGGTGTAGCCCAGCTTGAAGAGCGCGGCCGGCACGGTGTTATTGACGATCTTGATATTGCCGCCGCCCACCAGCTTCTTGTATTTGACGAGCGCCAGATCGGGTTCAATGCCCGTTGTGTCGCAGTCCATCATGAAGCCGATGGTGCCGGTGGGGGCCAGCACAGTGGTCTGCGAGTTGCGGTAGCCGAACTTTTCGCCGTAAACCAAGGCCATGTCCCAGCACTCGCGGCTGGCGTCGATCAGGGCTTCGAGCTGAGGAACATTGAATGGCTCGCCGCTCTGGCGAACCGCTCCAATGTTGTTTACCTCGGCGCGGTGCATGCGGATCACGTCAAGGAAAGGTTCGCGGTTGACGTAGAAACCAGGGCAGGCGCCGCCCTGATGATCGACACTGGCGGTCAAGGGCGTGGCCGAGGCGATTGGCGCGCAGTTGGCGGCAATGATGGCCGATTGCAGGTAGGCCTGGCCCGTCATGATTGCGGTGAAGGCGGCTGCCAGATTGCGTCCCGCAGCCGAGTCGTAGGGCAAGCCGAAGGCCATCAGCAATGCGCCGAGGTTGGCGTAGCCCAGGCCCAGCGGCCGATAGTCGTGGGAGTTCTTGGCAATCGCTTCGGTGGGATAACCGGAGTTATCCACGAGGATTTCCATCGCCGTGATGAGCACGGAGATCGAGTGCCGGTAGGCCGGAATGTCGAAGCCGCCCGACGGGGTGACGTATTTCATCAGGTTAAAACTGGCCAGATTGCAGGCCGAGTTGTCGAGAAACATGTACTCCGAGCAGGGATTCGAAGCATTGATGCGAGCCGAATTCTTTGAGGTATGCCACTTGTTGATCGTCGTATCGAATTGCATGCCGGGGTCGCCGCAGTGCCAAGTAGCATCGGCAATTCTGTGCATTAGATCGCGCGCCTTGTAGGTCTTGACCGGCTCGTGGCCCCTGACGGTATAAGTCGTGAAGTCGCCGTCGCTCTCGTAGGCGCGCATGAACTCGTCGCTCACGCGAACCGAGTTGTTGGCATTTTGGAAGAAGATCGACGAAAAGGCCTCCGAATCCGGCCCGGAACCGTCGTAGCCGCACTTGATCAGGTCGTGGGCCTTTTTCTCTTCCTTGGCCTTGCAGTCGATGAAGTCAAGAATATCCGGATGATCGGCGTTTAAAATGGCCATCTTGGCCGCGCGCCGCGTCTTGCCTCCCGACTTGATGACGCCGGCGAAGGCATCCAAGCCGCGCATGAAGCTGAGAGGGCCGCTGGCCGTGCCGCCGCCAGAGACCGATTCATGGCTGGAACGCAGCGAACTGAAGTTCGTTCCCGTTCCGGAGCCGAATTTGAAGAGCATGGCTTCGGTGCGGGCCAGGTCCATGATGCCGCTCATCGAATCATCCACGGAGTTGATGAAGCAGGCCGAGCACTGCGGATTGTGGTAGCCGGTGGCGGAGA
>CAYTJN010000166.1:0-8943 GCA_964438125.1 uncultured Occallatibacter sp.
CACTGACATACAAATCGGATTCCTCATCGCGCAGGAAATTGTGGGTAAATGAAAGCTTGCTCGGACGCATACGGTTAACCCGTATACTTCCTCCCGTGGGAACTCTTGAGTCATACCATAGACGGCGACGGTTAACTGAATGGCTCTTTGCCAAACCAGTAGATCCCGAAACGATTGCGTCATAAACAAAAGCTCCTGATTGTTCAGAAGTGATCGATCAACCTCTGTGCAATCGTATGACGCGCATCTGCGATTCGGGTACTCACGACTGAGGCCCGTGATCCGACACCTGACAACTGAAAACTGAAAACTTAATAAAAGAGATACTTCCGCCAGCGGTCATCGCCACGCCCCAGCATGCGCATGATTTGTCGGCTCGTATGAAGTGAAAAGGGTCTTGGCTCGCGCAGCAGAATCATGTCGTCGATCTCGTGCAGCATCCTGTTGCCTTTCTGCCGGTTGCAGCTATGGCAGCAGGCTACAAGGTTCTCCCATGTAGAATTGCCGCCCCGCGAGCGGGGAATTACGTGATCCAGCGTCAAGTCGCCGGGAGGCAGCACGTCTCCGCAATACTGGCAGGTGTTGCGGTCGCGCAACAGAATATTTTTGCGCGAGAGGGCGCGCGTCTGATACGGGATGCGACGATACTCCAGCAGCCGAATCACCGATGGCATGGCAATCCTGCTTCTCTGCGCATGCAACATCAGGCCGTGCTCTTCTTCAGTGCGCGCAATGCCCTTGAGTACCAACACCAGCGCCCGCCGCGCGCCGCAAATATTAATCGGCTCATACGATGCATTGAGCACCAGCACCGGCATCTGTAGAATATGAGCCGACTGAACGCCAACCTGTTCTCCCGCGACCGCCGCGGCTCTGGCGATCGACTTCTGCTTGCGTGCATGAATCATGGCTTTTCCCAGCGACATCCTTTTTCCCTCATCAAAAAGATGATTGGTCTTGCGATGAATAAATGCTTGCTCCTTGCAAACTCTCAGGATGCTCCACCGTCGGCGCGTCGTTGTTCTCGCGGCTCGGGTGAGACTCAGGATCAATTCGAACCGACGCTTCCCGCGCATTCCGCATACGCGCCCGGGCCAGTGTAGCCACCCACACCGACAGCGCTCCCGCGTCTAAAAGTGTCTTCGCTGCTGCGCGCGCTGTAGCTCCGGTGGTGAAAATGTCGTCGATCACCAGCACATGCTTTCCCACGACCTCCGTGGCGTCGGACACGCTGAAAGCCCTCCGCACGTTCAGTCGCCGCTGCCGTGCAGTCAGCCCGGCCTGGCTCTCGGTAGCGCGCAGCCGCATCAGCGTCGTCGCAGCCAGTCGCAGCCGCCACTCAGGATGAGACTTTTTAAGCACTGCCAGCGCGCTCACCGCCAGCGACCGTGCCTGATTAAATCCGCGCTGAGAATGTTTGGTTCGATGCAGCGGTATTGGAACCACCAGCATCTCCGCCGGTGCCTCGGACGCCAGTTGGGCAATCGCCTCAGCCAGCATCCGGCCCAGCCGGCGTGCCGCGCCATGCAGCCGGTCGTACTTCAAAGCATGAATCGCCGCCCGCATGCGGTCCTGGTAAGGGCCGTAAGAGACCGCTTTTTCGAAGGGCGGCGGCGCCAGACGGCAGCTACGGCAAAGCCCCGATAGCCAAGGCCCAGCCGCCAGCATCGGAACGTTAAGCGGGTCGCCGCAACGCTGACACACGTCTCCACTCTGGACGGAAATCTCGGTCCAGCAAATCTCGCAAATGGGCACGGAAGAGAGGTGCGGCAAGGGAGAGCCGCAGAGGGCACAGCAGGCAGGAAAAAGGGCACAACTCACGGCATCCATGGGACTTCGGAGGACGCGAGCGACCGCGCGCCAGCGGGAAGTCTCAGAAGGTGGAACGTCGAACGTCAGCGAACCGGAGTCCCCGCGGAAGACGCACCTCACATCCAGTCGGCGCAGCTACTCGTGCGCCTCCTTGCGGCCAGTATACTCGGAGCGCGGTTACGATTCCATGACTTTGCGGTACATTCCGGAGCGCGGCTGCACGTGGCCTGCGTGGTTTTTTGATGATTCTAATTTGGTTAAGCACCGCGCGACGGATTCGCTGGCCGTAGCAAAATAATTACCTGCAAGGTTTCGAAAATATAGGAGGGGGGTGGGGGTACCCCCCTATACGGGGGATAAGAGAAATGAGTCAGGGTTCGGAAAAAGCCCCGCTCTCATGGCTACTTTTTATGATGCGCCAATTGGGAGTAATTATCTGCAAAGGGCGACATGGAGCGCGCCTGTATCGATCCGCTGGTCCTCGATTGGCTGCGCTTCAAAGGCCAGGGCAACCGACCCGCATCAAGGACATCCTCTCCAACCTGATGGAAGCCGAGTGTTGCATTCGATCGGGGAGATAGTGCAATCCGCTAACTTTGGATCTTAATTCCTAGGTTTCTCTTGTCGAAGCAGTGGTTCACGGATCGTAGAAGAGGAACGTTCCTCCTCGCATTTGGAGGTGCAAAGGAATTGTTCGGCAGACGCCTTCTTCCATTCTGGCAGTTGTTCAAATTGCCGGTCCGCTTCTTCCATCACTCTTTTCAACCACTCCGCCATCGTCGTTCTCCTGAGCAAGACCGTTCTTCTTCATTGTTCGATGCAGAATTCTACAAGCTTTGATTTCGTTTTCGAGATACACCGTAGATTCCTGGGTGAACTTTGGCAACGCATTTTTTGCAGCGAAAATGACAATTGTCCCGTCGTAATTTTTGCGCTTGTCATTCGCAAACAAGTCCATATATTGCCGTGGTGCAATCCCAACAAAAGGCGCAAAAGGGACGTGGCCATCCTTATTCTGATCTCCATCAACGGAAATCGAATCAGGATAAAGCTCTGCGGCCAGACTCTTTGCGTAAGGTTCAACGTAAATCACCGCCGAGATTCCGGCAGCAACGATGTGTCGGGCGCACAGGTGACAAGAAAAGGTTGTCACAAACACTATGCACCCATTAACTGAGACTCCCCGCCTTGCAGCGTCGGTGAGAGCGGCCATCTCACCATGAACCGCTCTTCCAAATTCGATTAAGCTTCTGATTTTTAAGTCCTTTGTAAGAATTGGATTCTCCGGATCGAGGGCCAGAGTGACGAGCTTATCTGTGGATAAACTGGACTTATCTTTTTCTAGCCAGCCCCTCTCCTTTAGCGTTTTTAGCGTTTCAGCGATCAGATTTCTCTTCTGTTCCTCGATGCCGTCCACCCCGGATCGGTATTCGCGTTTGTCTGGAGTATCGCCACACCAATTGAGTCCCCCTCCGGCCTTGGGAACTTCATTGCAGCCGACCGTGATATGTATTTCTGGTCTGAGCGATTCGCTTTGCAAGGGCTATACGGCGATCTTGAAGGCTCGTGTATGCAGCGATCAGATAGAAAGACGAGCCATATATTCTTCTAAGCGATTCGACCTCGCCTGGATTCTTCAATGAGCGGAAGATGTACGCCCAATTTCGAGGGCCTTGTTCACCCTTTTTGCCCTGGGAGGCACGGATTTCCCTCACCTTTCCAACGCCCAACAGTGCGACCGCATCGCGTCGCTCCATGATTTCCCGAAACTCATCCCCAGCTGTCATATGCTTGTCGATACGTTCGTCGGCATACTTTGTCGGAAGATTCTTATACTTGTCTATCGCGCGAAGCATTTCCGACAATCTGATCGATTTTGTCTGGTAATCAGCTTCGGAGAGTGCCTTCGACAGCGCGGAAACTACCTTGTCGAGGTCGGTTCCAACTGCTCCAACGAGGCCAAAAAACAGCTCAGGCTTTGGATTGGACTGGGAATCGATCATCGCAAGAATGGTAAACGATGATCGGTTCAATTGACGTCTCTTCGTAGCAGTCCAGAACCACAGTAGCAACTGTCCCCCCAAGATCCTTCGAGTGCCCCAGGTCCGATTATGGGATCTGGGGACTGACGGACTGTAATCTCACCGTTCACTCCTCATTAAGTGATCGATGAATCAGCGAGGTCGCTCGCTTGGCTATGGCTGGGCTCGCGCGCGAACTGCGCTGCGAGGCGCGCATGCTGTCCTTCGTCGAATTTCAGCATCCAAATTATGGAACGGATTTGGAGGCAGGAACAGGAGGGGATTGAGGCGTGGCGACTGAGACTTTGCAAACGACTTGTTGTGTCGTCGGGGGCGGGCCAGCGGGCATGGTGCTTGGCTATCTTCTGGCGCGAAAGGGCATCGCAGTTACAGTGCTTGAAAAGCATGAGGACTTTTTCCGCGATTTCCGGGGCGATACGGTCCATCCCTCCACTCTGGAGGTTCTCAATGAGCTTGGATTGTTGAAACAGTTCCTGGAATTGCCGCATGAAAAGGTCTCATCGCTGGGAGTGATCCTTGGCGATTCTGAATTCCAGGTGGCCGATTTTAGTCATGTGGCAGCGACGTGCAAATTTGTGGCGCTCATGCCGCAATGGGATTTTCTGAATTTCCTATCGGATCATGCAAGGAGGTTTTCCTCGTTTGAATTGCTCATGCAACACGAGGCGATCGATCTGTTGAAGAGGGATGGACGCATCACGGGAGTCGTGGCGCGGAACGGAGACCGGGAGGTACAGATCGATGCGGATCTAGTGGTGGGCTGCGATGGGCGTCATTCTCTTGCGCGCAACGCGGCGGGACTCGAGGTGATCGAGCACGGAGTACCCATCGATGTATTGTGGTTCCGACTCAGCCGCAAGGCGGACGATCCGGGCCAGGTTCTCGGCAACGTCAATTATGGAAAGGCGTTGATTCTCATCAATCGATCAGAGTATTTTCAAGCCGGGCTCATCATCAAAAAGGGCTCTTATGAAGACATCAAGGCGAATGGCCTCGATGCACTCCGCGACGACATTCGAAAGATTGCTCCGTATCTGGGAGAACGAGTGAACGAACTTAAAAATTGGGACCAGATCCAAATTCTAACTGTGCAGATTAATCGGCTGCGGCGCTGGTACTTGCCGGGTCTATTGTGCATTGGCGATGCAGCTCATGCGATGTCGCCCGCTGGTGGGGTGGGAATCAACCTGGCGATTCAGGATGCCATTGCCGCTGCAAGAATATTGTCAGGGCCGCTCCAACAGCACCAGGTTCCAATTGCTGCATTGGCGGCAGTTGAGAGGCGACGCACACTGCCGACCCGCGTTACGCAAGCAATCCAGTTAGCTGCTCATCGGGGCTTTGCGCGGGTATTCGAGCATCCAGGTCCGATCGATGCACCCTGGCAATTGAAGGCGGCCGTGCGTATTCCGGGAGTTCAGCGTGCAGTGGGATACGCGGTTGGGATCGGTGTACGACCTGAGCATGTGCGCGATGAGGCATCAGCGCCATTGGTTCGTTCACGCATGTTGAAGGTGGTGTTTGCGGGGCTATCCATTGCAGCGGCTACTGCTGCCTGGAGTTGGGCGGCCTGGAAGGCACGGGACCGAGCAGAGGTTAGCGGCGCGTGACCCGACTTACTCGGTGAAAGGCGCTGGACAGACAAGCCGGTCAGGTAGAGCGGAGCGCACATCGGGGGAGAGGCCATGCTGCGTAGCACCTCTCCCACGACAACCTTGCTTATTCTGCCGACCTTTTATTTCAAGGCGTATTGAGCGGCGGCAATGTTGGCCTGAATGCTGTTCAGGGCGGCGTTGGAGTAGACGCCGGCTGTTATCGCGCCTTCGAAGAAGTTACCAACTCCCCAGTCGCTGTTATCGCCTCCGATGCCGAGGAGAATCGCGCCCTCCTGGTGCATCGGTGAATAGCCGCTTGGCAGTGGCCCGGCGTACAAAGACGCGTTGCCGGTGGCTTTCGTTGCGTCGCCTCCATCAAGGTAGTAGTTGCCAACGCCCTCATTTCTCAGATATGCGGCAACGAAGGGCATCGTGAGGCCAGTGTCGTTGGAGTTAGTAGGAACAGCGCCAAGTTTGCCGCAGCACTCCAGGTCGACTTGCACCCAGGGACCGCTGCCAGGGCAGGAGTCGAACCAGCAGTCGGAGCCGAAGTTGATGGCGTCCATGTGACTGGGAGCGTAATTGCTGGCGTAGCCGTTGTCGACCTCGGCGTTACCGAAGTCGAAGCAACAATACTGGTTGAAATGCGTGCCGGAGGTCACCATGTAAGCGCCCTCTGGATCGGCGTTAACTGGAATGTCCTTCGTGCTGTCGTTGCGGTAGCCATTACCGCTGTTGAAGTACATACCGTAGACCTGGTTGCCGTCCAAGGTAACAGACAGTGCAGTAGCGGAAACGGGGCTGTCGGCCGTCGGAACATTGGCTCCGGGTCCCGCTACGCTCAGGTCATTACCGTCCGTCGTCTGATCGTAAAGTTTTGTGATGGTGCACGTGGTGTTGGCGCAGAAAGTATTCTGGGCAGCCGCGTTGGCGTGACCGCCGGCCGAGGACACGGAAATGTCCAGATAGGTGTTGTCTGAAGTGCGATGGACCTGATAGAGATGGCCTTGGTAGTCTCCGAAGAGGGCACGGGTCGTGCTGTAGGCCGCGACGCATGCATGGCCGTCGCTAGAGAAGATGTCGCAAGGCGCCTGGCCGGCGGTAGTGACAGAGACCGTGACAGTGAACGTCTGCTTATAAGAACATCCGGTGATGGTGTAAGTCGCCGTGTAAGTGTTAACACCACTGCTTAACGCAATGTCATCAATCTCGCGCGCGGTGGATGTGAAGCCGTTGGGTCCGGTCCAAGCCCAGCTCCCGCCGCTGACTGGCCAAGGCCCGAGGTCCACAGCCGATCCCGAAGCGACGGAGACGGAACTTTCACCGGCTGCGCTCCAGACGCCTCCCACAGCGATATAGGGAACGATGGGGTTGGTTGTGCTGCAACTGCTGGATGCCGTCACAGTGATGCTCACAGCGCTTGAAGTACTGGCGGCATCTGTCGTCGATCCACCGTAGGCAGCGGTCAGCGAGTAAGTGCCGGCCGTAGCGACCGAGGTAGAAAGAGTGGCTTTCCCTGAACTGAGGGTTCCCGTCCCCAACACGGCGCTTCCATTATAAAAAGTTACTGTGCCGGTCGCGGAGGGTGCAACGCTAGCTGTCAGCGTGAAGCTGGCTCCTGCTGTGGGAGTGGTTGTAGAAGAAGAGAGAGTTGTTGTGGTGGCAGTCAGTGATCCAGTCGTGACTGCGATGCTCACCGCGCTTGAAGTACTGGTTGCGTCGGTTGTCGATCCACCGTAGGCAGCGGTGATTGAATGTGTGCCGGCTGTGCTGAAGGAAGTGGCAAGAGTCGCTGTCCCTGCGCTCAATGTGCCGGTTCCAAGCGCGGTTGTACCATCGTAAAACGTCACAGTGCCTGTGGCGGCGGAGGGCGCGACTTTGGCGGTCAGAGTGACGCTGGTGCCCGTTGTTGTGCTGGTGGCGGAGGACGAAAGAGAAGTAGTGGTCGAGGTCAGGGTTGCCGATCCTCCACAGACGACACCGTTGACGGCGAAGTTTGTGGGCACTGCATTCGTGGCGCCGTTCCAGGTGCCATTGAAGCCGAATCCGGAGTAACTTCCGCCGGCGGGAATGTTCTGCCAGCTCTGACCCGACTGTTCGTTGATGGTAACGTTGGCTCCGCTTTGCGACGCGGTTCCATTCCACGAACTGGTGATGGTCTGTCCGTTGGCAAAGCTCCAGGTAAGGGTCCAAGGGGAAAGGGCAGTCGTTCCCGAGTTGTTGATGGTAATCGCAGCTCCGAAAGTGCTGGAGTTCTGCGGCGTGATTGTGTAAACGACGCCACATGCTGTCGAGGCGAAGGCGTTCGGCGCAAAGAGGGCGGCAAGTAGAACTGCGAGTACGGTGATGTGCTCACTCAATCGCTGAACGAATGAGCGGCAGGGGGAGGAATCAAGCTGTTGTGACATCGTTTCTTTCTCCTTAGTTCGGTGGTTGTTGGCCGCGCGGGCCGGGTCAGTTCAAGCACGTTCGTCCCTGTGCCGGTCGTCAGCATGACAACGTTTACTTGCACGTCTCGAGAAAAGGCAATGAGCAAGAGTCAGACCATAAGTCCCAGGGGCAATTGTGACAACGTCTTTTATGCTGCGCACTTATGGCGCGAGAAATCTACGGGATTTCGCCCTTTTTTATCTGCGTGCTTTTCATGGAGCGGAATTCATCCAGTCATGAGTTTCCAGCGAATCCTACTCCCGCGGGGGAGAACGGTCAAGATAACGAAACACCTGCCGTGATAGATAGATAAAGCGGTGTGAATTTCAGGAAGGATGTAGTTCACTTTCGGCAGGTGCTTCTTGGGGAAGCGTTGACACCTCAGCTATCCTCATTCCTCATTACCGGCGCTGCCTGTTGAACAGCCCCGAGCTCAAACTCTGGAAAGTTATCAAAAGACCGGGGATACCAGGTCTGTTCTATAGTCCTTATTACTTCGAAGATTCGCGCAGTTTCGTTCGAGCAAATGGATAGGTTTAGGTAACTCTTTATTTCTGTTAACTGTGTCGCAAACCCTGAAGCTCATTGAAAATACCGGCATGCGCGAGGTAACCTCCCTGAGGTGGTTACCTTGGTAAGCGAGAGGTTAGTAACTTGATCGACCTTGATAAAACGTTTTATTGTTCGTACCGCAGTTGGAGTTTCTGAAATCTGGCGAAAAGTGCCCCATTCCCTTCGTTATGCCCGACTGAAACGCAGATTCTTCAGCGGCGAGGCATCACGCGGTCCAATTGCGCACCGGATTGGTCGCGTATGCAATCTGGTTCAGTTCCAACCCCCCCAACCCACAAGGAGCAAATTTAAGATGAAATTCCGAGCAGTCCTTACAGCAATATCGGCACTCTTGCTCGCTTCGGCCATGGCCAGCGCGCAGACTGTAGACAATATCAACTTTAATACCACCTATCAGACGATTCGCGGATTCGGCACTTCAACTGCTTGGCAGCCAGTGCTGAATTCGACGCAGGCCAACAATCTGTATGGCATCGGCGCTGGCCAGGTCG
>CAYTJN010000167.1:0-8908 GCA_964438125.1 uncultured Occallatibacter sp.
CCTTTCTATGTTTCCATTACCAGGAAAGATAGATTACCAATAAATTACCTGCAAGGTTTTGAAAATATAGGAGGGGGGGGTGGGGGTACCCTTACAGGGGAGAGCTGCAAAAGCCAACTGACCCGGCATTTGGTTCTCATCTTTATTCGCCACTTTCTCCACTTCCCATCAATTCAATTGTGCGCCGTCGGGGCTAAATTCTCTGCAAATCGCCGGCGAATTGCAATTCGAAACAAAAGCTTCATAGACGGTTTCAGTTTCTGAGGGCAAGCACTCGTGAAATCGGATAAGAATGCTGCGTTCGCTAGAACAGCGGTACCTGTCTTCCCGGCATCGTCAGGCCAAAATGCTCGTAAGCCAACCGCGTTGCAACGCGTCCGCGCGGCGTGCGGTCGAGAAATCCGATCTGAATGAGAAATGGTTCGTAAACTTCTTCCAGTGCGTCCTGCTCTTCGGCCAGTGTTGCGGCGAGCGTGCTCAATCCCACAGGTCCGCCTTCGTATTTCTGGATGATAGCCAGCAGCAGTCGGCGATCGATCTCGTCGAAGCCGTGGGCGTCGACTTCAAGCATGGTAAGGGCGGCGTTGGCGGTGGGGCGGTCGATCGTGCCCGAGGCGCGTACCTGGGCAAAATCGCGCACGCGGCGCAGCAGCCGGTTGGCGATTCTTGGTGTTCCGCGTGAGCGCAAAGCGATTTCGGCCGCGCCATCCTGGTCGATTGGAATCTGCATCACTTCAGCAGAGCGCGTGACGATGAAACGCAGCTCGTCTTCGGTGTAGAACTCCAGCCGCAGCAAGATGCCGAAGCGCGATCTCAGGGGGGACGACAGCAGACCGGGTCTTGTCGTTGCACCAATAAAAGTGAAGGGCCTAATCTCCATCACGTGGGTGCGCGCAGCCGGGCCCTGGCCAATAATGATGTCCAGCTTGTAGTCCTCAAGGGCGGTGTAGAGTTTTTCTTCGAGCACCGGCTGCATGCGGTGGATCTCGTCGAGAAAGAGCACCTGGCGTTCGCGAAGGTTGGTCAGAATTGCAGTCAAGTCGCCTTGAATCTGTAGCGCGGGCCCGGAGGTCTGCTGGAAACCCACATCCAACTCGTTGGCGATAATGGTGGCCAGAGTCGTTTTGCCCAGTCCGGGAGGGCCGTAAAGGAGGACGTGATCGAGCGCCTCGCCGCGTGATTTGGCGGCTTCGAGAGCGATGGCGAGCTGCTCTTTGGCCTTCGATTGGCCGATGAACTCTCCCAGCCAGCGAGGACGCAGTTTCAGCTCAAAGCCCTGCTCTTCGTCGGCGCGCGAGGCGCTGACCAGCCGTTCCCCACCGCGACCACGAAAATCTGTGGTCGGGGATCCCGGTACCGGAGTTTTGTCGCCTGCAATGGCCATACTGACCAGAAGTGTAGCCTTTGGCGGCCAAAGGGAGCAAAGTGCGCCCGAACAGAATAGGTCAGAAAGCAGTGCGTGCCTGTGCCGGTTGGCATTGTTACCAGGTCCGGGCGGAGCTCTCGGGTCTCGAATAGGTGGTTGATTTGCGTCCAACGTCGAAGGTTAATCCCTGAGCCAAAGGTGGGCCAACCGCCTGAAGAGCCGGACTTTGCTTCCCGAGGAGCCGGTCTTTGCTTATTGACTGTCTTGATTCCGCAGCAATAGGGAACCCTTCAATAGGAAACCATTCGGCGGTAGGGGGGTGAATAATGGGTGTAGAATCGTCGGAAAAGGGTAAGGAGTCCATTATGTTCGATCGTTTTCGCCTCGGCGTGCTTCTGCTCGCTGGCCTTGTGCTTTCGTTTACAGGTTGCAATTCCTCATCGGGGCTGGACTCTATTCAGGTGACACCGTCGACAAGTGCGTTGGTCGCAGGCGGGCCCACCGTTCAGTTGACAGCCATGGGAACATTCGGCAATGCTGCTCGCACCTCCACGCAAAATGTTACCGGCCAGGTTAGTTGGACTTCAAGCTCCAGCGCCATTGCGCAGGTGGGCGCCTCCACGGGCTTGGTGACTGCCGAAGGCGTCGGCACAGCGACGATTACTGCGACCGCCATGGGATTTCACGGTCCGGTATCGAGCAGCGCAACCGTTACGGTTTCGCTCCCATCGGGAACGGGAGGGGGCGGGATGTCTTCAGAGGACCTTATCTCGCTGACCATCATTCCCGCTTCGATAACCGTAGGCAACTTGCAAGATACGGGCAATTTTCTGGCCATCGGGACCTACTCGGTTTCTCCACAGGTTCGCGATGTGACAAATTCGGTTGAATGGTTGTCTTCCTTCCCCAACGCTTTCCCCGTTAACAGCAATACAGGTGGAAATTCTGGAGCTACCGCCGGCATCGTCACGGCATACGGGTCTGGAAGCAATGCCCAAATCGTGGCTGAAGTGACGGATCCGGTATCCGGATCGATCCAGTTTGCCACAGCGGCGTTCTCATGCCCGTATGTTGCTCCGTGCCCTTGCAGCGTGGAACAGGGATGTAGCACCCCCGTCCTATCGTGTCCTTCCGGTCCCATTGCAGGCTCATGCTTTCCCGGCTCTCAAGAGCCCGCGCTGCTGACGACTGTGACCGTCTACAACGAAGGCTTGAACAACACCGACTGGTATGTGACCGCTCCATCTGCCACGGGCACGCCAGACGTGATCCATTGCGGGCCAGGTTGGGCGCTCAGTGGCGGCACCGGTGGTTCGGTCTGCTCAGCGACATATCCTGTTACTTTTCCGCCAGTTTTGACTGCACCTGCCGGAACAGGAGCTTTCGGAGGATGGTCCTCGAACTGCGCCCCAAACCCGGACCCTCCAACTCAGACCGGCCCAAACCAATGCACGGTCATCTTGCCGACGGACACGAATCTCACCAACGTAACCGTAGGAGCCATCTTCAACTAAGATTCAACTCCATCCAC
The DNA here is from genome assembly GCA_964438125.1 of uncultured Occallatibacter sp. Taxonomy (GTDB): domain Bacteria; phylum Acidobacteriota; class Terriglobia; order Terriglobales; family Acidobacteriaceae; genus Telmatobacter. Next base: position 2,898 of record CAYTJN010000167.1, read on the forward strand.
AAGCAGAAAAGCCGCTCTTCGGGGCGGCTTTTCTGCTTGTGGAGCAGGATTGCTGCCGCACAATACGCTCCCACCTGCTGGGAACACTGAAAGATGCGGAAGCGAAGGCGAGTGGAGGGACCGCCGTTTAGACTGGTAAGGTTCCTTCGAGCATGACAACGCACCGCTTTGCCCGTCTTCGCCGCTTTCGCTTCAACCTGCCGCAGCGCATCGCGGCGGGGCTGCTGACGGTGTTTCTCATCCAGGGACTGTGGCTAACCAGCCGCCAGACGCTCACTGATCGCGATTACCAGTATGCGCGCTGCGGTCGCGAGATGTGGGAGCGGCCCTCGCCGTTGGCAGGCTACTTCACAAGCTGCGGCAACATTCATGACGGAGTACTGGCCTACAGGCTGGCGGGCCTGCCGCTCACTCTCAACCTGATCGCCGAGCGCGGCCTCGATCACTTTCGCAAGCCAGAGGACCGGGTCGTGGAAGTCGGGGGTGAACCTTCAATCTGGGAGCTTCGCCACCAGCTTACACACACACTGTTTCTCATGCGGCTGCCGTTTCTAGGGGCGGGGTGCGTGCTGGGGGCAGGCCTCTGGTGGGTGACGCGACGGCTCTACGGCAATCTGGGCGGATACACGGCTCTGGCGCTTTATTGCTTTTCTCCCGCTGTGCTGCGGGCATGTATCGCACCCAACCCGGAGGTGCTCTGCGCGCTGGGGGTCTATGGAGGCGTCTATGCCTGCATCGGCGTGGCTCACGCCATGCAGGGGCCGGCAGCCAAGTGGCGTCCGCGGATCGTGCTGTTGACGGCGGCCTTTGGGCTGGCGGCAGCCTCGCACATTGCCGCTCTGCCCGTGGTAGCCTTGCTTGGCCTGGGGGCCATGCTGTGGGTTGCCGAGGGACGCCGCTCCCAGGTGCTCCCGGTGGTCCTGGCTGCTGTGGCCGGAGCATTCGTGCTGGTCTTTGTCTGCTATGGCTTCTCGCCGGATGCCTTCAGCTACGTCTTTCGCTCAGCCGCAGGATTTTTGTGGATCTCGCTCGACCCCGCGCGGCGCTTCTTCTGCACGCTCGCGAATGCCGGCCTCACGGTGGCTGCGGCTGCCGCGCTGGTGCTCTACCTGGGCGTTCGCCGGTCGCGTTATTTTGGGAACTCCGTTCCCTTGATCTGCGCTCTGATTCTTATGGCTTTGATCTTGACCGGCGCACCTGGAAGCCCCTGGCTGTGGGCGCTTCCGTTTCTGCTTACGTTTATCGGCGGAGTCTTCGCTGACGCCTTCGAAAGCCAGCATGGCCGGTTGGCGATGGGCTCGGCAGCTGCGATTCTATTGTTGCAAGCGGTCTTCTGCGTGCTCAGCCTGCCGGGGCTTCTATAGGGCAAAAGACTTACCGATCGTGGGAGGAAATCGGCCCGCAGTCTGACGTGTAATTTAAGGCCTGGACATGCTCTACGATCAATCCAAATCCTGTCCCCGGCAATGATGGGCAAAAATGATGATAAAAGTAAGCAAAATAAGGACTTAATTATCACGTTTAACCTTGCTATGACCTGCGTTCAAAGGGTAAAATAGAACTACAGCCCGCGGACCCCGGCCCCGCCTATTCCGGACCTTTTTCTGCCGCCTTTCGCAGGGCCTGAAATGACATCTATGGCAGACGATCAGAATCCACTTCTCCCTCTCGAAGGCGGGAACCCGCCCAATAGCGGCACCAACTTCCTCCCCATGAATATTGAAGAGGAGATGCGCCGCTCCTATCTGGCTTATTCCATGTCGGTGATCGTGGGACGCGCGTTGCCCGATGCGCGCGACGGGTTGAAGCCCGTGCACCGCCGCATTCTCACGGCCATGGATCGCGAGGGCCTGCAGCATAACAAGAGATACTCCAAGTGCGCCGGCGTGGTCGGTGAATGCTTGAAGAAGTATCACCCGCACGGCGACTCGTCTGTCTATGACGCTTTGGTGCGCATGGCGCAGCCGTGGTCTTTACGCTATCCGCTTGTCGACGGACAGGGGAACTTCGGCTCGGTGGACGGCGACCCTCCGGCGGCCTACCGCTATACCGAGTGCCGCATGGAGCGCATCGCCGAAGAGATGATGGCCGATATCGATATGGAAACCGTCGATATGACGCCCAACTTCGACGAGACCACCGACGAGCCAACGGTGCTGCCTACGCGGATTCCCACGCTGATCGTTAATGGGTCGAATGGCATCGCAGTCGGCATGGCCACCAATATTCCGCCGCACAACCTGACAGAGGTTTTGAATGCAGCTATCGAACTTGTAAAGGCGCCGGGGCACAGCCGTGAAACGGCGCTAGCCATCGTGCTCAAGCACGTGCAAGGTCCGGATTTCCCCACCGGCGGCTTCCTCTATGGCAAGTCCGGCATTCCGCAGGCCTACAAGACCGGCCGCGGCCGCTTCATGATGCGCGCCAAGGTGGCCCAGGAGAACCTCACCAAAGAGAAACAGGCGATCATCGTCACCGAGATTCCGTACCAGGTAAACAAGTCGAAGCTCATCGAGCGCATCGCCGAACTGGTGACCGACAAGATCATCGACGATATCGGCGACGTACGCGACGAGAGCGACCGCGACGGCATGAGGATTGTTATCGAGCTCAAGCGCGGCGCACAGCCTGAGATCGTGCTGAACCAACTCTACAAGCATACCCAGATGCAAGAGAGCTTCTCCATGATCTTCCTTGCGGTGCTCAACGGGCAGCCGCGAGAGCTGGGACTCGATCAGGCTATTGACTGCTTCATCGATCACCGCATCGATGTCGTGCAGCGCCGCACCGTCTTTCTGTTGAAGAAGGATCGAGCCCGCGAACATATCCTCGAAGGCTTGAAGATTGCGCTCGACAATCTGGACACGGTCATTCGCATCATTCGCGGTTCCGGTTCACGCGTCGAGGCGCGCGAAAACCTCTATGCATGGGGCAAGGGCAAGGAGATCATTCTCAACCTTGATCGCGAGCGCCTGCCGCACGAGGAAAAGGGCCTCACGCTGCGCCAGATCGACGCCATCCTCGAATTGCAACTCTACCGCCTGACGCAACTCTCCATCGACGAGTTGCTCAAAGAGTTGAAGGAAGTCCGCCTGCGCATCGCCGAGTACGAATCGATCCTGGCCAGCGAAGTAAAGCTGCGCGCCGTCATCGTCAAGGAACTCGAAGAGGTTCGCGACAAATACGGCGACGCGCGCCGCACGATAATCATTGATGAGTCCGCCGAGTTACAGCTCGAAGATCTGATCGCCGACGAACAGGTCGCCGTTACCGTGAGCCATCAGGGTTACCTCAAGCGGACGCCCATCAGCATCTATCGCCAGCAGCGCCGCGGCGGCACCGGACGCATGGGCATGAAGACGCGCGAAGAGGATTTTGTCGCGCAGCTGATTGTCGATTCAACGCACGCCTTCCTGCTGTGCTTCACTAACACCGGTCGTGTCTACTGGCTCAAGGTTTATGAAATTCCTGACGTAGGAGCTGCGGGCAAGGGTAAGTCGATGCAGAGCTTGCTCGATTTGCAAGCCGGAGAAAACGTACGCGCCATTCTGCCCGTGCGTGACCTTGAAGAGGAGGGTAAGTTCATCTTCTTCTCCACGCAAAAGGGCACGGTCAAGAAGACGCCGCTCAAAGACTTCAGCAACGTCATGGCCCGCGGCATCATCGCCATCGGCATCGACAAGGACGATGAACTGGTGAAGGCCTGCATTACAGACGGCAGCCAGATCGTATTCCTGGCCACGCATCTCGGCATGGCCATTCGCTTCGACGAAAACGATGTGCGTTCCATGGGCCGCCCGGCCTACGGCGTGCGCGGCATCGACCTTGCCAAAAACGATTACGTAGTCGGCGTGGCAGTAACGCCCAAAGAGCATGAGACGGGCGAGTACCGCATCCTCGCCATTACCGAAAATGGCTTCGGCAAGCGCACGGATGTTGAGGAGTATCGCCTTCAGACCCGCGGGGGCAAGGGCGTCAAGAACATGGCTGTGACTCCGCGCATCGGCCGCGTCAGCAGCATTCAGTTGGTCGACGACGCTTCGGAACTGATGGTCATCAGCCAGTTCGGCAAGATCATCCGCATCGACACCAAGACCATCCGTGCAGCCGGCCGCGCTACGCAAGGTGTTCGGTTGTTGAACCTGGAGCCCGAGGACAAGGTAGCCGCAGCTGTCATCATTCCGCCAGAGGAATTAAAGGATGACGACGAGCCGACGCTTTTGCAGTAAGATGGGACGTGAATTCCGCCTGCGACAGCGACACCGGGATGACCGCGCCCTTGTTCCACCAGAATAGCGCTTGTCTCCTGCATGACGCGGGCCAAGAAAAAGCGTCTCGTCGCCGTGCACAGGCAAAGAAAAGAACTGAGATGCCGCTGTCACACCCAGGAAAACAGCATTCTCACGCGATCGCGACTCCCGATCTGTCCGACTATTACACCGGCATGAGTCTTTTGAATAGCAGCGGCAAAAAGGTGGAGATCGTTCAGCATCGCCTGATCGAAGTAGGCTATAAGATTCCCGACTCAGAGCGAGGCGTTGCGTCCACTGGGCAACAGAGCAGGCCATGCAAATTTGGCTTGGCCACACTCGAAGCGATCAAGGACTTCCAGAAGAAACATGGTATCTATCCCGACGGCGAGCCGAACGGAAAAACCTTGAGGGAGCTTTTCAACTATAATCCATTCTTTCCTTTCCCATCCGACAATCAGGATCACTTTCAATGGGAGTGGGCCGGTCAGCCAAATTCTACCGACTTTGGTACCTTCGGACTACCTATCTCCCAGGACGCTCATGCGTTGTCCTGCTGGGCACACGGGCTAATTGAACAGATGCCCATACGTAAACCAGCTAAGGATATGACATCCTCTGACGACCTATTAAAGTCAATGTTCCAGCACGAGGTCGACCCAATGAGCAGAAATTTTCATTGGCCACGAGGCGATAGCGGCGTGACTCTCGGACCCGGTTTTGACTTGGGTGGTCAATCTGCCGAGGACGTTCGCAGATGTCTGGGTCTTGGTGGGATCAATTTACAACTTATAGGTAAAATGGATAAAGAGAGATTGCCGAAACCCGATCTCATCACCTTCTTGTCCTCCGGGAAAGAGAAAGGCGGCCCTTTAGGGCTTAGCGGAAGAGATGCTCAGATGTGGGTAGATGAGTACGGTATTAGCAAAAGCAGCCCGGCGGCAAAGCTCATCAAGGACATTGACGAGACAACACAAAAGAAACTTCAGAAATTATACCTGGCAAAATATGAAGGTTATGTCAAACATGACATGAAGGGTAAGTCGCTAACTCAATATGAATTCGACGCCCTTGTGAGTCTTTCAGTAAATTTTCCTGCCGGACTCCATAAGGTGGCGGAATTGTTGAATGATTCCAGAGGAACCGACAAGGCAATGCAGTATTGGCTCACAGCGGGTACAAAGAATCCATCAACGGCCGAGGGACTTACAAAGCGGCGAAGTGATGAAGTAGAACTGTTTATTCGAGGGGACTACTGGAAATGAGAGAACATCGGTGCAGCATACTTGCATTAGCATCGATCGCTTGCATTGTGTCAATCCTATGTGCAACAAGTTTGGCTTTGGGTCAGTCGGCGCTGGATGGAGAGAAAAGCGCGAAGATACTTTCGCAATTCGCGGGGAAATGGGTTGTCAGTTCGGTAGCGGTATTCATCGGGCCAGGAGAGATTCCGCACGTAATTGTCGACGACCCAACTCTGATGGGCCGTTATGAAGATATTTCTCCAACTAAGATTAAGAAATTTGATTTCGCTGACAACGTATGTAATCAGCCATATGCCACCGTGAAGGAGACGACCGGCAAGGGTCTTATCGGTGAGATGGCCGCTCTGCTCAAGAACATCGTGAACAGTCCAGTATTCGTTTGTGGTGAGAGCATCCAGCGGATGGTGCGGCGCCCTGGTTTGGGCACAGAGCGTAGCAGTCATAGCGAGGAGTGCGACGCAGAATGCGATCGGGCTATAGAGAGAAGTCTTGGCGC
>CAYTJN010000168.1:0-8890 GCA_964438125.1 uncultured Occallatibacter sp.
TGATGGGGATGAAATCCTGACATGGGTTCGCCGCTGTGCAAGTTGAAGTATAGCGCACTTGGGCAAAGTTCAAGGCAGGGATTATCTTCCGGCTGCCGTTATGGCCTTCGTCAGGCCCCGCCAGCCAGTTCGGCCAAATCGACGATTTTTCGGCCCTTGTTGGCGCTTCTAGGCCGCCGAGTTTCCCCGCCGATGGCTCACCACGCGGCTAAAACAGCAGGTCCAATAGGCGCGCGAGACCTCTCTAGCCAGTTCCTCCAGCAATTGCATTCGCAAGGGCGGATAGGTTTGAAATGCCTGGTTAAGCGCTTCGATGGGCAGCATCAGAACGGAACCAGTGCTCTGGGCTGCAAGCGCATACGTGTGATGGCCGTCTCCAAGTGCGGCAGCCAACTCCACCAAGTCCCCCGCACGAGCCTGTGAAAGCATCAGATGCGTCTCCATCCGCTCCGTACGGCGCTGGAACAGGCCTGAAACCACCAGGTAAAGCCCCCGGCAGGTATCGGATTGGCGAAAAACAAGCTCCCCGGCATTGAAGTTGATGCACTCAGCCGCGCCGTTCAGCAGAAGCCCGATGGCCGGTGGGCACTCAAGCAACTCCGCCACGGGATGCGCTTGAACAGCTTCCATTCGCCTGGATCTTGCCTCACGTTGCATACTTACGTCTCCCTTTGTCTTTGCCCGGGCTCGAATTTCTGCACCGCTCCCGCCGCGACTCAAAACTGCATTCCGCCCGTTGCTCGCGGGTCGACCAGCGCGTTTCGACGTTCGAGTTTGCCACGCGCCGGATTCCATATGAGCCAGCCTCTACAAATGCAGAAGATCCAAAATACCGGATGGCAAATGGCGGGCGGCTGAATCTTTTCGTTGCCGCCATTTTCCAATCAACATGGCCGGGGCTTGGTTATCGGCCTCCCGCGCAGTTACAGGCACAAACGCAAGACTCCGGTTTATCCTGGGCGGAGGCTGTTTCCGGCGGCACGCAAAGAACCGGCACACGGGAACGGGACAAGAGCGCAAAAGCTGTGCCGTGCGGCCCTGGAGTTCCGCTCGCTCGCTTCACCCCAACCACAAGAATGCAAGGATGCGTTTCAGCAATCCCCTCCGCGGTGGCCTCCACGGGATCACCATCCTTCACCATGCAATGCACCGGAATCTTCTCGCTCCCAAAAACGCCATACTCGTCAAGATTCGTGGTAGCGCAAGGGTCAATAGAGGCCGTGGCCTCAGCCGCTGAGCGGGCATGAAGCACCAGAAGAGGACGCTCAAATGTCTGTGCGAGCGAGTAAGCGGTTGCTGCGGCGGCGGCAGCAGTTTCGTTGCGCTCCATGGCCAGCAACACCGGGCCGCCCCGAGTCGGTCGAAACGCCCCTGCATTCCAATCCGCGGCCACCGCCAACACCGGACAGGTCGACAATCGGACAAGCTGCTCGGCTACGGCGCCCACGATCACCGAACCTGCGCCTTCCATGCCCTTAGTACCGATCACGATCAGCCCAGCCTCATATTGCCGAGCCACATCAAGCAGCATCTGGGACACCGCGCCCTGGCGTAGCTCCGAGTGACTGTGGATTCCCTCTCTGAGCAGTTCGGCGGACAAGCTATCCAGGGCCTTACGAGCTCCCTCCGGCAGGATCTCCAAAACCTCGCCGGGGACAGCGTCAATAGCGGCGTACTCCACCGGATCGATGCCGTGCGCCAGCACGATCCGCGATCCATAAGCCCCTGCCAGCTTGCGCGCATATTCGAGAGCCGCCTCCGATCGCCCGTTAAGCTCGGTGGCCACGACGATCGTTTTCAAACCGTTTGCAAAGCTCATGGTGCCTCCTGGCGCCCAGTGACGCCCTTATTCTTCCCTGTCTATCGGATTCAGAGTCTGCGCTTTCGATTGTGTCAACGGCAGTGACACCATTCACCCGGCGCTGTGACTTCTGTCACAAGATCCATCTCATGAAGCGCTTGTAACCGAACTCCCGTTCCTCATCACCAAGAACGCCCAGCCGAACCGAAGATCAAGCCGTCATATAAGGGTATTACGGTTTTCAACATACGGTACGTCGGCTCGCTGTGTGACCCATGACACTTGCGCTGAGAGCCCGCTGGGCGAGAATCAAACTGTGAGGCCTGCCAGCCATCCACGGCGCGGGTCAAGGAGAAAAATTCAATGAGCGATCTTGCACAGCTGGCCGAATCTGTCAGTGTCGACCCGTTGGTGGGCCATCCCGCCGACTACCATGTCTTCCACCAGTTTTTGGAGCGCTGCAAGGAGCTGCCGGCAATCACTACGGCGGTCGTCTGGCCGCTCTCAGACGTGGCACTTAGAGGCACCATAGAGGCCGCCGAGGCCAACCTCATCCGCCCAACTCTGATCGGCGACGAAGACGCCATCAAGGCGTTGGCTGCAAAGATCGGTGTCAATATCACCCCCTATCCGATTCTTCATGCCGATACTGAACGCAAGGCGGCCGAGCTGGGCGTGGCCATGTGCCGCAGTTGCAATGCTCAGGCCATGATGAAAGGCAGTCTGCACACCGACGAGCTGATGAAGGTTGCAATGAAAGCAGACACCGGCCTGCGCACAAGCCGCCGCATAAGCCATGTGTTTGTGATGGATACGCCGGCTTACGCGCGTACTTTGTTGATTACCGACGCTGCCATCAATATCGAGCCCGAGCTTGAGGATAAGATCCACATCGTTCAAAACGCCATCGATCTGGCACATGCACTCGGCATTCCCGAACCAAAAGTAGCCCTTCTTTCCGCCGTCGAGACCGTCAATCCTAAGATCAAGTCCACTCTCGATGCAGCTGCCCTCTGCAAGATGGCCGATCGAGGCCAGATTACCGGTGGCATCCTTGATGGACCACTGGCGTTTGATACCGCTGTCAGTGTGAAGGCGGCCAAGATCAAGGGACTGGTTTCGCCCGTCACCGGGCAAGCAGACATCCTGGTGGTGCCTGACCTCGAAAGCGGCAATATGCTGGCCAAGCAGTTGGAGTACCTGGGCGGCGCACAGTTGGCCGGCATCGTGCTCGGCGCTCGTGTTCCCACCATCCTCACCAGCCGTGCCGATTCAGCCGAGACTCGGCTTACCAGTTGCGCCGTGGCAGTCTTGCTCCACTACGCCAGCCATCCCCTGTGATCCCACTGGATTCGATCCGCCGAACTGATCGTTGACGCCGGGCGCCCTCTTTTCTGAGAATGGCGCCCGTTCTGTTTCAGTTGTCTTCCCGCCTTCTGCGAAACCTTCCTCGCCTGGCAGCATCCTATTTGTTGCACGGGCGCGCGGCCAGGTCCCCCTTCTGTTTTTCCTGGCGTAACCCGGCAAAGGAGATCTTAATTCATGCCCAACCACACCCGTGAAAAGGATTTGAAGACCCCCCGGCTTCAAACACCGGACGGCTTCTCCCCGGAGGACGTAAAGAACCTTTCCAGTGTCCTGAACGCGCTGCTCGCCGACACTTTCGCTCTTTACCTGAAGACAAAAAATTTCCACTGGCACATGAGCGGTCAGCATTTCCGCGACTATCACTTGCTGCTCGACGAACATGCCACCCAGATCTACGCCATCACCGACGACATAGCCGAACGAGTGCGCAAGGTCGGCGGCACAACCATCCGCTCTATCGGCCACATTGCGCGTCTGCAGCGGATTCACGACAACGATGAGGAGTTTGTAGCTCCCCCGAGATGCTGAAGGAACTTCACAATGACAACAGATCTCTGATTGAAAGTTTGCGCGGAGCCCACGAGATCACCAGCAAAGCCGGCGATTATGCGACCACAAGCTTGATTGAGGTTTGGATCGATGAAGCCGAGCGTCGCGCCTGGTTCCTCTTCGAGGTAACCCAGTAAATCAATACTTTCCGATACCGCTCCCGCCATCGGACAATCCTCGCCAGACACCTCTTGCGCCCCGGGCCAAACCGGGGCGTAAGAGTCAGCGCGACCCAAATTAGAGTTTCCTAAGGTGCACCGCATGCAGCCTACGGCAGTGGCCGAGCGGAGCTAAACTCAAGGCACAGCCTAAAAATACATTGCTCCCAAAGAAAATTTCGCTTCCACATCCTTTCAATCGTGGTGTATAGGTTTGAGAAGGGAAAATCGTTTAACTAACGGTTCTGGACGAAGCATCCGGAACTCTTTCGCGTTCGCACCACTCCCAGCCGCGCGTTTCACCTCATAGAACGGGTTTCGGCGGAGCCGGAAAAGGTCGAAATGCAAGTTCAAGCGGAAGCGAATCTCTCGGCCCTGATTGAAAGCACCGAAGACCTGATCTGGTCGGTGGACCATGACGACCGTCTGGTCACATTCAACCGCGCTCTAAAAACACACATGGAGACCACATTCGGCGGCATGCAGCCCGCCGTCGGAATGCTCCCCAGGGAGATGGTTCCGCCGGAGAGGGCCAACCTGCTTCCGCCACTCTACGAGCGAGTTCGAGTCGAGGGTGCGATTCGAGTCGAGTTTCCTTTGGCCGACGGCCGTACCCTGGATCTGGCCCTGAACCCCATCCTCCTCGACGGCAAGGTGATAGGCGTTTCCGTCTTCGGCAAGGAAATCACCGGGCGAAAGGCGGCCGAGACGGCGCTGAGGGAAGCCGAGAAAAAGTATCGGGACATCTTCGATGGCGCCCTCGAAGGCATGTTTCAGACCTCGCCGAGCGGTCAGCCTTTAACCGTCAATGCTGCGCTGGCAAAGATGCTGGGCTACGAATCGCCAGCCGATTATTTGTCCCTGGTTCAAAATGTCGCTCATGATGTTTGGGTCAATCCGCGGGAGCGCGCCCTGTGTCTGCGGGAACTTTACAAGCACGGAACTGTCCTGGGTTTCGAATGCCAACTCAAGCGCAAAGACGGAACCTCCATTCGAGCCTCACTCAATGCCCGCAACGTTTGCGGTGCTGATCTCGAGTTGCTCTACCATGAAGGCTTCATCCTCGACATTACCAAGCGCCGACAGGCCGAGCAGGCGCAGCGCGAGGGCCTGCAGGCCCTTAGAGAAACAGAGATCATCGGAGCACTTGGCAGCTATGTCCTGGACATTACTGCCGGCGTATGGACAAGTTCCGAAGCGTTGGATGAATTCTTCGGAATCAGCAAGGAATATAAGCGCGATGTTGCTGGATGGGCTGCCCTCGTCCATCCGGATGATCGCGCGATGATGACCTCCTATTTCGCCGAAGAAGTCCTGGGCAAACGGCATACTTTTGATAAGGAATACCGCATTCTGCGCCAGACAGACGGAACTGAGTGCTGGGTGCATGGATTGGGCAGGCTTGAATGGGATGCCCTCGGGCAGCCCGCAAAGATGCGCGGGATGATCAAGGACATCACCGAACGGAAGCGGGCAGAGCAAGCGCTGGCCGCGAGCGAACTTCGTTTCCGGACGTTTTTTGAGGAAAATGGATCAGTCATGTTGCTGGCCGATCCGGCAACCGGTGAAATCGTTGCCGCCAATCGTGCGGCCTGCGAGTTTTACGGCTATCCCAAATCCCGGTTGGTCGGAATGTTTACGCATGAAATCACCATCAATCGTCCAGAGGACTGTCTGAGCGACCGGCAGAGGGCGCTCAACGAAGAATGCTCTTGCTTCTATTATTCGCAGCGGCTGGCCAGTGGAGAAGTGCGCGAAATTGAACTTCATTCTTCCCCCTTTGAAGTCGCCGGCCGCCAACTCCTATGCGCCATCGTTAACGACATCACCGAGCGCAAGCAAGCTGAGATTCAACGCCGCAATTCTGAGGAACGCTACCGCGCCGTCTTTCAAACCTGTCCCGACCACGTCATGATTGTTCGGATGAGCGATGGGAAAATCCTCGATGTCAATCAGGCTTTTCTCGATTCATCGGGCTTTGATCGCGATGCTGTCATCGGACACACACCGCACGATCTCGGCCTGTGGGTGAATGATAGCGACACCAGGAATATGGTCGACACCTTGACCAAAAACGGCGAGGTCCGGGACCTGGAGCTTCTGTCTCGGAGAAAGAACGGGGAGGAGGTGTGGCTGCGCTTGTCGGCATCACTGATTGAGATTGACGGCCACCTATGCCGGCTCACGTTTGCAAAGGAACTCTCCGAGGTCAAGGCTGCGGAACAGAGCCTGGCTGCGGCCACAAGCGCGTTGCGGGCCAGCGAAGAGCGATATCGCACTGTCTTCCACACCAGCCTCGATTGCATCACGATAAGTCATTTGAGCGATGGCACCTATGTCGACGTGAACAAAGCATTCCTGGATCTGATTGGGATCGAGTCTCATGAACTTGTAGGGCGAACCTCCACAGAGCTTGGCATCTGGGCGCATTCTGAAACGCGATTCGAAATCGTGGAAATGTTGCGTCACGATTCAAGCTTCCGGGATTTTCAAACTCAGTTTGTAAAGAAGAACGGAGACCTGATCTGGGTGCTGATCTCGGCGTCGGTCATTGAGATTGGGGGTGTCTCGTGCATCGTCTCAGTTGTGCGCGACATCTCCAGCGCCAAGGCAGCGGAGCACAAAATCCATAATCTCGCCTTCTATGACCCGCTGACAGGTCTGTGCAATCGCCGCATGTTGATCGAGAGGTTGCGTCAGACTCTTGCCGCCAGCACCCGAAGGAACGGCTTGCACGCGCTGCTTCTCCTTGATCTGGACAACCTCAAGACATTGAACGACACTCTGGGCCATCAAGTGGGCGATCTCCTGCTCAAAGAAGTAGCCCGGCGCATGGCCGACTGTGCCCATGAGGCCGACACCGTAGCCCGGCTCGGCGGAGATGAGTTTGTTGTGATCCTTGAGGACCTGAGCGAGATCGCCGAAGAAGCCGCTGCACAGGCCAAAGCGGCCGGCGAAAGGATTCTGCTCGCGGTGAGTCAGCCCTATTTGCTCGATGACCGCGAATGTCTTTCCGCCTCCAGTATGGGAATCACCGTCTTTGGCGATCAGCAAAACACTGCGGACGAAGTCCTGCAGCAGGCCGATATCGCCTTGCATATGGCCAAGACCGCTGGCCGCAACACGCTGCGCTTCTTCTCTCCCGCCTTGCAAGCTGCGGTCAACGCTCGCGCCACAATGGAAGAAGGACTGCGCCAGGCCATAAAGAAAAAGCAGTTCCTGCTTTACTATCAGCCTCAGATCGAACGCGGACGAATGACGGGCGTCGAAGCCCTTATCCGCTGGAACCATCCCGGCCGTGGCATTGTTTCACCAGACGAATTCATTCCTCTCGCCGAGGAATCGAGGCTCATTCTGCCTCTCGGTGATTGGGCCATTGAGACCGCCTGCAAACAGATTGCGGCATGGGCGGGAGACGCGGAAACCGCCCATCTCACGATTTCAGTGAACATCAGCGCCCTTCAATTCCGTCAGCCGGAGTTCGTGAACAAAGTGCTTGAGGTCATCGATCGCACTGGGGCGAAGCCAAAAAACCTCAAGCTGGAACTGACCGAAAGCATGTTGGTGGAAAACGTCGAAGAAATCATCGCCAAGATGACCGAACTCAAATCGTATGGCTTGAGCTTCTCTCTCGATGACTTTGGCACTGGCTATTCCTCGCTTGCTTATCTCAAGCGCCTGCCCCTGGACCAGTTGAAGATCGACCGCGCCTTCGTGCGCGACATCCTCGTGGACGTAACCAGCGGCGCCATTGCGCAAACCATTCTTTCATTGGGCCGGGCGATGGATCTGTCAGTCGTAGCCGAAGGCGTTGAGACCGAAGAACAGCGGGGCTTTCTAGCCGGGCTGGGCTGCCATTCATTTCAAGGAGACCTCTTCAGCCCCCCGCTCCCATTAGAAGATCTTCAGGCTTTCCTTTAAATCCCGCTAAGTCTTGACCTATGATCTCTGCACGGCTCCACGGCGAGCGGTCTGTGCTCGCTGGAGCAGTCAGTCCATCGACATGCTCAACTGGTGGCGCACGTCGGCGCCGCGAATCCAGAAAATCACGTCGGTGGCGATATTCGAGGCGTGGTCCGCAATCCGTTCCAGGTGCTTAGCCACCAGGATTCCGCTGACAGCCTGCTGGGTCAGACGCGGCTTTTCCACGATCAACTGCAGCAGGTCTGTGTGCGCACGTCTATTCATGCGGTCGATTTCGTCGTCCATTTCGCGCACCGAGTCGGCCAGCCGCGCGTCGCCCTCCAGCAAGGCGTGCAGCGCCGATCGGATCATCCGCCCGGCAAACTCGCCCATCGCTGCAAAGTCCACCGGCAGGTCTACCTCTTCGTGCTTTAGCGTCTCTTTGGTGCGACGGGCGATCCCCATCGACTGGTCGCCAATCCGCTCCAGGTCACCGTTGATCTTGATCACCGCCAGAATAAATCGCAGGTCGACAGCCATTGGCTGCTCCTTGGCCAGCAGATCGTAGGCCATCTCGTCCAGCTCGCGCTGCGCAGTGTCGATGGCCGCCTCGTTCTGCTTGACATACTTGCAAAGGCTCTTGTCGCGCTGCAGATAAGCGTCTACCGCGGACTCAACCGCCTGCTGCGACAGGGCCGCCATGGCCAGCAGCTTGTCCTTGAGTTCGGCGAGTTGTAATTGAAAGTGTATGCGCGGCATGACGGTCTTCTCCATCCATGATTGTGCATCATGCTATGTTACTGGTGTAAGAATTTCCCCCCGCTTGCACCACAACGGTCACACCCCTTGGCCGGTGAGTGCCAATATGGGTTAGACGCGGTGCGGCCAGAATAATATCTAGGCTATCGGCAAAGCGGGTGCCCATTGTTACTTAGTTCTATAGCGAAGTGGGATACTGCGAACCCAGGGCAATTGCATGAATGCATTTTGCATATAATTACTCGCATTCTGCTAACCTGAATTTATCTCGCCTGTTTCCCGCGCCTGCGCAGCGACCGATTTCAGCGGCTCTTTTGTGAACATTAGTGCGTGAATAGAAACTTTCCGCACA
>CAYTJN010000169.1:0-8819 GCA_964438125.1 uncultured Occallatibacter sp.
TACCGAAAACGAAACTCTCCCCTGCCGGTCTTCTATCTACAACTGTAGTACTAGAGAGAAATGCAGGGGCTTACAAGCTGACAACTGGAATTGACAGCAATTGGCAACCTGTCTGGCTCCGCTTTGGCGATGAGATCGGCAGAATCGGATACCAAAGGATACTAGACGCTCTTCCCCAGCCGTCGGATCATAGTTTTTTAGGTTGTCATCAGAACTGGCCTGATAGAGATGAGTTCAGCGGTGATCTAAGTGCGTTGAGAGGGTTTGCAGAGACTGTATTCTCCGGCAGAACATGGGCATTCTCGACCAGACGCTTTGATGAATTGATCATTGGCGCGAATGTTGGTCCTATCCTTGTAGCGACGGGAAACGAGATCCATGACGAATACGCGTCCCCTTTTGTCACTGATCGACGATGACGAGTCTGTACGCGAATCGCTGCCCCATTTGCTGAAGGGATTTGGCTTCGCAGTTCGGGCATTCTCCTCAGCCGAGGAATATTTTGCCTCGGGCCAGGTTTCGCAAAGCAAATGCTTGATTATCGATATCACTATGCCTGGAATGTCGGGCCCTGATCTTTTCGAAGAATTGAAACGTCTTGGTCGGGAGACTCCGGTAATCTTTATCACCGCGCAAAGAGATGAGAAAGTGCGATCAAAAGTCCTCGAACAAGGCGCAATCGCATGTCTCTTTAAGCCATTTAGTGGCGCGACCTTACGCACGGCAATCGATGCCGCTCTCGGAAACAACTAAACGCCTTGGGACGTCAGATCAAACTTGGCTTTAGAATGAATTTACCGAGGGCGCGCGGCAACGGCGGGACGTCGAATCCATGGTGGAGGCCACCTCTATGGTGTTCGTCGTCGACGATGACATCTCAATCCGCGAATCGCTCGAAGCTCTCCTTCGAAAGCCGGCTGGTGCGTAGAAACATTTGTTTCCGCACAAGAATTTCTCGCGAGACCTCCCGTTTTAGTTCCAAACTGCCTTGTTCTCGATGTGGCCCTTCTTGGGCTCAACGGTCTTGATTTACAGAAGCGGGTAGCTGTCGAGCGTCCTGGAATGCCAATCATATTTGTAACAGGCCACGGTGATATACCCATGACGGTGCAGGCCATGAAAGCAGGCGCCGTCGAGTTCCTAACGAAGCCTTTCAAGGGTGATGTGCTTTTGCAATCTGTCCGGATTGCAGTAGAGAAGAGCAAAGCATTACTCGGTCGCGAAGAAGAGATTCAAACACTGAAGGCGCGATACGCTGAACTCACCGCTCGCGAGCGCGATGTATTGGCTTTGGTGGTTGCGGGCCTCCTGAACAAGCAAGTTGGCAGTCGCCTCGGCATTAGTGAAGTCACAGTGAAAAAACATCGCGGCAACGCGATGCGAAAGATGAAGGCCGAATCTCTGGCTGAATTGGTGAAGATGGCTGCACGTCTCAGGTTACCGCAGGCACCTGCTGACAATGTGCTCGTAGCAAAGTAACTCGCACCGGGATAGTTCTCGGTACTAAACTTGTTTTCCAGACGGGGATGCACCAGACTCAATGAGCAACCAAGCAGCGATGGCACTCAAAGCTGCAAGGCCGGTCGCTATCCAGATCACGGTGCGATAGCCGCTCAGGAAGGACTCGGTGATCGTACGCTGAGTCGTGGGATCGGGATTTTGAATAGCGGCGAGCTGCGACCGAGCAGCGTCGACCTGAGCGTGAACATCCGGACTCAAGGTCAGATGAGACAGGTGTTGATCCAGCGAATAGTTGAACACAGTGACAAGAATGGCACCGAAAGCGGCCACTGCTAATAGAGAGGCTAAACGCGAGACCGCGTTATTGACTCCTGAGGCGAGGCCCGACTCGAAGTCTGGAACGGCATTCATCACTGTCGTGGTCAACGGTGCGACACAGATCGTCATTCCCAAACCCATCACCACTACGGCCGGGAAGAAGGCGGTCCAATAATTCCCATTCTGCGGCGCGATCGCGAAAAGCGCGATGCCGCAGGCCGCAACAACAGGTCCAACGGTGAGTGGAAGCCGTGATCCATAGCGTGCAACCAGCCCGCCTGCCCAGCGCGATAGCCCAAACATGATGGCAACAAAAGGGAGAAACGCCGCCCCTGCCGCGGTGGCCGAGTAGTGTTGGATTTGGATCAGGTCCATCGGAAAGAAGAACATCAACCCTCCGAGCGATGCATACAGGAACAAGGTCAACAGATTCGCGCCGGCAAAGTTCCGTGAGCGAAAAAGCTCGAGCGAAACCATCGGCGCGCGAGACCAATGCTCCACTCCGACGAATCCTGCCAAAGCAACTACACCCAAACCAGCTGCAACAGCGACGAAATCGCCGCCATGGCGGGCGCGAGACGGCCATTCGATCAGCGCGTACGTGACGCCACCGAGTCCCAGCGTTGCCAAAAGAGCGCCAGGCCAGTCGAGATGATGTGAGGCTTTCTCGTTCCGACTCTCCGGCACTTTGGCAGAGAGTAGGATGACCGCCGCAGCAAGCGGGAGATTCAGAAAAAAGACCCAGCGCCATGTAGAGTATTCGATCAGCCAGCCGCCGATGACGGGACCGATAGCAGCGGTGATTGCGGAGAATCCGGACCAAGTGCCAATCGCCTGACCTCTCGTCTCTTCAGGAAAGGAGGCCGTGATCAGTGCGAGACTTCCGGGTACCAGCAAGGCTGCACCTAAGCCTTGAACCGAACGAGCCCAGATCAGCATGTCAATGTTTTGGGCCAAGCCGCAACCGGCAGAAGCGATAGCAAACACGGCGACACCGAAAACGTACACCTTGCGACGGCCAAAGAGATCTCTAAGAGAGCCGCCTACTAGCAGCAGCGCGGCCAACATCAAGGCATACGACTCTACGACCCACTGTACGTCCGCAACCGAGGCATGGAAGGCATTCTGCAGCGCGGGAAGTGCGACATTGACGACAGTTCCGTCGATGAACGCCATGCTCGATCCAAGGATTGTGGCGGCAAGCACGATGCGCCCGCTTGTTTGCAAATTCGAGCCGTAATCTCGCATGGTTTGAATTTAGATGATCCCCGAATTTGAAATGTTCGTTCTAATGAGATTTGACCGAGGAAGGACCAGATCTATTTGGTAACTAAAAGCCAGCCGGTGTTCGGGGTTCCTTGTGCCCTTGCCGGCGTCTGGTTTCCCGCCGGGTTGACGTGTCTCTGGGCCGTCCTCTTGAGACTGGCGGCCTATATAGGTCAGATAGGTCCCTTGGGTTTAATACTCGATGATTACGCGCGAATCGAGACTGGGAACCCGTGCACCGCTCACAAAACAGCAATCACGCTAAGTGCTCATCTCGCCGGAGTCGAGCTTCAGGAACTCCAGGATCTCCCGTTTGACTTTCTCGCAGTTTTGGAGGTTGCCAGCGTAATTGTCAGAGATCGGGACGGACCCGTGCGAGGTAAGAATGACCAGGCGATATACGAGCACATTGTTCTTGGCCGAGCTGGCTTCCAAGCCGATCCCGGCAATATCGCTGAACGGAACCATTCCGCAGGCGATACGAAATAAGCGGCGCCGATTCCACATAGCCTGCTGGCGACCGGAATCAAAGGTAACTACTTCCTTGCGCCAGAATAGGAGGGCAAAAAGCCCGATGAAACCCACAACCAGATAGTAGACGGACCCGGCTCGGATGACCATCGTCCTGTAGAGAAAAAGCAGTGCCACGCAAGACAGAAAGAACGAAACCCAGATACTGCTGTCAACGATCACCAATTCCTCGTTCGTCTTGCGCAAGATGTGCATGGTGGAATGTAGCGCGCGCCCCCGCGAACATTTAGAAGGCGCACTTCACCCCGGCGACAAAACGACAGAAGACCGAGAATCTGCTGCCAGGCACCCAATTGCGAACACGTCCAGAGCACGTTTGGTAGAATTCATTGGAAGACGGCCAGAAAGCGAAATCGTTCTGGTCACAATGAGACATACGTCTGAAAGGAACTGATTGAGATGGCCATGATCGTTTCGGAACCAAGACGGCTTGACTCTCCTTAAGCATGCCACAAAGCACAGTGTGCGTCCGCAAACTGCAAGAAACCCCTTCGCATCTGTTTTGTTCGTTATCTCCATGGGTTGCTCGTTGCGACTTCGGTAGCTTCGTTCATGCCCGTCAGTTTTGCTAAGACCGCGCACATCCAGAGGGATCGTGGATCAGCCACAGTGCTGATAGAGCCTTATGCGCCCAATATCGTGCGCGTGAGCCTGAAATTCAGATAAAACCATTTACTGCTACCCCGTCGCCCGGTTGGCGGCGCGGCCCGAGGAGGATTTCATGTTTGGAAAGTTGCGCGCCTTGTCATTCTTGGCGCTTATCTCACTGCCCTTGATGGCGTCTTCTCAAGCGCCTGGCTATAACAAGCTGCAAGACATCTGGGTCTTCCAAAGCACACTGCTCGGGACTTGGTCGGGAGGTGATGTGGTTGCTCCCAACAGCGCGATCCCGGTGGACACTACCGAGATGTATAACGGCTTGCCTTCGCTGTTATTCAATGTGCAAGGCCCCAGCCAGTGGTGGTGGCAAACCATTCTGGCGGGCAACAGTTGGCGCCCCTATTCGATCGAGTTCTATCCGCTCGACGGCTTCCTCGAGTTTGACGTCAAGGGCGCGACCGGAGGCGAACGCTTCAATATTGCTCTTAGCGACGATAATCCTGCCCGGCTCGCCAATACGAACTTGGGAACCTCTGCGGTGAATGTGGGCAACTATGTCACGGTCAGCACCTCTTGGCAGCACGTCAAAATTCCCCTAACCGATTTTGTGGCGCCGACTGGCTTCATGTTTCGCCAGTTGCAAGAAGTGCAAATCAGCGAGTCCTACAGTGGTCCCTACGCCAAGCAGTTCTGGCTGAATGGGATCAAGTTCACATCTCCTGACACAGAGCACAACTTCCCTGCCATCAAAGTGAATCAGGTCGGCTACAAACCACTCGGCAAGAAATACGCTCTGGTTACAGGCTTCGCCGCGGCGCTGCCGGCCACGGTAGGCACTCCGTTCCACGTGATTCGGGCCTCTGACGGCAAGTCGGTTCACGACGGTAAGTTGAAAATGGTGACCGAGTATGACGCAGTTGTGTCGGGGGAGGAAGTGCTTGAGGCCGATTTCTCCCGTGTTACCATTCCCGATACGTATCTCATCCGCGTCGACGCACCCGGCGTTGCGGACTCGCTCCAATTCAGCATTGGCTTTGACGTCTTTGATGGCCTGCTCCGCGACTCGCTGCGCTACTACTACTACCAGAGGCAGGGTATCGCCATCGAGGAGCCGTACGCCGAAGGTTTCGCGCGCCCTCTTGGCACTCCGAGTGAGACGGTCGCGCAGTTCCAATCGAGCGGCGTCACCCGCGATGTCTCCCACGGCTGGTACGACGCAGGAGACCTGGGTAAATACGTCGCAGACGCCAGCGGCGTGACCGTCGATCTAATGAATGCTTATTCCATTTCTCCAAAGCTGTTCCGGGACCATCAGAGCAACATTCCCGAAAGTGGCAACGGCAGGCCGGACATTCTCAACGAAGTGAAGTGGGAACTCGACTGGCTCACGAAAATGCAGGATCCGTCCAGCGGCGGTTTCTATGCGATCTCTTACGCCGGCGACTGCGTTGCGGGCACCTCACCCTGCCTTCCCGATTCGCAGACGAACAGTTACATAACAGACGTAGTGGGCGGGATATCTAACGTGCGTCCCACGCCGGAGACAGCCAAAGCCGTGGCCGCATTAGCCCGCGCAGCCGATGTTTATCGCGACTACGACGCCACCCTTGCAGCATCGTACCTGGCGGCGGCGGAGGCCGGTTGGGCCTATTTGGAGGCCAACCCGCAGGTCATTTCCTCTGCGGGATTGACGTACGGGCAAGCCACCGACGCCGATGAGCGGCTTTGGGCTGCTGGCGAGCTCTTCCGCACCACGAGGAAGCCTGTATACAACAATTACTTCCTCGCCAACTATCAGAACTTCGGGGCCCACTTTACCGCGACAAATGGGAATGCCAGCGACATCGTCTTCCGGGCTTTCCTAGCTTACAATCTGTCCCCTGCGTCCGATCATCGGGAGCGGTCGTGGTTCCGCAGACAGTTCACCACTTGGCGCGCCACGCAGATGGCCCGCCTCACCGGCGCCTGGCGCAATTTCCTGCCGAACTACTACTGGAGCAGCAACGGCGTTACCTTGGGGACCATCCCGGTGCTGGTTCTTGGCGACATTGCGGCCTACTCCGCACCCGGCGCCGATCTTCTCGACGCGGCCAAGGCACAGCTCAATTATATTCTGGGCGTGAATCCGCTGCGTCACAGCTTCGTGGTCGGAATCGGAGCGGACTCAGCACAGACCGTGTTCTCCGGCCTCTACTCCCCGTACGGTGTTTACACACCGCCGCCGGGCTACATGGGAGGCGGCCCGGACTGGTATGATTCGCAGTGGTTTTCGCAATTCCAGGCGCGATGCTTCGCGGATTCGAACGTCGACTGGCCGACGAACGAGACAGACATCGGCTACGAGGCGCCCCTAGTCTTCACCACTGCCGTCGTTGCAAACAGCGACTTGTTTGCAGTTTGGCCCGCTTCAGTACGCTAGTAGTTCGCGCTCTGTTTGTCCCGGATGTCAGTATTCCGGGATAGACGGAGAGCGAAATGAAGTTATTGGTTGGAGGACGGCAATCAATCGAAAACACCGAACATAGCGTTTCCCGGCATCTCGTACAGGCAATAAAAATTACAGGAAAATCGCAGTCTGTTCCCTCCACGGCGCGAATGGAGCACATGCGTTTTAGATTGTCGTGCGGCCCGATTACTTCAGAGACGCTGCAGCTGTGATTCGAGCGAAGGATCGTCGGCGACGGCGATTCGCTTTACCTTTTCGACGTAATCGCGCGCCCGCCGTATTCGCTGGTGGAGTCACTGCGTCCAAACAGCTTCGCATTGAGGGGAGCACAGTAAAATCGCTTCCACCGAGAACTGATGCCTGATCGCTTGCCGGTGGAGGAGAGCTGGAATGGCTAAAGAGGACCTGGACCGCACAGTATCGTCAAATCCGTTTTGTCGACGACCAGCTCAAGAGTCTGGGCGTAAGCGCGAGCGTCGTCGCCGCAATTGGCGAGCTCAAGACTCTTGGCCGCGTCCAGAACGAATCCCAATCCGGCGAGGAAGTCACGCAGCAGCACACCGATCTGGCTGCGCGCCTGCAAAACTCCCGTGAAACGGAAGGTCGACTGCGCGCAATTCTTGAACAGCGCACCGGAAAGATCGACGATGTCCTCCAGGTCGAACAGGAGATCGCGCGCGTCCGCGGAGAGATTGAAGGCATGGAGGCAGAGCAGCAAGCTCTCGAACACCGAGTGGAATTCGCCTCCGTCGACCTGCAACTCACTGAAGAGTACAAAGCCCAGTTGAACCCGTCCTCCGTGTCCGTCTCCAACCGCCTCCACAACGCATTTGTGACCGGCGTACGCAATGCGGCGGAGACGGTCCTCGGCGTAGTGCTATTCCTGGAGGAAGACGACCCCGTTCCACTCATCTGGCTTTCGATACTCGGCTTGCCAATCCGTTTATTCGTCCGCCGATACCGGAGAGTTCGAACGAGACTTTAGTTGAAGGACGCGTGCAGTAATCCGGATTCAGACGCTTCGAGCAGAATGTAGGATTCTTCCAAGAGGGTGTTGTTAGAAGGCTCCGCGCTGTTTGCAATTCCGGACAGCGCCACTCCAAAAGCGAGTAATCTCCGGAATGCCGATCACTTAGGAGTAATGCCCAATCAGCCTGCGGCTCTTGAGATTTAGTTGAGTTGCTCCCGGAGCACCAACAACTTCTCCGCGCGGTTCCATGACCCGAAACATATAATGGTTCGACCATGCAAACTCTGAAAAACTTACCCCGAATTGCGGCCATTATCGCATTCGTCATCGCTGGATTTTTCGTTCTAGCAGGGTTGTTCGGACCGATCGTCATCCTTCCTTCCGCGATTGTTCCTTTGTATGCCGGGGTCGGTATCCTCCGCAAGCGGGCTTGGAGCGTTTATGGGTCCGCAACGTTCCTATTGGCACAACTTATACTCTTGCCTTCAAACCTGTTCCGGCCTGGATACTCGATAGGACATACAGTTCAGATCATTTTTCGGCTCTGATCTCTCTACTGGCCGGTATCTTGTTTCTATTCGCGGGCCGCTCGTTGACTGCCTCGGGCGCAGCCAGAGGCAAGGCATCTCCCTGGATCGTTGTAACCGCACTGACTGTTATTCCATTCTTTTTTGTTCATACGTTCGTCATTCCGGGGATCTCAATGGAAAACATGCTGCTGCCGGGCGACCGCATTTTGGCTACTGCGTTTCCGCCCTACCCTCCAGAGCGAGGTAAATTGGCGCCGTTCTTATCGCCACAGGATCGCGACCAGATTCTTGTAAAACGGGTCATCGCGGTTCCCGGCGATCGCATCCGCATCTCGCAGAAGGTAGTGATTCTGAATGGAACGGCGCTAAACGAAAAATATGTAGTTCACAATGGCGGCGAACAAGACTTCTGTCTTAGATGACTTCATCATCGCTCAAACCTTTGGCCCTGTGCAACGATTGCCGTTAATCGTCATACGCTGCCACCCATTGCACAACTGTAGGTTTCCATCTGCAACTTGCGAGAGTGACCTGGAATGACCAAAGTTCAACTTCAGCCGGTTGGTGCGGGCGTTTCGATGGATCCTCTGTCGAGAATGCCGATCCTCGACGGAGATATCATGCATTCGCAGAATCACTGCGCTGTATAGGCGTCGTCCAGCAAGTACTGGTTGCTATTCGGATTCACGACCGTGAT
>CAYTJN010000170.1:0-2732 GCA_964438125.1 uncultured Occallatibacter sp.
GGCCATCTTGGCCGCCACCGCGACGTAAGCCATACGCTTGCGATCCGCGCTGGTCCCCAGTTCGCCTGACCTTCGCTACCTTCAGGCTCATCCTTCAATTGGAAAAGACTTGCCACCTTTGATCAAGCACCTTCGCTTCGTCGAGCGCTGTTGAGAACCATCCGAGCGATCCCAGCGGGGCACCGCCCGTGCCCACCGAAGGAAACGCCAACTCGGCTCCCGGCGCGGCCTGCCCTCCCTTAGTTCCCTGAGGGCAGCCAAAGCGATGGCGTTCAGCGGAATGGTGCGGGCGGGATCCCCGTTCTTGGTCTGGAATGGATGAAGCTGTCGGCGTTCGAAGTCAAGCTGCTTCCAGCTAAGCCCGTATTGCTCACTCGTGCGCATCCCCGTATGATTCGAGAGCATAAAATGGAGTAGGAATCCTTTGAAACTACGTTCGATGGCGGAGCGGAGACGCTTCATCGCCATTTTCTTCACCGCGCTGCCCGCATCGGGCCACCGTAAACAGCCCCGGTCGAGTTTCTCGCGCACACCCAGAGTCCGCTTCCGTCATATATGACCAGCTTCAGCTGATTGCGCCGCGCATTGGTGAACAGAAAAACATGGCCGCTCGTAGGATCCCATTCGAGCCCGTTGCGTACCAGACCGTAAAGACCATTGAATCCCTTGCGCACATCGGTTGCGCCAGTCGCCACGCAAATCCGCGTAGCCGATCCAAACCCGAAGACAGCCTATGCCCTGTCCATTACAACCAGCAAGCGCTTTAACGTCTGAGCATGGAATCCCTGAAGCACTTCAATTCGACAACCGCTTCGCAGTTCGGCGGTCAGGACGCCGCCGTGAGTTTCACAGCTAGCACGACGCGGAGGCGACGAGGCCACTTCCACATGATACAGAGTCCCGGCTCCCGATTGCGGCTTGCTTTGCATGCGTCGACGGTACTTATCCAGCGTGCCAACAGCCACGTCCTTGGCAAAATGCCGCCCGCATCAATCCGCTCGCCGCAAATCCTGCAACCAAGGTTTCCACCTCAGCCCGGCTCCGACGCCTACGCAGAACTCCCGCTTCGCTCACAACTCCAGTGCACCACTCAACTCAGCGACGGAACAGCATGTGTTGCTCTGACAGATGCAGTTCGATAGCATGTATCAGATAGGCGAAAGGTCCTTACGTGTAGATGAAAGGACATCATCGTGCTACTCAGCACAGCCGTAACTCATAACTTGCTGTCGGGTATTTGGTACTTGCGAGTCCTACTTGGCGCGGATGACGAAGCTTGCAATCAAAAAAGCTCGATGGCAGGCCGGCTAAAATCCTGAATGTCTTCACCGCCAGCGACATGGAGGTGAGTAACATTCTGGCTGGCCATTCTGTATCTGCTTTTATGAGCCTCAAGCATCTGGTTAAAGTGTTGATCGAATTCTCCTTTCCAGATTGAATCAGTAGCCTTATCGGATATATGCGCCATGTGATCGCGCATCACGACCAGACCTTCCTGCACATGCTCCATTCTCTGCCGCATGACGTCCTGGAACTGGATATGCCCGAGCGCCTGCGTCAGACGTTGGACGCTCTCCGCGTAGTTGGCATCCACCTCGCCAATGACGCGCAGAAGGAGTTCGCTGTTACGAGTGAAATCAGACTGCATCTCGCCTAGGTCGACCACCAGTTGGCTCATCGCCGTGCTTGCCTCGTGTTGTTCCAGAGACTCTTTGGCGGCGGCCATCTCCTCCTCAACCTTTCTGCACGTTGCAGTAATCTTGTTAGAGATGTCTGCGGCGGCCCGCGTGGAGAGCACCGCGAGCTTTCGTACCTCGAAGGCGACCACGGCAAAGCCGCGGCCCGCGCTGCCGGCCCGCGCCGCCTCGATCTCAGCGTTCAGGGCCAGAAGGTTGGTTTGTTGGGCAATCGAGGTGATGACCTTAATCAACGGCATCAATGCGCCGACTTCGTGTGAGAGTCCTTGGATGCGCTCAAAGTTACTCCTGAACTCCTCAGTTTGCGCCTCGAGTTGCATATCGATGGCAGTGATAATCTGCTTATTGTTTTCCACGCGGACTTGCGTGCTTTCGGTCAACTCCTTGCCGCTCTTGATCGATTCGGCAATGTGATTCCGTTGTTGGTTAGCTTTCGAATTGAGCAAGCCGATCTGTTCGATCACCTCCACGACCTCGCGCTCGGATTCGGAAAGCGAATCGCCGATCTGGTCGTGCATCACATCGATGTAAGGCCTGGAGTCATTCAACTCATTCTTGATCGCCATTCGCTGCGCGACCACATGCTCCAAATCTGTCTTGCTCAGTGCCCCCACACTCCCCGGATCGGCAGTGTCCCGGAGGACCAGAATCCAGTTCCTCCATTTGAAAAAAAGTAGTGGAAGAACATTCAACAGCAGAATGAGCCCGGCAATCAGGCTCCTGTAGGGGGTGAAGATTGGCTGCAGAACATAGGAGAAGGAGAGATAGAGAAGAGAATTGCAAGTGAGTCCAACCACCGTTTGAAGCAGCAACCGGTTGCGGGCTTTGGCGCGGCGAGACCTAGGCCTCCCAGAGGTCTCATCTTCCCCGGCAATGCGGCATGCCGATGAAGCGAAAAAGCTGTATTCCGGTCTTCGATAGGGTGTAGACGCCATGCCGTCACGCTCCAGGCAGAACCTTCTTTATGACTCGGATCAGATCGTCCCCGGTGACCGGCTTTACGATCCAGCCTGTTGCTCCGGCCCGCTTGCCCTC
>CAYTJN010000170.1:2742-8765 GCA_964438125.1 uncultured Occallatibacter sp.
GCGCTTCGCTGTATCGCTCTCGGTTGTCAGGGTGAGGATCGGGATGAACTTTAATCCCGGCATCGCGCGGACCTTTCCGATCAGTTCAAAGCCGCCCATGACAGGCATATTGATGTCAGTGAGGATCAGATTAGGTTTTAGGCCGGCATTTAACTTGTCAACAGCAGCTTGGCCATTGCAGGCAGTCTCGACATCAAACCCGTTCATGTTCAGAGTTGTCTTGAGACTCATGACCATTGTGATTGAATCGTCTACGACCAGAACCTTCATTGCCATTGAGACTTCCTCGCGGTGCTGATTGCCAGGCCCTTACCAGCCTGCAGCGCAGCTCAGATTAGGCCACTCTCGAATCGGAGGCATAACCGAATGATCGGCAGCATCTCAAGAAAGGTGAGTCGCGGTGGAAATACAGACGGCCTTCTCATCCATCAACCGATGTGATGCGAAGCTAGCCACGGAGCGTACCCCTGATCTTCAGTCTGCATGTGCCTACTGAGCCAGTCTCGCATGAAATAGAGCAATTGGCTGTACATGGCGGTGTCTCCCGTTTCGTGGCGGGAGACAAACACCGCAAGTTTTTCGACCAGTTCCTGGTGTTTGGCTCGGTGCGCAGCCAGCCCTGGATAGTTCGTCGATTCCATCAGCCTCTCCTCAGTAGAGAAGTGCTCGTTCGACAACGAAACGATCAGACGCATCAACGGCCCGGCAACTTCTTGCGCCTTGCCTTTCATCGAGGCGGCGTGAAGGTCATTCAAAACCTTTAGCAGCGCTTTGTGTTGATCGTCAAGGGCTTCAACGCCGACTGAGTATCGGCTGTTCCAGTTCATTAAGGCCATTCAACTCTCCTTTCGGAACTTTCCCGCAATAACTAGATCGGCCAAGTTGAAAAGAGGGCGAGCGAACGCTGGGGGAAAAGACTCTCGCCGTGAAAACAAAAGCATTTCAAACGGGTGACTGTGTTTACGCCGCTGTGGACTGTAGCTCACGGTCGGTTGCAGCGCCGTGTGGTCAAGGTTTCGCGTTAAAACTTCTTCAAGAATGATGTCGCCGTCCCAGATCGGAAACTGAGACTCTTTTTGGGAAAGCGAAGAGAGTCTCTCCCTCCCGCCGTTCGCGTGATAGGTCTTCCGGATAAGTCGGTCGATAGAGGAACCAGAGAGCCTTGTAAGTGCAGAGCAAAAAAGTCATGAGGAACAGCTAATTTAACTCAGCGCAATGATGACTCGGCAATTGCTTGACTTCTTCCCAAGAGGTGGAGTTACACCTGGGCACTTCACACGAGCCCGGTCGAATAGGAGGAAAAGGTAGATGCAATCGTAAGTGCCGTTGGAAAGACGGTTCAGCCTGTGCGGATTCTGTCGGTCGGGTCGAAAGAGACACGCGGCGCGACAGAGAGAACGTGAAAAGGAGCATAGTGTGCCGGTCACTCTGGAACAGAACGATGGTTTGAGCACGATTCACCTCGAGGGCGCGATCGACATCGCCTCGGCCGGAGAGTTGAAGGCGGTGTTACTCGAGGCACTTGGGTCGGGCAAGCCGGTACGAGCGGTGCTCGATGGAGCAACTGGCATGGATGTGACCGCTTTTCAATTGCTATGGGCGGTTTGCCAGGTGGCCAACGCGTCAAGCGTGAAGTTTGCGTTCGATGGACACGCGCAATGGGTATCGGCACTCGCCGATGCGGGCCTGGACAATTTCTTTACAGAAGTCGCAGCCAACAAGTTAGCGGAGTAAACCGTTGTCAAAAACACTCAATGCCGATCAGTTCAAGCAGAGCTTCCGTGAGGAGGGCCGCGAGATCCTTGTAGAACTGGAAGCGGCTTTGCTTGAACTGAACGCAAACCGCAGTGACCTGGATCTGGTGGGCCGGGTCTTCCGCGCTCTGCACACCCTAAAAGGCTCGGGGGCGATGTTCGGATTTGAAGACCTGGCCACCTTTACGCACAACCTTGAAAACGCCTTTGACGATGTGCGCAATGGACGGCTTGAGGTTGGCTCGGAGCTTGTCGATCTGACGCTTTCAGCGCTTGATCAGATTCGGTCGATGCTCGAAGAGGGTACCGAGGGAGCGGTCGCAGCCGATGCGGATGCCTGCGCAGAGATTTTGGCCAAAGTGCGTCATCTGATGGGCAAGTCGGAGGGCCGATCGGTCAAACAGAAGAACCCGCCAGACAAGGTCGATGCTGAGACAACTCTCGGGGTCAAGGCGGGCGCGTTGCGCGAGTGGGCGATCCATTTTGCACCAGGGGCGGATTTCATGCAGAATGGCGCCAATCCACTCTTGCTTTTGCAGGAACTGCGGCAACTGGGAGGTCTTTCGGTCCGGGCCAGCATGGCGGAGCTTCCGCCTTTGGGGGAGATGGACCCGGAGCGCTGTTACATTCAGTGGGAGATGGTGTTGACCACCGCTGCGGATTGCGACGCGATTCGCGATGTCTTCATCTTCGTCGAGGATTGTTGCGAAGTGAAGATCGAGCCGGCCGCAGAGCACGCATCGGGCTTGGATTTGATAGCGACCCCAGCGGTTTCTAGCCCCGCCAGGGAGACGACAGGTGCGCTTGAGGATCCGCGCGCCAGCTCGGGCGGCCGTCGCATCTACGACACTCCCAGCACCGCATCGAGTCTACGCGTTCCCGCCGTCAAGCTTGACCAGTTCGTAGACCTGGTGGGCGAGCTGGTGACGGTGCAGGCCCGATTAAGCGAGATTGCCGCAAAGCACGATGATCCTGAACTGGCGGCGGTTTCCGAAGAGATCGAGCGGCTGACATCGTCGCTGCGTGAGAACTCGATGAACATCCGCATGATGCCGATTCGGGCGACCTTTGAAAAATTTCGCCGCCTGGTGCATGATCTGGCGCGCGATCTAGGCAAGAGTGTCGAGCTTGCCATCGAGGGTGCGGATACGGAGCTGGATAAGACGGTGATCGATCAGTTGAGCGATCCGTTGATGCACCTGATCCGCAACAGCATGGACCACGGCATCGAGGCACACGATCTCCGGATAGCCCGCCGCAAGCGCAGTTGCGCGACAATTCAACTCTCCGCGCGCCACTCGGGAGCGAGCGTGCTAATCACCGTGCAGGATGACGGCGGAGGCATTGATGCCGAAGCAGTGCGCGATCGAGCCGTCGAACGGGGCTTGGTGTCTGCCGACGCCGAACTCAGCCAAAGCGAGACCTTCGCTCTCCTCTTTCAGCCCGGCTTTTCTACGGCCAAGCAGGTCACCGATGTCTCTGGGCGAGGAGTGGGCATGGATGTGGTCCGGCAGCGAGTGGATAGCCTCAGGGGATCAATCGACGTGGCCAGCAAGCGTGGCGAGGGCACCAGTGTAACGCTGCGACTCCCGCTGACCCTGGCCATCATCGACGGCCTGCTGGTGAGCATTGGCGAGGCCAGCTTCGTACTGCCGCTTGCCAATATTCTGGAGTGCATCGAATTGACCCGAGCCGACATTGAGCATGCCAACGGCAAGCATATGGCAAATGTGCGCGGAGAGATCGTGCCCTACATACGTCTGCGCGAGCACTTCAATATCTCTACCGAGCGCCCCCCGATCGAACAGATCATGGTGGCCGCGACCGAGCAGGGACGCTACGGTTTTGTCGTGGATAAGGTATTGGGCAACTGTCAAACAGTGATCAAGAATCTGGGCCGATTTTACCGGCATGTGCAATCGGTCTCGGGGGCGACAATTCTGGGCAACGGGACGGTGGCGTTGATCCTTGATCCTGAGCGGCTGGCCCAGGACGCAGTCCGTGATCTGACGTATAGCGCTCGCGGGCGTCCGCCGAGTGCGGCGGGCTGGAAAAGGGCGCCCGCACCGCAAAGACAACTCTGAGGCATCGTCGGTGCTGGATCGAACGCCAGCGCTTATCCATTCACGATCCAACCAGCGAGTCTAGTGCTCCCGGCGTTTCGACTTTCAAAGCGAACGAAGGGAAGAAAAAGGATTCGAGCGAAAGAAAGGGGCGAAACTCATGCCGACTGCATTGGTAACCGAAGGACGAAAAACACATGGGGCGGGCACTGGAAACGGTGGAAATGGTAACGGAGGAAACGGACAAAAGACCCGCGAGCGCGTGAACGAGAAGGCGCAACGGGTCGAAGAAGACAACTCGATGCTGGTATTAAACGAGATCATGCGTCTGGTCGATGCCTCCAAAGAAGGTCGTCTCTCCGAGCGCGGCAAAGCGACTCTCTTCGAGGGCACGAATCGCGAGATCATTCAAGGCGTCAATGAGATGCTGGATGCGATTCTATTGCCGATCGGTGAAGGGAACCGAGTGCTGGCGCAGATCTCGGGCGGCAAGATCGACGAGCTGATCACGCAGAATTATAAGGGCGACCACGAGAAAATGAAGGTCGCAGTCAATAATGTGGCCACCGTTACGCAGGGACTGCAACGAGAGATGGCGCGGCTGATTGAAGCCTCGAAGGAGGGGCAGCTTTCAGATCGCGGCAAACCGGAGCAGTTTCAAGGGGCCTACTCGGAGATTGTTCGGGGCGTCAACACCATGCTTGATGCGATTCTCTTGCCTATCGGCGAGGGCAACCGCATTCTGGCGCAGGTCTCGGCCGGTAAGATCGACGAATTGATTGCCCACACGTATAAAGGCGATCACGAGAAGATGAAGCAGGCGATCAACAATGTGGCGATTGTGCTGCAGGGGCTGCAAAAAGAGCTGTCGCGGCTTGAAATCGCCTCGAAGGAAGGACAGCTTTCGGAACGTGGTAAACCGGAGCAGTTCCAGGGCGCTTACGCCGAGATCGTGCGCGGCATGAACGTCATGCTGGACGCGATTCTGTTGCCGATCGGGGAGGGGAACCGCATTTTGGCTCAAGTCTCCAACGGCAAGATCGACGAGTTAATCGCGCAGACGTACAAGGGCGATCACGAGAAGATGAAGCAGGCGATCAATAATGTGGCCGCCGTTTTGCAGGGGCTTCAAAAAGAACTTGCGCGGCTGACCGATGCATCCAAAGCCGGGCAGCTTTCCGAGCGTGGCAAACATGACCATTTCCAGGGAGCGTATGCGGAGATTGTTCGCGGCGTGAATGCCGTTCTGGACGCCGTCATCAATCCGCTGAATGTCTCGGCAAAATACGTGGAGCTCATCAGCAGGGGCGACAATCCGCCGCCCATCACCGACACCTACTACGGCGACTTCAACACTATCAAGAACAACCTGAACGCGCTGGTCTCGGCCATGAACGAGATCACCGCGGCGGCCGAGGAGATCTCGAATGGCAACTTGACTGTTGACATCCGCGAGCGCTCTCCGCAGGACAAACTGATGCAGGCGCTCTCTTCGATGGTTAGCGGATTGACGCGCACCGTCTCCGATATTAGGGGAATCGCTGGCGAAGTGGCCGCAGCCAGCCAGTCTATCTCGACGGCATCCATACAAGTCTCCAAGGGCGCCAGTGCGCAGGCGGCGGCAGCGGAAGAGGCTTCATCTTCGATGGAAGAGATGGTCTCCAACATCAAGCAAAACGCCGACAACGCACAACAGACCGACAAGATCGCCAACAAAAGCGCAAAAGATGCACAGGAGAGCGGCAAATCGGTCCTGGAAGCGGTATCCGCGATGAAAGAGATCGCCAACAAGATCTCGATTATCGAGGAGATTGCTCGCCAGACCAACCTGTTGGCCTTGAACGCAGCAATAGAAGCGGCGCGCGCTGGCGAGCATGGCAAGGGCTTTGCAGTGGTTGCGGCCGAGGTGCGCAAGCTGGCCGAACGTAGCCAGAAGGCGGCAGCGGAGATCAACCAGTTATCGAGCACGACGCTGAGAGTATCGGAGAAATCGGGCGAGATGCTCGACAAACTGGTGCCGGATATTCAACGCACGGCAGAACTGGTGCAGGAAATATCGGCTGCAAGCAAGGAGCAGGACACCGGCGCAGAGCAAATCAACAAGGCGCTGCAGCAACTGGAAAAGGTGATTCAGCAGAATGCCTCCGCAAGCGAGGAGATGGCCTCGACGACCGAAGAGCTGACCGGGCAGTCCGATCAACTGGTC
>CAYTJN010000171.1:0-8749 GCA_964438125.1 uncultured Occallatibacter sp.
TCGAGCGACAACAGATCGCACAACTGATCAAAACAAATGGCCCGCGCGTTCCGCAGATGCAACAAGATCGGAACGTCGCACGCATCAGAAAGTGCGATATGGCCCTTGTAATACCTCAACGTGGCGCTGCTTCCCGAATAGCGTTCGCCCTCGCTATGGACCTCAGTGCGTCCGTTGACGCCTACGCGGTCGCGGAGGCGGCCATTGGACTCGCGCACCACGGGGCAGAGCTTCCATCCCCCATTGGTTCTGACCTTCTTGAGCACGTTGACGTATGCTCCAGGTCGAGCGTTGTCCACCGGTCGCGGCATGAGCGGGATTGTGGGTCCTTTTTAGAACTCGCGCAAAAAAACGCGGCGCAGTGGACACCCCGATGGACACCAAAACTGTGATTTTGTGGACACCATGATGGACACCATGGCGGCAAGTCATTGATTAGAAAGGAACTGGTGCCGAAGAAGGGACTCGAACCCCCACACCCTTGCGAGTACGTGGACCTGAACCACGCGCGTCTGCCAATTCCGCCACTTCGGCACAAAACACAATTTCAGCGCGATGCGCTGAAACGGCAGCAACTCTGAGTCTCGCAAATGCCGCTACCGGTGTCAAATTCGCGGGGAAACCTGCGGGTGGCCGGAACCCAATGCCCCGGCCACAGCAAATGAATCTAGACCAGCTTGGCGTCCAGTACGATTTCGGTATTATTGGCGAAAAGTTTCGAGATGGGGCAGCCGGCCTTGGCGTCAGCGGCAGCCTTGTCGAATGCTTCCTTTGAAGCGCCGGGTACTTTGGCCGTGGTAGTGAGCGCAATGCGGGTGATCGAGAAGCCTTCGCC
This sequence comes from uncultured Occallatibacter sp., assembly GCA_964438125.1. Lineage (GTDB taxonomy): Bacteria > Acidobacteriota > Terriglobia > Terriglobales > Acidobacteriaceae > Telmatobacter. The sequence continues at coordinate 836 of CAYTJN010000171.1, forward strand.
GACCTTGGCGAGCGTGACAGCCGCTTGAGTCTCGATCTTTTCCGGTGTCAGCCCTGCCCCACCCAACTGCGCGCCTAGAGCCATCGAGAAGCAGCTTGCGTGGGCCGCCGCAATCAGTTCTTCAGGGGTCGTGCCCGAAGCAGCGCCCTCAAATCGCGTGGCGAACGAGTAGTTCGCGTTGCTCAACACACCGGTCGCGGTCGAGATAGTGCCCTTGCCTTCTTTCAATGAACCTGTCCAAACTGCGCTTGCCTTGCTTGCCATGATTCCTCCTTGGGGTGATTGGATTTCTTGGGAGTAGCTCTGCCGGATGTGCCGTAGCCGGTAATGGATAAGTCGCCGTCGCGGATACCCGACGGGAGTTCGATGCGACAAGAGCCCGCGAAGATGCGCTCGTCTTGGGCCAATGGTCTTGGGTCATTGGTCTGTGGCGTCCCGCTTCCTGCGCAGTCAGTGCGTCCGGCTAGCCCTGCGGGCGACCTCAAACTCGTCGCCCGGCAGCCACTCCACACTTTTTGGCTGTTCGCTGGCCAGCCAGCCAAGCACAAAGCCGAAGCGCGCCAGCTTGGCATTGCCGCGAAAGTCCCAATCCGCCCGGTACTCGTCTGAGGGCTGATGATAGTGGTGTTCTTCGTAGTCCTCGACCTGCTGCTTGCCCCACTCCGGCGTGCGGCCTTCAAAAAGATCGCCTTGATCGACCGAGAAGGCCGGAACACCCACCCTGGCCAGCGAAAAATGGTCTGAGCGATAGTAGTGGCCGGCACCCGGCTCGGGATCGGGCTCAAGAGTCAGATCGAAGGCGTGGGCCAATCTCTGGACTGTCGGCCAGAAGTCGATCCGGTCGGCGCCGCCCAGGCTCACCGATCGCGGAATCCCGACCGGCAGCAGCATGTCGAAGTTCAGATCGAGTGCAATGTGGCCCGCGGGAATCGGGGGGTGCATCCCCAGGAATTGCGAGCCGAGCAAACCTTGCTCCTCTGCGGTGACGGCGGCAAAGTAGACAGCATGAGGCGGCCGCACAGTCGATTGCGCAAAGGAGCGGGCCATCTCCAACAGAATGCCGCAACCCGTGCCATTGTCAGCCGCACCGTTGTAAATGTTGTCGCCCTTGGCGTCCGGGTCGATGCCGAGGTGATCGTAATGCGCGGTATAGACAACCGCCTGTTCGGCTGGACTCGCACCCGTCACGCGTCCCACAACGTTCGAGCTCACGTAGCGGCGGACCCGGCTCTCGATATGTGCGCGCAGCCGCACCGGCAACTCGATGGCGTGAAACGCGCCGGGCTCGCCTGCCAGATCGATAGCCTTATCCAGATCGCCAAGTCCAGCCAGCGTAAAGAGTCGCTGCGCCACATCGTGCTGTATCCATGCGGCAGCTCGCAGCGTGGCTGATGGATCGCCTTCAAGATAGCTTTTCTCGACGGCCTGCGAGTTGCGCACCACATCCCAGCCATAGCTGGCCAGATCGGTGCGGTGAATGACCAAAACGCCCACTGCCCCGCGGCCAGCCGCCTCTTCGTACTTGTAAGTCCAGCGGCCATAATAGGTGAGTGCGTTGCCCTTGAAGAAGTTCGGATCGTTCGAGGGCGGCTCGTTTACGATGACCAGGGCGATCTTTCCCTTGAGGTCGATTTCCTTGCCGTCCGGACCCGCATAATCGTTCCAGTGATACTCGGGCGCGTGGATTCCGTAGCCGACAAAGATGATGGGCGCTTCGAAATCGGCAGTCTCCTGTCCGGTCTGATCTTTGGAAACGATCTCTGTTCCGTAGGCAAGATCGATGGGCTGGCCGGTAGCGGGCACCAGAGTGAACTTCGTCTTGTCCTCGACGGTGTGGACGGCTACCAGCGGGACCTTCTGAAAGTATGTCCCGTTGTCGCCCGCCGGCTCAACGCCTTCTAGCGCAAACTGTGTTGCAATGTACTCCGCGGCCAGCTCTGCGCCGCGCTTGCCTGGGCCTCTGCCTTCCAGCAGGTCGAGAGAGAGGAAGCGAACGTGAGCGCGGATTCTTTCCCCGTCGATGGCTGCGGCGGCTGCGCGTGCGGCCGGTGGCAGGCCAAAGATCTCTGGAACGATCCCCGCACTCGGTTGCTGAGCACGAATCAATGGAAAGGGAAAAAGTCCGGCGGCGGCGATGGCGAAGACCAGCATGCGGTTCATGGGATCTCCCTTTTCAAAACTGGCGTACACATCGGCACGCCTCAAGTGACATTCAGAGTACGTGTTCCTCAGCTTGTGGAGCAATGGTGTCTAGCGGGGCAGCGGCCAGCAGTCGCGCGCGGGTGAGCACCTTGCGCGTCAGCCCGGTAAGTGCCATTCCCGAAGCTTCGCCAAGGGGAACCCAACGCCGTTCGCCGCGGGCGACTGTCAGGCCGTCGATGTCGTCTTCAAACACAGTGCGAACGCGCACATAGTAATTCACTTGCATAATGGCATGGCGCAGGGTCATGCGCAGCTCGTTCTCGGGGACCGAAGAGTCGCTGAGACTGGGCAACTCCCACAGATCAGGCATCACGGTCAGCGAAGAAGGACGCTGTTCGAGCAGGACCTGTCGGTTGGACTGGCCGGCGAGCTGACCGGTTCGCACCGAGAGCGCGTAAGCCACCTCGCGGCAGAGCATCGGCGGACGCGACGGAGTCTGATGCTCTCCTTGAGTCTTGCAATCGGAGGCCACCGGGCAAATGCCGCACCGTGGGTTGCGCGGCAGGCAAACCGTCGCGCCCAGTTCCATTAAGGCCTGGTTCGAGTCCCCCGGCCGCTGCGGCGAGACAAGTATGTCGGCCAGCCTCTCGATCTTTCCTCGGAGTAGAGAGCCCCCGCCCGAGCGGCTGCCGGCCTTCCAGCCCTCCAGCCGGCAAAGCACACGTTCCACATTGCCATCCACCACGGCCACTCGCTCGCCATGAGCAATGCTGGCAACCGCCGCGGCAGTGTAAGCGCCGATTCCAGGCAGCAAGCGTAATTCGTTCGAGGTGTTGGGCAGGTTGCCGTGATGATGGTCGGCAACAAACTGCGCCGTCTTGTGCAGCATTCGCGCCCGCCGATAATAGCCGAGGCCGCTCCATAGGGCGAGAACATCCTGTTCTGGCGCCAGGGCCAGTGAAACCAGCGTAGGGAAGCGACCCATAAAAGCCTGGTAGCGCTCGATCACCACGGCTACTCGCGTCTGTTGCAACATAACCTCTGAAACCCAGATCGCGTAGGGGTCCTGGCTGCGCCGCCAGGGCAGGTCGCGCCGGCTGTGCTGGTACCAGTTGAGCAGGCGCTCGCGCACCCTGACGATCTTTTCCAGCTCCCAGTCCTGCTTGCCCATGCGCAAAGCTTAACAGGCTTCGTGAACCCTGCCCAACCCGCGGCGACCGAGCGGCAAGAGCTCCGCCTTCGACTTCGAACTCGCAAAAAATGCTGGCCCGTCTTCTCTGCCGTCTGGTATTGTCTCTCCCTGGAGGAAACATCATGAAGCTTCGCAACCTGTTTTTGAGCAGCGCGCTGATTCTCGGACTGGCCACCAGCGCAGTAACGATTGCCCACGCAGTTGACCCGTACAGGCACCCGAATCTAGCCGCTGCGCAAGAGCTAATCGATCAGGCCATCGGAAAAGTCACCGCAGCCCAACAGGCTAACGAATTTGATATGGACGGTCACGCCGCCAAAGCCAAAGCGCTGCTGGCAGATGCAAACCGCGAAATCAAATTGGCTGCCAGGGCCGCCAATCGCCACTGAGATTTAGTGCTCCCCGCGATCCGGTGCGATGCTATAGGCTCATAGTTGTATGGAAGTCACCTGCAGCCGTTGCCACCAGACATTAGAGGCCGAGAGTTGCTACTGCTCCACCTGCGGACTGCCGCAACTGGTTTATGCGACAGACGTTCCTCAGGGACAAACCCAGCTTGAGCGATTCGACCAAGGCCCACGGGATGCGGCCACCATCGATTGGAAACCGGCCTTGCGCGCTGCTGTGCTGGTGGCCGTTCCCGCAGGACTGCTTTCGAGCGCGGCATCGCCCCTGGACCATCTTGAATTGCTCTGGACGACGGCGGCCGCGGGCTGGGCCGTTGTGCTCTATGTGCGCAGCCAGCGTCCGGCGTGGATCACCTTTGGCGCCGGCGCCCGCATCGGTCTGGTGACCGGTCTGATGGCGGCATGGCTGGCCTTTGGCATCAGTGGCGGAGCCTTGTTTGTTGAGCGTTTCCTGCTCCATCACTCAAGCCAGATGGATGCGGCATGGAAGTCCGCCGTCGAGATGGGACAACAACTGACCCAACAGTGGACGACGCAGATGGGCATTGCGGACGCGGCGCAAATGCAAGCGCAAAAAGCCCAGATGCTCTCGCCCGAGGGTCATGCCGGTTGGCAGGTCTTCGGGATTGCCAGCAATTCGCTCTTTCTCATCCTCTTTGGCGTCGGCGGCGGCGCGATGGGTGCGCGTATTCTCGCCCGCTCCCGCAGGCCTGAGATTTAGTTCCACTTCTGCACAGCTTGCCCACAAGCCCGAAACCCTCGTATCATCCTGCGAGAGACACGCAGCGAAAGAAGCCTCATGAGCGAAGCCCGCAAACCCGGAAGCAAGCCCTCCCTGCGCACCAAGGGCAGACTGATGTCCGCCTCTGAGATCGAGCGCACACTTGTCCGTCTGGCCCACGAAATTGTCGAAAAGAGCAACGGCAGCGAAGACCTGGCATTGGTCGGCATCAAGCGCCGTGGCATTCCGCTGGCCGAGCGGCTGGGCAAGCTGATCTCCAGCATAGAGAAGCGCAAGGTCGATACCGGGATGCTCGACATCCAGTTTTATCGCGACGATCTCTCGACCACCGGTGTCCGCCCAGTCGTCACGCCAGGGGCTATCGGATTCGACATTAATGGCCGCGACGTGGTGCTGTGCGATGACGTGCTTTACACCGGCCGGACGATCAGGGCCGCGCTGGATGCTCTCTTCGACTACGGGCGCCCGCGCCGTGTGCAACTGGCTGTATTTATCGATCGTGGTCACCGCGAACTGCCGATCGAAGCGACCTATATCGGCCGGCGCGTGCCCACCAGCAGCCGCGAGATTATCGAAGTCAAGTTCCAGGAAGTCGACAACGACGAGCAGGTTTTACTGGTCGAGCGCGTCGACTGAGAAGGAACAGCTTTTAGCTGCTAGCTAGTGGCTAGATGCTAGAGGCTGGAAGCTGAAGAAAATGAGCCAGCCCGCAACCGCAGCACGCCGCGCAATAGTCACTCCGCCCATCGCCGCATCGCCGTTTCCATACAATCCAGGCTCACTGCTCAGCTGCCAGGATCTGACGCTCGAAGCACTGAGCCATTTGTTTGCCCGCGCCACGGCTCTCGAAAATCAAGACCCGTTGGAACGCACGCGCCTGCTCGCCAAGCGCCGCATCGCGCTGCTCTTCTACGAGTCTTCAACGCGCACACGCACCAGTTTTGAACTGGCCGCCAAGGGGTTGGGCGCCGACACGACGCTGGTTTCGAGCCTCTCGTCGAGCATCGAAAAAGGCGAATCGCTGAAGGATACCGGCTTGACCTTGCGTGCCCTCGGAGCGGAGGCGATTATCCTGCGCAGCAACTCGAGCGGCGCGCCATGGCTGCTGGAGGCCGAGACGCGCCTGCCTGTGCTCAATGCGGGCGACGGCATGCACGAGCATCCCACGCAGGCGCTGCTCGATCTACGAACGATCCTGGCGCACCTCGACCCTGTCGCAAAGACCTGTCATCCCGAGCACGTAAACAAGTCTGTCATCCCGAGCGACCGAAGCGCAGCGCAGGGAATCGAAAGACCTGCGGTTCCGGTCCAGATTACCGGCGAAACTCTGACCGGAGTCACGATTGCCATCACCGGCGACATCCTGCACAGCCGTGTGGCGCGCTCGAATATGCTGCTGCTGCCTCGGCTCGGTGCGCGGGTGATTCTCTGCGGCCCGAAGGAACTGTTGCCGGAGGTCGCGGCGCAGGCAGGTCTGGGAATTGAAATTGAACGCGACTTCGAGGCCGCGCTGCGCCAGTCGCAGGTGGTGATGATGCTGCGCATTCAGGCCGAGCGTTTGTCTGGGCTGCAATTGGACCTCGAAGAGTACAAGGCGGCCTATCAACTCACCGGCCAGCGGCTGGCAGCGCTTGCGCCGAGGGCTCTGGTGCTGCATCCCGGCCCGATCATTCGCGGAATGGAGATCACTGCCGGCGTAGCAGATGGCCCGCAGTCAGCGATTCTCGAACAGGTGAAGAATGGCGTCGCGATTCGCATGGCGGTGGTCGAGCGGGCGCTAACGGCGAACCCCCAGACTGCATCGGAGGCACAAGAAAGATGAAACCGCCTTCGATTGCCAGAGTTCGCATCCCGATTCTAGTTGCGCTGGCAATTGGGGAAACTATTGGTCTGATTCATTATTTTGGACGGTGGAACTTCACTCAATTCCTTGCTATGTCATCTTTCCTAGCGTTTCTAATCGTCCCCTTGTTGTGGCTCGAGTTCATACGACAAATAAAGGCCAGTTTTCCCATATTCTTTCTCACACCTCTGACGTTTATAAGCTTGGCTAACTCGTGGAGAGGGGGACACACGGGTTTTACGATTACATGGGCAATCTTTTTTCTGTTAGTCATAACTTTAGTTTTGATTAGGATCTACATCGAATTCCGAAAGGGAAAACACCCCCAAGGAGGCCGCGCATGACGGCACTGGTAATTCGTGGCGGCCATCTGATCGACCCGGCAGCGGGCGTCGACGGGCTTAGAGACATTCTGCTCAAGGACGGCCGTGTGGCGGAAATCGCCGCTCCGGGCAAGCTCAAGCCGACGAATGGCACCGAGGTTCTCGATGCGACCGGACTTACCGTCGCTCCCGGCCTGATCGATATGCATGTGCATCTACGCGAGCCTGGGCAAGGCTATAAAGAGACGATTGCCACCGGTACGGCTGCTGCTGCTGCGGGCGGTTTCACGGCGGTGGCCGCGATGCCCAACACGACGCCAGTGAATGATTCGCAGGAGACCACACGCTGGATGCAGGCGCCGGAACGCAACGCTTCGATCCGCGTCTTTCCCATTGCAGCCGCCACGCGTGCCTCAAAGGGCGAAGCGATCAATGACTATGCCGCCCTCAAATCCGCCGGGGCCGTGGCCGTTTCCGATGACGGCTTGCCGATTCTAAAAGACAACGTCATGCGCGAGGCTCTGGCCGCCGCGGCGCGCGTCGGACTGACCGTCATCCAACATGCCGAGGATACGCGCATCACGCATGTTGTCGACAAGGTGGCCAGCATGAATGCTGGGCCGGGCTCCTTCAAACTCGGCCTGCGCGGCTGGCCCAATGAGGCAGAGTCGTCGATCGTCGAACGCGATATTCGCCTGGTTGGTGAACTGCGCGAGGCGCGCCCCCACCTGCATGTGGCCCACATTTCAACTGCAGCCGCGCTGGCCGCCGTGCGACAGGCCCGGCGCAATGGGCTGCGCGTGACTTGCGAGGTGACTCCGCATCATTTCCTGCTTACCGACGAACATGTTGGCCTGTATGACACCAACGCCAAGATGTGTCCGCCTCTGCGCTCGGCCGCCGACCGCGACGCATTGATCGAAGCCCTGCTTGACGGCATCATCGACGCGATCGCCACCGACCACGCGCCCCACGCCGTGCATGAAAAGGAAGTCGAGTTTGAGCGCGCGCCGAATGGCATCATCGGCCTTGAAACGGCTCTTGGATTGAGCCTGCGCTGGCTGCACCATGAATGGAAGCTGCCGGTGGGACGCGTCCTGAGCCTGCTAAGCGCACAACCTGCGGCTCTGCTGGGATTGAAAGGCCGCGGAACGCTCACGGTGGGCAGCTTTGCCGACGTCGTCGTCTTCGATCCAAAGGCCGAGTGGACCTACAACGCCCGCGAAGGCAAGTCGAAGTCGAGAAACACTCCCTTCGACGGCTGG
>CAYTJN010000172.1:0-8670 GCA_964438125.1 uncultured Occallatibacter sp.
TTTGCAAGTGGCTCACTCTTCTCCTCGTTTACTCAATTTACTGAACGGAATCATCATTCCTTGTTGCTCTTTCCACTTTGATCAAATAGATTAGTTGAGGCGGCAAACCGGACATTACTGTGAAGCAAGGAAGTTACGTTCCACCAAGGAACTCGATTGTAGTCTTGTTCAGGTTCAGGAGTTAGGTTAAGTGAGCTCTTCACTTCGATCGCTTGCAATCTTCCCTCATCCGTTCTCGGGCGATTGTGAGCTCTGCTCCGGCGGCTTAATCGATTTAGTTTGGATTCAAGACGACCCGACCGCCATTTGTTCGCCTTTATACGCTCGAACGGAACTCCCTTCAGCTTCCCGCTCGTCAGGTGATGTTGGTCACCATCGTAAACCGGCGCCCCGCGTTAAGCTCGCTCATCCCACACACTTGCAGCGCATTGTTGCGCAGAAAAACTTCAAGGAATGGATCGCATGAAAAAGAAAAAGTCCGCAATTGCCGCATCTGACCGCAAAGCCTTGCCCGTTTATAAAAATGCCGGCCTGCCCTCTGCCAAGCGTGTTAAAGACCTGCTTTCGCAGATGACGCTCGAGGAAAAAGCCGCTCAGATGATGTGCGTCTGGCTATCGAAGGCCGAGAAGATGCTGGATGCGGAGGGCAACTTCGATTTCCAAAAAGCGAAGAAGTCATTTCGCGACGGACGGGGGCTAGGACAGGTCGGCCGGCCGAGCGATGCGGGCGGTGGGAAAAAAGCTCGCGAAATGGCTGTGCTTACCAACGCCATTCAGAAGTTCTTCCTCGAGAATAGCCGTTTGGGCATCCCAGTCATTTTTCATGAGGAGTGCCTGCACGGTCACGCGGCTCCGGATGGAACCAGTTTTCCCCAGCCCATTGCGCTGGGCGCGACGTTCAACCCCGGATTGGTGGAGTCGCTCTTCACCATGACGGCTCTCGAAGCGCGTCTCCGGGGCGCTCATCATGCGCTGACCCCAGTGGTCGATGTAGCGCGCGAACCTCGCTGGGGCCGCGTCGAAGAGACCTATGGTGAAGATCCATACCTGGTCTCGCGGCTAGGCATTGCGGCGGTGCGCGGATTCCAGGGAGAGCGGGATTTTCGCGACAAGCAGCACGTCCTGGCTACGCTCAAGCATTTTGTTGGACACGGGCAGCCCGAATCGGGCATGAACTGCGCTCCGTCGAATGTATCGATGAGGGTTCTACAAGAGACCTTTCTTTACACCTTCAAGGAAGCATTGCGCGAGGCCGGCGCCGTCACGCTGATGGCCTCGTACAACGAGATCGATGGCGTGCCTTCCCATGCCAGCAAGTGGCTGCTGCGCGATGTTCTGCGCAAGGAGTGGGGCTTCAAGGGGTTCGTGGTCTCCGATTACTACGCCATCTGGGAACTGGGCTATCGGCCAGACACCCATGGTCACTTCGTTGCAAAGGACAAGAAGGAGTCTTGCCGGCTCGCGGTCGAGGCAGGAGTCAACATCGAATTACCCGATCCCGACTGCTATTTGCACCTGGTCGAGTTGGTAAAGAAGGGCGTGTTGCAGGAGTCTCAACTCGACGAACTAGTCGCGCCGATGCTCTTCTGGAAGTTCGAAATGGGATTGTTCGATGACCCATACGTCGATCCGGAAGAGGCTCACAAGGTCGTAGGTTGCGACGAGCATCGCGACCTGGCGCTGACTGCGGCACATGAATCGATCACCCTGCTTAAGAACGAGAACAATCTCGCGCCCCTCGATCTGAGCAAGATCAAGACCATCGCAGTGATCGGCCCCAATGCCGACCGCGGCCTGCTGGGGGGGTACAGCGGCGTGCCTAAGCAGAACGTAACGGTACTCGAAGGCATCAAAGCCAGAGCGGGCAAAAAAGTCAAGGTCGTCTATAGCGAAGGCTGCAAGATCACCATCGGCGGAAGTTGGAATATCGACCCGGTCGTGCCGAGCGACCCGGAAGAGGACAGAAAAGCAATTGCCGAGGCTGTCAAAGTGGCGAAGAAGGCTGACGTCATCGTGCTCGCGATCGGCGGCAACGAACAGACCTCGCGCGAAGCCTGGGCTCTCAATCACATGGGCGATCGTACCAGCCTCGACCTAATCGGACGCCAGGAAGAACTGGTCAAAGCGATGGTCGCGCTGGACAAGCCGGTCGTTGTTTTCCTATTCAACGGAAGGCCGCTCTCGATCAACTACGTGGCTGAAAATGTGCCGGTGATCTACGAATGCTGGTATCTCGGCCAGGAGACCGGTCGCGCAGTTGCCGACGTGCTCTTTGGCGACTACAACCCTGGCGGCAAGCTTCCGATTTCGGTACCTCGCTCGGTCGGGCACCTACCAGCCTTCTACAACTACAAGCCGTCGGCACGGCGCGGATACCTCTTCGACGATGTCTCTCCGCTCTTTGCCTTCGGTTATGGCCTCAGCTACACAAGCTTCGCAATCGAGAACCCGCGGCTTACCAAGAAGAAGATCAAGACGGAGGGATCGACCCAGGTTCTCGTGGATGTGACCAACACTGGACAGTGGGCGGGAACCGAAGTCGTACAGCTCTACATTCGCGATCTGGTAAGCTCGGTGACGCGGCCGATCAAGGAACTCAAGGGCTTCCGCAAAGTGCGCCTTGAGCCCGGCGAGAGCACAACCATCGCATTCGACATAACGGCGGGGTCGCTGTCTTTCTTCGACATCAACATGAAGTATGTGGTGGAGCCTGGGGATTTCCAGATCATGGTTGGCAACTCTTCGCGTGATGCCGATCTGACCAAGTTGATCCTGCAGGTAACAGAGTAGTAGGTGGAGTTTCGTGGCTTTCAGACAGCGCCGTCGCTTTGACTAGAGCGGCGGCGCTGAACCAAATAGAAACAAGCGGTGACGATCTTCGACCTGAAGCGAAAGCGGGAAGATATAGATGAGCGGAACGAGCGTGAAACTCTCATTCGGTGAGAAATTCGGATACGGCTTGGGCGATATGGCGGCCAACTTTGTCTTCCAGGCAATGATGGCCCTGCAACTGAGCTTCTATATTGACACCTTCGGATTGACGCCGCGACAGGCGGGAAACATGTTTCTCGTCGTCGGGCTGGGGATGGCGTTTCTCAATCCGGTGATGGGCGTTATCGCCGATCACACCAATACACGGTGGGGCAGATTTCGCCCCTGGCTGTTGTGGACCGCGGTCCCGTTTGGAGTGATCGGTGTTCTCACCTTCACCACTCCAGATCTGAGCATGAACGGAAAACTCATCTATGCCTGGGTGACGTATTTGCTGCTGCGGCTCATCTACACAATGAACAATGTGCCCTACGCTTCGTTGACCGGAGTAATGACCGATGATCCAAATGAGCGCAACAGCATTGCCACCTACCGTCAGCTCTTCGCCAACGGCGCGGGTTTTATCGTGCAAAGTCTGGCTGTTCCGATGGTCCTTTTCCTGGGCCAGGGTAACAACTCCCGCGGCTATCAATTAACGATGGGGATCTTTCTGGTAGCCAGCGTTGTGATGTTTCTCATCGCCTTTTCAGTCTCCAAAGAGCGAATTCAGCCTGATCCAAAACAAGAATCCTCGGTCACGAAGGATCTGGGCGATTTGTTAAAGAACGGCCCGTGGATCGCACTCTTCCTGGCGACAACGTTCTATTTTATCGGCCTCATGATCCGCGGCAGTGTGATGCTGCCCTACTTCAAGTACTGCGCCGGGAACCCGATCATCTTCAGTTGGTTTAACGGCTTCGGACTGACTGCGTTGCTGATCGGAGTCGCCTGCTCGACTGCTCTGACCAAACGCATTGGCAAGCGCATGCTCTTCTTCTGGAGCATGTTGATTACCGGCGTTCTCTGTATGGCGCTGCTTGCCTTTCCCGCAACCGCCACAAAGTCCATCATAGCGCTGGAAGTGCTGCGTCAATTCTGTTACGGCTGTTCCGGTCCCGTGCTTTGGTCCATGATGGGAGACGTTGCCGACTACGGCGAATGGAAGACCGGTAGGCGAGCCACAGGTACAGTCACCGCTGCGGTGGTCTTCGCGCTTTGGATCGGATTGGCTCTAGGCGGAGCCATCGCCGGGTGGCTCCTCTCGTTCTATGACTATCAGTCAAAAACAGTCGGCGGACCGGAGATCCTTCAACAAAGTGCAACAGCAACCCATGGAATCACAATGATTGCGGCGCTCTGGTCCGGAGCGGCATTTCTCGCCACCGCATTTTGCCTGCTCTTCTACCGCATCGATAAGGATCTGAATTTAACCATATGCAATGAGCTGACCGAACGTCGCAAGGCCTTTGCACCGAGGGCCTAGCAACAAGGTCTTTCGTCCAGGCCACCTCGGGTCGCTCGGTGTAGCCGCTAACTTTACGCAGGGGCCTTACTTCGCTTCCACGTTGCGATCGACGGCAGTGATTCGGGAGTATCTATCCATGTTGAATCGATCGCTTATTGCACTTGTCGCGGCGGGCGCCTTGAACCTGGGAATCGCAGCCCAGGCGCCTCTCTCGTTGAAAGATGCCTATCGGGGCGACTTTCTCATAGGAGTGGCCATCAACAGCGCCCAGGCCACCGGCAAAGACAGTCGCGGGGACGCGATCATCGACGCACAATTCAACTCAATCTCACCGGAGAACGCCCTCAAGTGGGAAAACGTCCATCCTCAGCCGGACGCCTACGACTTCGATCTTCCTGACCAATACGTGGCCTTCGGGGAAAAACATCACATGTTCATCGTGGGCCATTGCCTGGTTTGGCACAGCCAGATTCCGTCGTGGGTCTTTCAGGATAGCAAGGGGAACGCTCTGAGCCGCGAGGCCCTCTTAAAGCGCATGCACGACCACATTCAGACCGTTGTCGGTCGCTATAAGGGCCGCATCCAGGCCTGGGACGTGGTCAACGAAGCCATAAATGAAGATGGCACAATGCGCCAGTCTCCCTGGCTGAAGATCATCGGCGAGGACTACATTGCCAAGGCCTTTGAGTTCGCTCATGAGGCAGACCCGAATGCAGAGCTCATCTACAACGACTACAACCTGGAAAACGAGCCCAAGCGCAAAGGGGCGGCGGCGCTGATAGCCAGGTTGAAAGCTCAGGGAGTGCCGATCTCCGCTGTAGGCCTGCAAGGACATATCACTCTCACCTCACCTTCGATTGAGGATGAGGACGCCTCCATCGACGTCTTTGCCAAGTTGGGGGTCAAGGTGGCGATCACCGAATTGGACGTTGACGCACTGCCCCGCGATCCGCGAATGTTTGGCGCCGATGTCTCGTTGTCGCTTCAGGAGAATCCAAAACTAAACCCTTACGCCAAGGAACTGCCGCCTTCAGCGCAACAGGAGCTCGCCAAGCGCTACTCGAGCTTGTTCGGGCTTTTCCTCAAGCATCGCGGTGTTGTTTCACGAGTAACGTTTTGGGGCTTAACGGATGGGGACTCGTGGCTGAACGACTGGCCGATCAAAGGGCGCAGCAGCTATCCTCTGCTTTTTGATCGCAACGGTCATCCGAAGGCAGCGTTCCATGCAGTCATAGAACAAGCGACTCGATAAACTGTCCCCAGCAAACCAGGGAGAGCGTGGACCCGAACCAGTACACTCAAGTCAACGCGCCCAATCGGCAATGGGGATCTCTTCGTATGATAATCAGTCCGAAGGTTTTGTGGCTTCGCTCTAAAGAATCGCCCCGGCCACTGCATGTAACGGCAGGACCTTGTCGACTCCCCCAAGCTTGATGGCCTCTTTAGGCATTCCAAAGACCACACAGGTGGCCTCGTCCTGTGCGATGGTCATAGCTCCAGCCTGCTTCATCTCCAGCATCCCTCTGGCCCCGTCGTCGCCCATTCCGGTCAGGATGACACCCACCGCGTTGCGGCCGGCATAGCGCGCGGCGGAACGGAACAGAACATCCACCGAGGGCCGATGCCGACACACAAGCGGCCCTTCCTTGATCTCAACGTAGTAGCGTGCCCCACTGCGTTTCAGCAGCATGTGATGATTGCCAGGAGCAATCAGCGCGCGCCCGCGAATCACCGAATCGTTGGTCTCTGCCTCTTTCACCGTGATCGCGCAGAGCCCATCGAGGCGCTGTGCGAAGGCACGTGTGAACAACTCCGGCATGTGCTGCACGATGACGATGCCGGGGGTATCGGCTGGTAGCGATTCGAGCACGGTCTTCAGCGCCTCCGTCCCGCCCGTAGACGCGCCGATCGCCACGACTTTTTCCGTGGTCTCGGCCATGGCGTGCGTCGCCTGCGAGAGAATGCAATCGGCGTTCAGCTTGGGCTCAACCGTTTGGCTGGGCCTTAGAGAGCGTGGCCTCGATGCTGCCGCCGCCTTCACTGCATTGCAGATTTCAATCTGCGAATCTTCCAAAAACTGCTTGGTGCCCATCTTTGGCTTGGCAATGATCTCGATTGCCCCATATTCAAGCGCCTTCAAGGTGCTCTGCGCACCCTCATCCGCAAGACTTGAACAAATCACCACCGGAATCGGATGCTGGCTCATCAGCTTCTTAAGGAAGGTGAGTCCGTCCATGCGCGGCATCTCAATGTCCAGCGTAATAACGTCCGGCACCTGCTCGGCAATCCTGTCAGCTGCCACAAAAGGATCGCCGGCTGTTGCAATGACCTCGATCTCCGGGTCGGATTCAAGAACCTGTCGCAGTGTTTGTCGGACCACGGCGGAGTCATCCACGATCAGAACGCGAATTGTTCTGGCATTCATTTTCAGTGCCTCGATGCACTCTTGAGCAGCAACGCCCACTCCGGTTTATTGCGATGAACGCGCTAGCACTGGGTAGTCAATCCATGACTCAGCCGTGGCGCTGGAGCAACACTTCTCCGGTCTTCGTGTTGAAGAGAATATTGATTCCGCGCTTACCTCCCAAAGATGAAGCCATGATTGCAAATCCTTCCTCTTCGAGGACCTTCATTGCCATCTCGATGTTCAGTCTGCCCACCGAAGGACGGTCGGAACTATTGATCATCGACAAGACATCCCCGCCGCCGAAGATTTTCACTTCGACCTCTTCCCTTTTTGCTCCCAGCGCGTCAAGTTGGCGGGCCATATCTCGTATCGCGTAGTCCACATAACGGCGCCCGGCTGCACGGCTCAATTGCGCCGTCTGCTTTGCCGGGCAAAGTGGCAGCATCGGATGGCACAGAGCACCCAGGTCCAGCCGTGGAACCCGAAACGCGATGCCCACACAAGAGCCGAGCAGGGTCTTCATCATCGCCGGCTTCCTCACCAAATGCGACTCACCCGGCTGCACGTAGACTTCGCACAACTCCCCATTCAACGCTGGTTCAGCCACGGCCATCGACCCTTCTGTAGAGAGCCGGAGCCACCGGCACCAGAGGCAAGTTCATATCATGCAGCGTCTCCGCGTGACCCACAAACAGATACCCGCCGGGGAGCAGACAGTGAGCAAGCTTGCGGAGAATGCTCTCCTGCGTCGGACGGTCGAAGTAGATGATTACATTCCGGCAAAAGATCGCATCTACGGCTTCCGTGATCCCGTAATCGGCGTCCATGAAGTTCAGGCGCCGGAACTCGACTACCCGTCGCAACTCTGGCACGACCCGTTGTTTGTCGGAGCCTGGTTCACGGCTGCGCATGAAATACTTGCGTCGCAATATCGGCGTTACCGGCGCAATAACATCGCTGGTGTAAACTCCCAACTCAGCTTTTGCCAGAACAATGTTTGAGATATCGGTAGCCAGAATGCGAAAACGAAAGCCGGGATGGTTCTGCGCGTATTCGTCGAGCACAATGGCCATTGTGTAGGGTTCCTCACCGGAGGAACAGCCAGCGCTCCAGATCGTAAACTGCTTGCCTGCAAATCGTTCGGTAAAAGTGGGCAGTGCTTTTTCAATTAGAAATTGGAAGTGCGCCGGCTCGCGAAAAAAGTCGGTCTTGTTGGTCGTCACCACATCGATCAGCGGAACAATTTCATCCTTCAACCCCGCATTGCCGAAGAGGTAGTCGCAGTACTCGCCAAACGTCTGAAGATTGAGAACCTTCAGGCGCCGTTTGATCCTGCCTTCGAGCATCGTCTTTTTTTCGGCACTCAAGGCGATGCCCGCCTCCGCATAAATCAGCTTGCAGAGCCGCGCATAGTCCCGTCCTGAAATGGATTCTTCGTGTGCATTCATCGTGTGAACGGGGCGCCGGGTTACGCCGCCCCATTCCCCCCTTTATGCGATTGCTCCGACAAGCTGTCTATCGGTAACAGGCTTATCCGCAGCTTGCTTATCCGCAACCTGTTTTGCGGTTTCCTGTCCGCGGACCAGAGCAAGTTCCTCGGCCGAGAATACGCGATCGATGTCCAGAATCATGATGAACTGCGTGTCGCGCTTTCCCATCCCCTTGATGAAGTCTGTCCGTATTTGGGTACCGATCCTGGGCGCAGGCTGAATCTGCTCCGGCTCAAGGTCGATCACCTCCTCGACCGAATCGGTCAATGCGCCGATAACGGTTGGTTCGTTATCCAGCAATACCTCAACCACAACAATGCAGGTATTGCGGGTGCTCTCGGTCTTCGACATCTCAAAGCACAGCCTGAGATCGACGACCGGAACCACGCTGCCTCGCAAGTTGATTACGCCGGCCATAAAATCCGGCGTGCGGGGAATCTGCGTGATGGTGGTCAGGTCGAGCACCTCTCTCACCTTCGCCACATCGGTGGCGAAGA
>CAYTJN010000173.1:0-8608 GCA_964438125.1 uncultured Occallatibacter sp.
CAAGTTACTTATCTACAGTGCCAAAAAGTAACGCCCAGAATGTTACTCCAACACCAGCCTGACGGAATGAGGACGAGTTGAAAGGGCTTCAAATAAACTCCAGTAAGTTATAAACTATCAATTGGATACGTAAATATGTCAGTAGTTCAGAGTCGTCTAAGGTGATTCAATGGATGGCGTTTCTTCTGAATCAATACCACACTACACAAATCAAAAAGAAATCAACGGAATTATCGATAAGTGATCACTTGTACGTTAATACCGACGATTCGCTCTTCTGGTTCGGATTAAATCTGGCGGCAGTTCCCAGGCGGCCTTCGGCCCGGCCTACGGCCCATTCAATAGTTCTGTCCAGAGCCCGCTTGACCGATGCGTACTCTTCTTTAAGGATGACGCCTTGCAGCCGATCACTTTCGAGCTGAAATAGTCCCTCCTTTAAAGCCTCTACCAGGTTTGCCGCCCCCCGGCCGGGTTGACTCGTACCGTTTAAGATCTCTGCTTTGGCTCGAGGCGAAGACTTTCTGCGGAAAAGTAGAAACGCGAACGCTCCAAAAATCAAAACAGCGCCGGCTCCGAGAACCCACGTTTGAGTCCGTGATAAGAGGGCCGTGGGCTTTTCGATGTGCAGAGGCCCCGACTCAGAAGGGCTTCCGCCTTGAGCACGCACCTCAAGAGTTCCATTGCCGGTCATTGCAGGTGGAGAAGTGAGGGCGCCAGTTGGAGGTTTCGGCGGCGCGTGGACCTTTGCGTCCTGCATGGAAGGGAGGGTACCGGTCCCAGACAGTTCAAACTCCGGCCCTTGTCCCGCTCTCAACTGCTCGGCAGCTTCCACTTTATATCGGTTGTTGCCTACGGAGAGTACCTGGAAGGCGTTGGACGGCGATGCAAAGTTCATTGTCGGCGGGATCATCACCGCCAACTGCTGCAAGGGATACATGTTTTGTGGATGAAACTTGGCGCGGCCACTGTAAGGCATGTCGTAGTTAAAGGCGAATTTGGTGGCTCCCGGTCGTAAGGGAAAGTTCACGGAGTAGTGGCCAGGTTTTCCGGGGACGGGCGTGGCGTGAATCATCGTTCCGCTGTTTTCCGGACCGGCTGCCAGAACCGAATCGATCTTTGCATCTGCGGGTAGATAGACTTCAAAGGTGCGTTCACTTACTTGCGTTACGGGCGGATTGGAAACATTCCTAATATCAACCATATCGGAGACATGAAGCAGCCCTCCATGACTCCCTACGCGAATAATCTCGATGCTCCCAGTAATGCCCATCACCGTGGCTGTCGCATCGGCCACATTAATGGAAATCGCATTTCCCGCTGAAATCTGCTGATCGTAATTGACGCCCTGATGAACGACGCGTATCAAGTGTGGCTTGCCCGGATTGTGTAACTCGAGCGTGAAAGCTCCTTGCGCGTTTGTCCTGGCGCGCGCTTGCTCTTGAGCGCCCTGCACTAAGTCGATGAGCAGCACTTCGTCTCCGGCCGCGGGCCGGTCATTCGAAAGGTTGCGGACCACGCCTGTGACCGATTCCGCCGCAAGAGACGTCGACAAACAGCAGCCGAGGATGCAGGCACCCAATAAGAACTTATGTTTCCAAGTCTTGCCGCCGCAGAGATGCATGACTGGTCTCCTTCGGTTGTCATCCGTTTTATCTGTCAAGCTTCAATTCGCGTTGGACAAAGAAGGCGATTGGACCACGCAGGATCCTCCCGTCCTCTATATCAGCACATCACTTAAGCATCGGAGTTTCGGCCGAAGATTTTCTCTGATGGGGCGCTGATCCGAACATGATGCCGGTCTCCACTGCAACCGGCTCTCCGTTTTGCAGGTATGGCCGGAATTTCCATTGTCCCAGCGCATCGGTGATCGCCTTGGCCTGATCGGGAAACGCACTGAGAAAATGAATATGTTTGACCTTGCCGTCTTTATCGACGATGATGCGGACCGGAACGGGGTTGAACCGGCGGTCGTTGAAGACTGGATCGACACGCTCAATCAGGTTTTCGTCGCGCGCATAATCTTTCATGCAGACAGGTGCGGTCTCTGTGCCCGTCAATCTGTCTTCCGCGGGCAGCTTCATGGTATTCAAGTCTTGCATCAAGCCGTCCAGAAGCTTCGTGTCAGCACTACTCAGGATTACTTCCACAGTGTGGCAGCGGATTTGAGTGGCCAGAATATACCAATGCAATTCCGCCGCCGGAGACCAGTACGCGAAAAAGGTGAACGGGCGCGCGCCGAGGATGATCTGCTTTGGCGATCGTTCGACCTTGTAATAGGGCTGCAGATTTTCCTTCGTATAGTTGATTAATTCAATCGAGTTTGCCGCGGGGATGGGAGTAAAAAACATATCGTCGGCAGTAATCAAGATACTTCCGCGAGCCGGGCCTTTGAAAGTCTCAGCGGTTTCGATCTCCGCAAGCACATAGCGGCCGCTGTCGGATGGGGGCGGCCCTTTGTATTTCTCAATCCAATCGGGGGGGAGGGCCCAGGTAATTCCAAAATAACGATCGTTGAAAACATTGTTCGTCACATTTCCGTCTTCGGGAAGGGGAGTTACAGAGTCGCTTGCACTTGACCAAGCACCTTTGACCAAGATGACACCTTTTGGAATTTTCGTCAGATGGCGTGGGTCGTTGGATCCGCTGGCCGCGTCATTCGTGGTGTCTGGATGTGGCGCCGCTTGCGCCCTCGCAGGCAAGGGCACGGCGAATGCGCATAGGGCTAGCAGAGAGATCAGTCGAGTGTGCATCTTTTCCTTTCCGCGAAAACGTGCGGGTTCAGTCCGATCGCAGGGACCCGGCTGCTACGAATCTTTAGGGAAATACGAGTTAGCTGGCGGGACACACTTACCTGTCTCGCCAGCTGACTCGGCAACTTAGAGCGAACGCAGGAAGTCGATCAATTCCTGCTTCTGCGTAGTATTCAGGTTGTTGTAATTCGTAATGACCGTGTTGGCCTCGCTGCCGGAGCTGGCGTGATTCTGAATGGCTGCGGGAACAGTCAAGTCGCGACCGTCGTGATCGAGGAAGATCCGCTGCCCTAATCCCCACAGCGGAGCTGTGCGGAACTGATCGCCACCTGCGTTGCCTTGGGAAACGTTGTCGGCAAAACCGGAACCCATATGGTGGATCTCAAAATCTGAGAACGCAGGCACTTGTTGTTTGGTCAACTCTGGAACGAGATTCGAAACCTGCGTCGTGCCAGGGCTCGGGTTGTGGCAAGTGGCGCAGCCGATAGAGTTGAAGACAGCCTCTCCCGCGGCGATCGTCGATGCCGGGACCGTCGACCCGTTCATCTCAACTGGACCGGGCGGAGGAGGGGCCAGGAAGCGCATAAAGTTTGCGAACGCGGATACGTCGTCCAGAACTGCCGAGTTTGGCGTGGAATTTGGGTTGGAAGCGTCTTCCGGATACCCGGTTCCCGTAAGGTTCAGGCAGGTTGAGGGCAGCCCGTCGGCAAGTTCTTCCTCAGGCAGTGGACGGTCCTGAGGGAACAGCAGGTTCGAGATTCCCATCTCAACGTTGTAAGCCTCACCGGCAAAGATGTGGAGCGATTTGTTCTGTGCCTTCCAGCCGAAGCGGGTAATCGTGCCGTCGTTGCCGTTGTGGTTAAAGGTGCCCGAGATGCCGAAGCTGTTTTTGAGATTAGCCTGCTGATTTGTCAGTAAGGTTGAGTCGTCCAGGTTCTCCACGAGGCCTGCGCCAAAGGTCGGCGTCGGAATGCGGAAGATGATGTTGCCGGTACTCTCGGCTTGAGCGAAAGGAGGCTGCGCCAGACTGGTGCATTTTCCTCTGTCTGAGCGGCCTGCGACGGTGAATAAGTCTTCCACCCCGCCATTCGGAGCGCTCGTGTTAACCGTTCCATTGCTGTTAAAGAAGAAGGGGAAGCGGGCTTCGCGAGTTGGACCGTTCGCTGTGATGAAGGTGGGAGTGGAATTGCCAGGCGCAACCCCGTCGGACACGAATTCGAACTGAGGATTGACGGCGGCGCCAGTGCCACCAACCGCAGGTTGCGAATGGCATGAACTGCAGCTATTCGAGTTGAACCGCGGTCCCAGGCCATTGTTGCCGGCTGGGCTGTTGGAGACAGACTCGACGTCCTGGAAGCGGCTCAGACCGTCGGCAAAGAATGCCGCAAAGCCATTGGGGTCGTTGCCTGGAGTAATGATCGACGCGCCTGTGCCACGGCTAGCGCTCTGAACACCAGGGTCTTCTTGAGCAAACGCCATTCCGGCGATAAGAATCGTCGCCGAAGCCAAAACTGAGGATAACTTTGCTGTCTTGATCACGATACCTCCTCGTCGTGTCTTCCAGGTTTGGGCTGGGGAAGCCGAGTTGAAACACACAGATCTCACGAGCACATGCATGAATCGCACTTGGAGACACTTCGATCTCACAAGCACAAGCATGCGCTGCGCGGGCGGGGATACGTCCGAGCACACTACGAGTACGGTTTCCAAGGACGATCAAGCGATGAGTTCGGCTTTCCTCATGCCCAGAGTCATAACTCGACTAGGGGGTACTCAGCGCGTGGATGACTGAAGCCAAAAAGGGAAAGTTCGAGTCTAACAACTAGCTAATGAGTGATTCAGGCAACCCTCTAATAGTGGAGTTGGGGAACGTCGGGGGCCCAAACTTGCACTCGCACTTCACGAGAATGTTACATCTATACTGAAATTTATCGCGGATGTCAATAGGTTGTCGCCAAAAAGTATCTAAGTCATTCGATCGCAGTAACAAATAAATAGCAAATGTAACCGGGTTGCTCGCTGCTCGATCGCGAGTAAGTCAGAAATCGTGATGATCATCCAGCAGAGCGGAGATACTTTGCTTGGAACGATCGACGGCTTCTACCGCCTTCGATAATGGATCGGCCTGCTCGGTCTGGGCACGCAATTTGGCAACGGCCAGCCAGTTATCCTTGCGCGGTTGGTCGGCGATCCAGGGAGGCAAAGGCATGCGCAGATAGCCGGCCAGCGCCTGCGCGTAGCCCTCATAGAGCGCACGCATTTCGCTAAGCCTCTCGAACGAATGGCCGTCCCGGCAGACCTTGATCCCGCTCTGGCAGAGCAAGCTGTAAAGCTGTTCATATTTTTCGAGGGGGAGCCGATCTGACACATCATTTATCGGTGCAAGAGAGAATATCTGTGATAAGTCAACCAACGCATGTCGTGCCATGGCAAAGGTCAATTGAGCCTGGCGCGCCTCATGTCCTTGAACGCCGGCGATCAGCAAAGCCGAAGTATCGAGCACTGCCGTCAAAGCACTAATCCAACTTTGGTTGTTGTGCTGCGAGCGGAAATAGCAGAGCAGCGGATAGGAGATATGGCTCTCCAAGAGTTCAGCCGACCAGCGCTCCCACTCCAAAAGCAGCAACGAGAGAGCGTTGTCGCCTCCCTGGTAGGAATGGCGGCGCATTAGTTCCGCGGCTGTTGGTGGTGATCCAGCCCGCGCGTCGAGCAGAGAGATACTGACCTCGCGGCGCGAAAACGCACTATAGAGAACGGGAAAATATCCCATCACGACGGCCAGAAAGCCGAAGCCGGTTCCAGCTTCCACGATGATAAGTTCTCGCGCCCAGGCGCTACGCGGCGTCACGTCGCCCAAGCCAAGGGTAAAGATAGTCGTTCCGCTTACGTAGAGATCCGAGCGAAAGCCCGGCCTCTGAGCGCTGTCGTTGAACGGGCTGCCAAGGGAACAAAAAATAAGCGCAAAGCCAAAAACCATTGCGGTCGCCCACACCATCAATAGAAAGATGAGAGACAAGGGCCCGTAGTAACTGAAGGCGGACTCGCGCGCTCGCGCATCGCGCAACCGCATAGCTAAAAAGACCCACGGCTTCCATGTGGAAATGTAGAATAGCCGCGTGAGCCGGAATCGGCCCGATGCGCGGCGCGGCAGAATGATGGTTTGGAAGGCATCGAGCAGGACGGCAAACAGGCAGGCAATACCGGCAAACAGAGTGAAGACTCGCATCGGTGCTCCTTATCGTGGGATTTGTAAGGTCTCTTGGCTCCTCCGATTCACTGTATTCTAGGCTAAAACGGGCTAACAAAGGGTTACAAATGAACGAACTTGGCAAAGCGCTTGTTGGGCTTGGACTGCTGTTGATTGTTGTGGGCTCTGTGGTTCTGCTTGCCGGACGCTTCGGGATGCCGTTGGGCCGTTTACCAGGCGATGTTACATACAGGGGCAAGCATATCTCCTTATATTTTCCGCTGGGAACTTCAATTCTGATCAGTGTCGTGTTATCCGCCATCTTTTACCTGATCGCACGCTTCCGGCGATAAACCGAGGACCCTGCATCAGAATGTTGCGCAAGTTGAAGTTGAGAACTCTGTCTTGACAAACCATAACTATTTGGTTATGGTTTTTGCGTGAGGCAAGCTGATGCCAGTCGCGTTTTCCGTGCCCTTGCCGACCCCACGCGCCGGGCTATTTTTGAGGAGTTGACCAGGGCCGGCGAACAGTCGGTCCACGCATTGACTCGCTCTGCGGGGGTCTCTCAGCCCGCTGTGTCAAAGCACTTGACTGTGCTTAAGCGGGCGAAGCTGGTACGGCATCGCCATGAAGGACGCGAAACACATTACAGCGTTGCGCCGCAAGCTCTCGGGCCTTTGATTGACTGGATGGCTATCTACGGTAACTATTGGCACGACCGATTTGATCAACTCGAAAACCTGCTGAAAAGGATGGACAAATGACC
Source organism: uncultured Occallatibacter sp. (assembly GCA_964438125.1). GTDB lineage: Bacteria > Acidobacteriota > Terriglobia > Terriglobales > Acidobacteriaceae > Telmatobacter. The sequence goes on from CAYTJN010000173.1 coordinate 6,707, forward strand.
AACGCTTCCCCAACACCTACGCGCTCCGCGGAGCGCGGGAATACCGCCCCCACACGCACTCTCGTCATTGAACGAGAGATGCCGCATCCACCCGAAAAAATCTGGCAAGCACTTACTGAAGGTCAATTGATCGATCAGTGGCTGATGAAAAATGACTTCGAGCCGGTTGTCGGTCACCGGTTCAACTTCCGCTCAACTCCTGTGCCCGGTTGGGACGGCGTCATCGATGCTGAAGTCCTGGAAGTGGAACCGCATGCACGCCTTTCTTATACATGGTGTTCGATGGGAATGGAGAGCGTCGTCACCTGGAGTTTGACGCCCAGTGGAAGCGGCACGCGCGTCCGCATGGAGCAATCCGGATTCCCGTCTGAAGAAAGCGCCAGCTACAAGGGAGCGAAATATGGATGGACGAATTTCATCGGCAAACTGGAGCAGGTCATCGCGGGGGTGAACTTACCATGAATGCAAAAGCCATTACCTACTGGATCATGACGATCTTAGTCAACACCCGAGCGGCATAAGTACTGCTGGGAGCTACTGTAACTTCACAAGAAGTCGGGTGCGCTCACCTTTTCGAGCAACTCACTGAAGGGTGGGCGCAGCCGGAGGCTTCTGTCCGCGCCTTCATTGCCACACTCCAGACTTGACCGCGCGCTGCCTTCCGCCACCCATCCCGCAATTGGATCTTTCTGCTGCGAGGAAATCGGGTTACTATGAATGTGGCCGCAGCCCCTTCCCCAAGAAAGTGGAGCCGGCGAACCATGCAAAACCGCAGCATTGCATCCAATCTCGGGATTTATGTCTTCGCCGCAGGTGCCGTCCTCCTCGGCCTTCTAGGCCTGGCATCGGGCGACTTTGCCGCTTCATGGCAGCGGGTTGGACCGAATATGCCCTTCCGGGAGCCGCTCGCCTACCTCACCGCGGTCATTGAACTTGCGGGGGGAGTCTCTCTTCTTTGGTCGCGGAGTGCCCGCGCCGGTGCTCTGACGCTGACTGTTGTCTACTCCGTCTTTGCACTCCTGTGGGTACCCAAAATTCTCGAAGGCAAGAGCGGATTCGATCCTACGGGGAACTTCTTTGAGGAGTTCTCACTCGTCGCGGCGGGGGCGGTACTTCTCGCATCGTTCTCGCCGGCTAGCTCCCCCATTGCTCGGCTCGAATCTCTCTTCGCGCGACTTTCCGCCCTCTCATCGATCTCCTTCGGCATTGTGCACATCGTCGACATGCCCGGCCTGCTGACCTGGATCCCCAATTGGATTCCGCCTTCGCAGTTGTTCTGGGCGTACGCCACCACCATCGGGTTTTTCATGGCCGCAGCAGCGATTCTTTCGGGCATCATGGCTCCGCTCGCTTCGCGCCTGCTCACCGCTGAGATCGTCGGATTCGAAATCCTGGTCTGGATTCCCAAGCTGATCGCCGGCTCCCATGACCATTTCATTTGGGCTGCCAACGCCATCTGCATCGCCATCGCGAGCGCGGTATGGGCTGTCTCTGACTCCATCTGCCGGGCGGCAAAACGAATGCCCGCACACGTGGAATCAGCCCCTGAAGTCAGCACCGCTGTATGAGCGAAAAATCGGCCCGAATCCTAGTCCCAAGTCAGTATTGGCAGCGTCGGCATATCGCCGAGTTCTTTGGCTTCGGCCACAACGAAGTCCAATTGAGAAAGTACTTCCTCGACACTCATGGTGCAGATCTCGCGACGAGAATCATAGCCTTCTGCGATGGATTGTTTCAGGAAGCGGCCCGCGATCTGGGCAGCAAGCTGGTCGGTGATCACTTTTCCGGTCAGCGACTTCTGGCGCCCCCACGCCTCCAGCGGCAGGGCCACCCAAAGGGGCCGGCCATTCACGTCAAAGCGTACATCCACGGCGTCGGCGTGGCGGGTTGCGATGGCCACGA
>CAYTJN010000174.1:0-8556 GCA_964438125.1 uncultured Occallatibacter sp.
GCCTCGCGCCGATCCTGTGGGAGTCAGGCATCGGTTCAGATGTAATGAAGCCCATTGCCGCTCCCATCGTTGGTGGAATGATCACATCAACCATTCATGTGCTCATCTTGGTTCCCGTGTTCTTCCTGTTAATGAAGCGTAGGGATCTTCGTGCCGGAAAACTCCGTTCTCATGCCAATCGAGAAAGGGAGTTTGAAACTGCTCCGACAAGCTAAGCGCCGCCCAAAGAAAATACGAATTCTTCGGAGTGGCATTCGTCCAGAGGTGTGAATTCGTCGACTACTTGAATCCAGTATGCGCTTCCTATGCGAGAAAAAGTTTCCAGAATCTCCTTGATAGATGTCTTTCAAATCGTGAGTCATGCAATGGAACGATGGAGGAGCGTATGATTCGCTGGCCGCGCAGGATTACGTCCACGAGACCGTGACCCATATGCAGGAGTATGTCCGAGGGCAGGTTCACACCAACGGGATTGAGAATTTCTGGAGTCTGTTGAAAAGGGGATTGAATGGGACCTATGTCGCGGTTGAGCCGTTCCACCTTCACCGCTACGTTGGAGAGCAGGTTTTCAGATTCAACAACCGCGCGACCAAGGATAACCCGTTGACCGATTACGACCGTTTCATGCTGGTTCTTTCACAGATCTCAGGGAAGAGACTGACCTATCGAGAACTGACCGGCAAGGTGGGAGAAACGGCGGATTTCTAAGACTTACCTTGGGAAGTCTTCGGGGTTCTGGATGAAACGGCAACGGCGCGGACCTGAGCGCGGGAAGGGACCGGAGGGGAAACGATAGGCCGGTGACGGTGTTCCGGCTGGCTGTTCGCCCGCGTCCAGTCTTTCGTGGCTTTATCGTCGTCCATGCGGCGCCGAATCTCGGAGTGAGGGACTTCGACGATGCGTCGGAGCAGGTTCTCGAAGTTCTGGTATTCCAGGCTGTCGGGGTCAGGGCTCATGGGAGTATCATAGCGCGAATCCAAAAAGGAGAGCGAATCAGTGGATAAGGCCGATCTAGTAGTCATCGTTAAAGAGTTTTCTCAGATGCACGCTCAATTGTTTGAGATGGTTCAGACTCTGACTTTGAGTTTGAGGGCGGTTCAAGAGTTAATGGAAGACCGGGGAGACAGTCGGTTTCAGGATGACCTTCAATCGAAGATTCAATTCCTAAAAGACAGCGAATTCGGACGGCAGATCGCTCAAGACAAATCCGCATTTGATGCAAGTCTTCGGCGAGTGATGACGGACCTAATTCAGGGATAGGGTTAGACATGATCCTCCTTCAAGCCAGAGCCAAGCTCGACCGGGCCAATGTACATATTAGAGACCTCGAAGGGCGCGTCAAAGCTCTTGAAGACACTGACACTGCTTTCGTTGAGATACACCCTGAGCATGGTACAGAGCGATTGACCCACACGCTGGATGAATCCGCTTTCGATCATATTGCGCTTGTGATTGGAGATGCCGTCCACAACTTGGCATGCGCCCTTGATTACACTTGGCTCGAAACTGTCGAGAGACTCGCTCCTGCTCTCGTTCGAGACAATGCCAAGTTCCCGGTCTACCGGACCGCCCCAGAACTTGAGGGACAGCTTAGAGGTCGAAACGTACAGATCGACGTTACCTCCCCCGCCCTCTTCGATTTCGTCGTTAACGAGATACAGCCGTACGAGGGAGGGAATACAGCCATCTGGCCCGCTCACTGCTTCGCAAACCGAGACAAACACAGGTTGCTTATCCCCGTTCTGGCGCAAGGGCATATCAACGGCATTGAGGTACAGGATGAAACGGGAGAGCTTTGGCCCGGTTCTGGCCTCAGCGAATTCCAGAGGCCTCCCTATGTCATCGATCTCATGCCAGGCTTGCACTTCACAAAGAAGGGCAAGCTCACCGCGCTTATAGGTGTCGAGGATGGAAAGTTTGGATGCAGCATGGACGTACCGGAGACAATCAATATGCATCTTGGCGCGATCGTTGGAGTCGTGGAGGCGTTTGAGAGCTTCCTGCAATCGCAGGGATTCTGACGACGGAATTTGCGCGCAAGTAGACACCTAACATATATGCGCATACTTGATGGGTTTGTTATGTATATTTATGCCAATAGGTCTTTGGCGGAGAGATGGGGATTCGAACCCCAGATAGAGCTTTTGACCCTATAACGGTTTAGCAAACCGCCGCCTTCAGCCACTCGGCCATCTCTCCGCGTCTGATGGGGATTATACCGGAAATAGGCCACGCTGCGCCCTTGAGTCTCCGCTCTACACACTTCTTCGGCATTTTATTGGGCGGCCCGGACCCGGGCTCAACGGTAGTTGGCCGCCTTCTTCAAGGCTGGTTTCGCCTTGCTTTCTTCAAATTGCCTGGCGCAGCGCTGCACCTGGTCGCGGGCGTAAGCTGCGTCGTGCCAACCCTTCACCTCGACCCGCTTGCCCTCAAGGTCTTTGTAGATCGAAAAAAAGTGGGTGATCTCCTTGAGCATATGCGGGTAAATGTCTGTGTAGTTCCAGATATTGGCAAAGCGCGGGTTGTTTTTGCCAACGGCAAGCACCTTTTCGTCCAGAACTCCCTGGTCCATCATCTCCAGCAGTCCGATCGGACGCACTTCCTGTACGCACCCAGGAAAACTCGGTCCCGGCACCAGCACAAGCACGTCCAGCGGATCGCCGTCGTCGCTCAAAGTGGAGGGAATGAAGCCGTAGTCGCCGGGATAATGGACCGGAGAGTGCAGGTTACGGTCAAGCTTGAAGACGTGCAACTGCTTGTCGTACTCGAACTTCTGCGTTCCGTCGAGCGGGATTTCGATGACGACACGGAAGATCTCGGGGGAGCGGTCGCCGATCGGCAACTCCAGATAATTGACCATTCTGCGTCTTCCTCCTGAGAGGGACTTGTCTTCGGTAAGGGGATTTGAACCGGAATTGGAGCAATCGCCCCACATCTTTCCGGAGCTTCTATAATCGTTGATGATGAAGGCACATGTCTATGTCACGCTAAAGACCTCGGTCCTGGATCCCCAGGGCCAGACAATCCACAACGCCCTGCGCAAGATCGGATTTGGGGAAGTAACCGCGGTTCGGCAGGGCAAGTACTTCGCGCTTTCACTTGATGACGGGCTCTCGATTGAGGCGGCCACCGCCCAGGTAGAGCGTATTGCACGCGAGGTGCTCACCAACCCGGTGATCGAAGAGTTTACCTACCGGATGGAGGAGTAGAGAGCCGGCTTCTGACGGTTGCGGGGAGGGTCTGCGACGAGGATTACTTTCGAATCAGACTTGCGTTTAAGGTCCGGCTCCCTCTTCATGCAAGATTGAGGTATACTGTGCGCGGTCCGGAGGAAGTAAGATTATGCGCACATTCCTCAATCGGTTCTATCCATCTCTCGTCTCCCGCCACACCGCCATCCTGCTCACGGCATTAGCGTTGGGTAACTCAGGCTTCTGCGATCCCATTCATGAAGCGACCGAGCAGGGTGATCTGACTTTGGTCAGGACGTTGCTCGATGGCAATTCGTCCCTCATTTTCAGTAAAGACCAGGATGGGGCGACGCCCTTGCATCTGGCAGCGCGTGCGGGCCATAAAGACATGGCGATTCTGCTGCTGGCGCGCAGGGCCGAGGTCAATGCTCGGGACAAAGATGGAAACATGCCCTTGCACATCGCCGCGTTAGGAGACAACACGGAGGTTGCCGAGTTGCTGCTGGCGCATGGGGCCGAAGTCAATGCCAGGGACAACAACGGCGACATGCCGTTGCACTTGGCGGCGCGCATGGGCAGCCCGCGGGTGGCGGAATTACTGCTAGCCCGCAAAGCTGAAGTCAATGCCAAAGACGATCAAGGCTATTCGCCTTTGCACCTTGCCGCAGTTGACGGCCACGCAGATGTGGCGGGGTTACTGCTGGCTCATAAAGCTGAGGTCAATATCAAAAATGTCGACGGCGATACGCCTTTGCACCTGGCCGCTCGTATGGGCGAAAAGGAAATAGTGAGTTTGTTGTTGGCCCACAAGGCAGAGGTGAATGGCAAAGACAAAGAGGGCGACACGCCCTTGCATCTAGCCGCATTCGATGACCGGGTGGATGTCGTGGAGCCCCTGGTGGGCGCCAAGGCCGATGTCAACGCCAGAAATAGCCTCGGCAATACGCCGCTGAAGACCGCGGAACAGAAGGGCAACAGGGATTTTGTGGCGTTGTTGCGCCGGCATCACGGCCACTAGAAGTTAGCAGTCGCATTCAGCTTCCCCCGCATGGGTATCTCCACTTGTGCAGAGTTTAGCTCGTAACCGGAACAGCTTCTTCTGCGTAATCGAATCGCAGGGAGCTTTGGGCGACAGCCCAGCCGGCAATAATCAGACTGGGAGCCAGCATCGGTGCGGCATCCCCTAAGGCGCTGAGCGTGGTCAATCGAAGCTCCTGGCCGGGCTGTGCTGCGCGCGAAATCAGTGCGCAAGGATAATCACCGGGAAGGCCTTCGTCACGCCACTGCTGCGCCAGCATTCGCAGATCGCGGCCCGGCATGTAGACAACGCGCGTCGCGTTGTCGAGGCTTGACTGCAGACCACACGAGATCGGGTCTTCCTGGTGTGAGTTTGCACGATGATTGGTGGTGAAGATCACGTTCGACGCGGTGTTGCGGCTTGTGAGCGAGCATCCTAGAGCGGCGGCCGCCGCAAAGGCCGCAGTGATTCCGGGGACAACTTCGAAGGCAACGCCGGCGTCGGCGAGTGCGGCCAACTCTTCGGCGGCTCGTCCGAAGATGAGCGGGTCGCCACTCTTCAGGCGGACGACCTTACGGTTCGCTTGGGCGCGATCCACCATCAGCGAGTTGATTTGCTGCTGCGTGATGCTCTTCACGCCGCAGCGCTTGCCCACGTTGACGATCTCGGCGGCGGGCGACGCCAGCTCTAAAATTGCCTGAGGAACCAGATCGTCGTGGAGCACAACATCCGCAGTTTGAATCAGGCGCAACGCTTTGACAGTAAGCAGGTCCGGGTCACCCGGACCCGCTCCAACCAGATAGACTTTTCCCTTCACGTTGGCATTCTCATTGCCATCTGGCGCAAGGGCGATCTGGCGCGAGGGGCAGCTCGCGGCGGAACATACTGACCGCTGCGCAAGTTGATGCAAGAGCAACCTGCGCGCCTCGCCGCGTGGATGAGTCGCGAGAACCTCACGACGCAACTGGCCGAGGTTTTCTAGCCACGGGCCCAGGTCTTCGGGCAGTTGCTCGTCGATCTCGCGGCGCAACTGCTGCGCGACGGCGGGACTTTCGCCAGCCGTCGAGATGGCGATCTGTAACGCGCCACGGCTGACCACTGAACTGAAATAAAAGTCGCAATGCGGAGGATCGTCGACACTGTTGACTAGAATGCCGCGTGCGACCGCTTCGTTGTAGACCCGCGCGTTGACCTCAGTGGAATCGGTTGCGGCTACCACTACAAACTGACCGTCGAGATCGGCTATTTCAAAGGGCCGCTCAATCCATTCGAGCTTATCTTCAAGGGCGAGTTGCTGGATCTCAAGTGCTGTATTAGGCGACACCACGCGCAGCCGCAACCCTGTCTTGAGCAGGGCAGTAATTTTTTCTAACGCGACAGAACCTGCGCCAACCACCAAGCCGCGGCGACCTTCGAGTTTGAGAAAGATGGGCAACAGGTTCATGATTCGATCCTTATTCCGCCACGCCATGCGGTACAGGAGCAGTGGGCAGATCGCGCTCGACGGGAGCTAGAATCTCACCTGCCAGATCGGCGCGCAGTTCGTCGTTTGAGTGGCGGCCAAACCATGCGCGCAGGTTTTCTTTGGGCTGCCGGTCGGCTAGATAGTGGCGCAGGAGCCGCTCGATCGCCTCAGGTACCAGAGGTGCGGGACAGCGATAACCAACCGGACGGGCTATGGCGGCGTGCTGGCCCACGGCTCCGCCGAGGCAGAAATAGAAGGCGTCGGTCAGTTTGCCTTCGTGCTTGATCTTTTTTCCCTCGATACCGATGTCAGCGATCCAATGCTGGCCGCAGCTATTGGGGCAGCCGGTGACGTTCAGACGGAGTTGCTGGTCAAATTCCGGCAAACGCTCCTCGAGTTCATCGACGACCCAGCGCGTGAAGCTCTTGGTCTCAGTGATCGCCAGTTTGCAAAACTCTGTGCCTGTGCAGGCGACGGCGCCGCGCCAGAAGGACGAGCCTTCCACATGCAGGTCGAGCTTGTTTAGTTCTCGCGCGAGTTCAGCTGCCTTGGAGTTGGGAATGTCGATAAAGAGCAGGTTCTGCGAGACTGTGGTGCGCAGTGCGCCACTGCCAAAGCGTTCGGAGAGTTCTGCGGCGGCTTCCAGTTGTTCGCCACTCAGCCGGCCGCGCAACACCGATGCGCCAACATAGCTCAAACCCGGCGTTCGCTGTGGATGAATGCCCGTGTGGTCGCGGAAGATGTCGTCGGGAACCTTCTCGGGAACGGCCGGAAGCAGCGTGAAGTCGAGCCGCGATTGCAGGTTGGCGAGAAAGCTGTCGGGGGTCCATCCTTCTTTGAGGAAGAGATACTTGAGGCGGGCTTCGTTGCGGTTTTCGCGCAGCTTTTGTTGTTCGCGGAAGATCTCCGCCACGGCGCGCACCACACGCACGGCCTGATCGGGAAGGACGAAGGCGTCAAGGCGAACGGCCAGGTGCGGTTCCTTCGAGAGGCCTCCGCCGACGCGCAGCGAGTAGCCGATCTGACCATTGTGCTCAGTCGCGGTGAGGCCAACGTCGTTGATCTCTGGATGCGAGCACCATGAAGGGCAGCCGGTAACGGAGACTTTGAATTTGCGCGGCAGGTTATAGAAGTCAGGATTTCCCTTAAGCAGTCGAGTGATCTCGTCTGCGAGCGGAGAGGCATCGACCAGTTCATCTGCTGCCACGCCCGCCAGCGGACAGCCAGTCACATTGCGCGTTACATCGCCGCAGGCCCCTTTGGGCGAAAGTCCCACTGCGTCGAGCGCCTCCACAACTTCAGGAAGTGATTCAATAGTGAGCCAGTGGAGCTGAATGGCCTGTCTCACGGTGATATCAGCGAGATTGCGGGCATACTTGCGCGTCAGTCCGCCGATCACGCGGAGTTGGGAAGCGGTGACGATGCCGTTGGGAATGCCGATGCGCATCATGAAGTAGTCCGATGCCAGGCCCTCGCCACCTTTGCCTCCGGTTGCGCCAACGCCATCCCCCTGCGTGTAAACGCCCCACCACTTGAAGTAGAAGTTGGCCCACTCGGGCAAGACGCTGGCGCGGCCTTCACGCGCGAAGGCCCGCACTTCATCAAAGGCCAGCCACGGGTTTTTTTCTCGCTTCAGACGCTCGCCCTTTTGGGCCTTTGTTTCTTTCTCTGGAACTGCTTCAGGCATTTTTCCTCTTCGCAATAAACAGAAATCCCGCGGCAGCTATTGCTGGATCGCGGGCATTCGGGAAACCATGATTTTCGATCTGACGTTTAGACCAAGGTCGCCCGTGCCGCGCAAAGCAGCAAACAGCAGCGACAACAGGGGTCACCGTTCATAAGAGGATAGTAGGTGGGAGCCGAGCCAAAGTCAAGCTACTCGCGGGTTCAAATCCCGTTCATCGGTACAAGTTTTGTGAATCGACTTTGGTTCGAGCACATCTTTAAGACGGGTGAAATCAAGACGGGTCCAAGTGGATTGCTTTTGTCCACAATGATTGATAGTATAAGGGAACACATGGTTCGCGGCTTCCCAAAACGCTCCTGTTGTCGCCTGTCGATGATCTTCGACGGGTGTTGTCGCTAGTCTCTGATTTTCCATTTGCAATTCATCAGATGACGCACCCGAGCTGAAGAGCCGGTGTGCGATCGCTGCATCGGCCTTCAGCGCAATTCCAGCACTGAACGAGGTCATGCATGCCGGTTATCGAAAGTGAAATCCCATCCACATTGCCGCCCAAGAGCGCATCCGCTCAGCAGCGCCTGAGTCATCTTCGCGTGCTTGAGGCGGAGAGCATCCACATCCTGCGCGAAGTGGCCTCTGAATTTGAGCGGCCGGTGATGCTCTACTCTGTCGGCAAGGACTCCTCGGTCATGTTGCGGCTGGCGCAGAAGGCCTTCTATCCGGCGCCGATTCCCTTTCCGCTGCTGCATGTGGATACGGGCTTCAAATTCGCTGAGATGCTCACCTTTCGCGATGAGATGGCCCGCTCGGTTGGCGCGGAACTGCTGGTCTGGCGCAACGAAGCAGCCATCGCGGCGGGGACGAATCCCATCGTGCTCGATACCAAGCGCTGCTGCGGATTGCTAAAGACGCAGGCGCTGCTCGACGCGCTGCGGCACTATAACTTCGACGCGGCATTTGGCGGTGCTCGGCGCGATGAAGAGAAGTCACGAGCCAAGGAGCGCATCTACTCCTTCCGCGACTCGGCCGGGCAGTGGGACCCCAAGAACCAGCGGCCCGAACTCTGGAATCTCTACAATGCGCGCGTTCATCCGGGCGAAAGCATTCGCGTCTTTCCGCTTTCGAACTGGACGGAGATGGACGTCTGGCAGTACATCCACGAGGAGAAGATTCCCGTGGTCGATCTCTACTTTGCCAA
>CAYTJN010000175.1:0-8525 GCA_964438125.1 uncultured Occallatibacter sp.
CCAACGCCTGAGGTGTTGGTTGCCCTTCGCGCACCCACGCAGGAGCATAATGGATAGCCTCATATGCCGACTGGACACTCTGCCGGCAATCAGCAAAATTCGCCCGATGGAGTTCGGGAAGCGTTTCGGCAGACGTGGTCGTGCGCAAGCGATCGGCGACGGCTCCGGCATCCAGCGTATTGTTTCCAACGCTTGGCAAAACACCTGCCAACGAATGGCAACCGAGTGCGGGCCAACAAAAGAGCAGCAAAAGTGCGGATCTTGCGGTCGCGCTCGATGGACCGCTGTGACGTATCCATATGGACCGGGTCTCGTCCTGAGGCTTGATCAAAGGACTTGTCCGATCCGAGTCTCAACGACCGAGCTAACGCGCCGATGTGCGCGCATAAGAGCGGACGCTTGTGCAATTACAGCCGTGTGCTGCTCAAACGTCTTCTTCCACCAAAGATCGAATCCATCGGCGGCAAGGTTCAAATCTGGTTGAAATCTTGTTTCGCTCGATTTGTCTTGCCCCGTAAAGGGCATTTCGCCTGTTGGGTTGATTCCTTGATACGCCATCTCGTTTCCTTTTCCAATTCTGTAGTGCTCAGGCACGATCGCGCTGGTGAAGCTTCCCACGTTCGGTGGGACTAGCTATGAATCGCCCAATTTGCGAAGCCAGAGTTGTTGCAAGCGCTTCATCGCCAGGCCTTGAACATGCACTGAAGATCTGAATGGTGTCCGAAATCCTTTCGCACGTTTGAAATGATCCTCCCATCGCGAACTGCTTATCATCTGTTCAATTGAATACAGTCATCTCAGTTCGACAGATAGAAGATCGCCATATAGGACGGGAGCATTTCACGCAACAGGCATTTTGCTCTAGTGTGCAAGACGAATTCGGTTGAGAGAAACTGGAAACGTACAGCGCACGGCATTCTTCGGGTAATTGCTTCATTCTGCTTTGCATAGGCGTCCAGATTGCGTGGAACGGTCCTGCAGAGCTGCTTGCGACGATAGTCAGACCTTAATCGCGACCAGCGTGAGCAATAGAGAGCAGAAGACATTCCAGTCAAAATAGTTAAATCAACATAAGCGTCACTTCATGGCGAGCCGTAACGCAAGTTGGAGAACGATTCCGACGATTAACCTGTATTGACCAGTATTTTGCCTTTCATCGAGGACACATTCTATGCCTTCTTTATTAGACCCCATTCAAATCGGCGCAATGACTTTGCCGAATCGTGTGATCATGTCTCCTCTTACTCGTTTGCGTGGAACCCCTGACCACATCCCGACCGAGCTCATGATCGACTACTACACACAGCGCGCCTCTGCCGGCCTAATTATCTCCGAAGGCATTCCGGTTGTGCCACAGGGCGTAGGCTACGCGAATGTACCAGGTATCTGGTCGGCGCAACAAACGGAGGCCTGGATGTTGGTGACTGAATCCGTGCGCCGAGCAGGTGGCCGAATCTTCGCTCAATTATGGCATGTAGGTCGCATCTCAGACCCGCGCTTTCTTGAGGGAAAATCACCGGTCGCTCCCAGCGCTATCGCGCCTGCCGGCCATGTGAGCTTGGTGCGCCCCGTCACTAAGTATGTAACGCCGCGCGCACTGAACAAGTCTGAGATCCCAGGCATCGTCGAGGGATTCCGCAATGGTGCGGAGAACGCTAAGATCGCAGGATTTGACGGAGTGGAGATACACGGGGCTAACGGTTACTTGATCGATCAGTTTCTCCAAGACGGTTCCAATCACCGCACCGATGAATACGGTGGGACGATCGAGAACCGCGCCCGGCTCATGCTTGAAGTCACTGACGCAGTGGTCTCCGTTTGGGGAGCCAAGCGAGTGGGTATGCATCTAGCGCCACGAGGCGACAGTCATGACATGCATGATTCAAACCCTTCAGCCACTTTTGGCTACGTGGCACGTGAACTTGGCAAACGCGAGCTTGGCTTTTTATGCGCGCGAGAGTACTTTGGCCCAGATAGGTTGGGTCCGCAACTCAAGAAGCAGTTCGGCGGTGTCTATATTTCAAACGAGAAATACACTAGAGGATTGGCCGAGCAAGTCATCCAGAACGGCGAAGCGGACGCAGTCGCCTTTGGCCAACTCTTCATTGCCAACCCGGATCTAGCTGTGCGATTCGCGAACGATGCGCCGCTCAATACTCCAGACCCCACAACTTACTTCACTCCAGGGCCACAAGGCTACATTGACTATCCTTCTTTGAGTCCGTCACAGGATCTGATGGCTCTCGCGAGCGAGTGAATTAAGAGAGACAGCTCTAAGGCGAGCATTGTGCTCGAGCAGAGAATCATCGTAGACGGCTCTCCAAGCGCCGATACTAGAGAAAGTTGGGCAATATGTTTATTGAAAACCTTCATCCTAAAGAGCGGGCAAACGGTGTATCTCAGATAGTCTCGAATCTTGCTTCCGCGAAGGCATGTAGTCTTCCATTACCCACAAGGATTGCGTTTATTGGCAACTTCCTTCCGCGACAGTGTGGGATCGCCACATTCACCACAGATTTGTGCGCCGCAATCGCAGGTGAATATGGCGGTGAGCGTCTCTTTGCCATACCGGTCAATGATCCTGAGTCGCACTACGAATACCCAGAGCAGGTGCGTCTGGAACTTGAACAGGAAGATTTGAAATCTTACGAACGGGCCGCGGAGTTTCTTAACTTCAACGGTAACGATCTCGTCTGTCTGCAACACGAATTTGGCATCTATGGTGGACCTGCGGGTCGCCACATTCTGGCTTTGCTGCGAAAGTTAAAGATGCCACTGGTCACCACATTGCATACGGTTCTTCGAGAGCCGGACGAAAATCAACGCGCTGTACTCGAGGAAATTGGAAGGCTCTCTGATCGCCTTGTGGTCATGAGCGAATTGGCGGCCAAGCTCTTGCGCGAGGTGTTTGAGGTTCCGAATGGAAAGATCGATATCATACCGCACGGAGTACCGGATCTGCCCTTCATGGATCCGAATTACTTCAAAGACAAATTCGGCACGGAAGGGAAGTCGGTTCTGCTCACCTTTGGTTTGCTGTCTCCAAACAAGGGGATCGAGAATGTCATTGAGGCGCTTCCCGCGATTCTGAAAAAGCACCCTGATGTCGTTTATATCGTCTCTGGCGTGACCCATCCGCATATCCGCAAGCGCGAAGGCGAGCGATACCGTGAAGCATTGCAGGCGTTAGCGGCTCGTCTGGGTGTGTCCGAGCACCTGATTCTCAACAACCGCTTTGTGAGCACCGAGGAGTTGATTGAGCACGTAGGTGCTGCGGACATTTATGTCACACCTTACCTCCAAGAAGCACAGATTGTTTCCGGCACACTGGCCATCGCTCTGGGAGCAGGGAAGGCTATCATTTCGACGCCGTACTGGCACGCCAAGGAACTGCTTGCAGAGAAGAGAGGCGTGATCGTTCCCTTTGCCGATCCACCCGCCATTGCTGATACAGTGAACGAATTGTTGGAGAACGAGGCGGCGCGACATGCCATGAGAAAGCGCGCTTATGTGTACTCCCGTGGCACGACCTGGCCAAAGACGGCGCTAGCCTACATGGCGAGCTTTCAGCGCGCGAGGTTTGAACGTTCGCTGCATCCAAGAGCTGCTCAGCAAGGCGATCCGGTGATGGAACCTGTGGATTTTCTGCCCGCGGTAAATCCGAACCATCTATTGAACATGACAGATGACACCGGCATGTTGCAGCACGCAATTTTCTCTGTACCGAACACGAGCGAAGGTTATACGACGGACGACAACGCTCGCGCACTCATTACGTCAATACTTCTAGACAGAAACGAAACCATCCCTGGAGAACACGATTTTCCAACTCTTTCCCATCGCTACTTATCATTTCTGTGGCTTGCCTTTCATTCCGATACCGGGAGATTTAGAAATTTCCTTGGCTATGACCGCAAATGGCTTGAAGACGTCGGGTCAGACGACAGCCATGGCCGAGCATTGTGGTCGCTGGGAATGGTGCTCGGTGCTTCGCGAAATGCTGGATTGAGAGGAGCGGCAGGAAGGCTGTTCGAGGCCGCGGTCCCGGCAACACTCGGCTTCACCAGTCCGCGAGCCTGGGCATTCTCCATTCTGGGCCTGCAAGCTTATTTGGATTGGTTCCCTGGAGACAGGGCCATCCAGGGAGTTCGCAATGCTTTGGCGAATAAGCTTCTCGACATCTATGAAAGAACTCATTCCGAAACCTGGAACTGGTTCGAGAAGAGCCTTTCCTATTCTAATGCAAGGTTATCGCAGGCCCTCATTTTAGCCGGATGGCGAAGTGACAACCAGCGAATGATCGAGGCGGGAATGGACTCGCTGAAGTGGCTAGTTGCAGAGCAACATCGAGACGATCGGGAGATCTTTGTGCCGATCGGTTCCAGTGGATTTTTCATTGAGGGAAATGAAAAGGCACGATTTGATCAGCAGCCTGTCGAGGCTTGCGCGACGATCTCGGCCTGTCTCGAGGTCTACAGGCTGACGGAAGAGAGGCAGTGGCGCGACGAAGCTCAACGCGTATTTCGTTGGTTTCTTGGCAAGAACGATTTGCAGGCACCTCTTTACGACCCAGTCACAGGCGGTTGCAAAGATGGGCTTCATCCCGACCGAGTAAACGAAAATCAGGGAGCTGAATCTACACTCTCTTTTCTCATGGCTCTGCTTGAAATGCAGGCGGCCAAAGTAGCAAGCGCAAATCAACTGAATCAGGGAATGAGTGTCATTTATTGAATCCAATCACACCGAGTGAATCGTCTGAGCCTGTCGACCAGGAAAAATCAAAAGTGAAGGCATGCGAAGATCCGCCCCTGTTTGCGCGACATGGCGGCAACCCGATTCTTAGCCGTAAAAACTGGACATACCCGATCAATAGTGTTTTGAACGCAGGGGCGGTATTGTTGGCGGACGGGGATACATTACTTTTATGCCGAGTTGAAGACAGGAGCGGGTTGTCGCATCTTTGCGCGGCACGTTCTGCGAATGGCGTCGATCACTGGCAAATCGATCCTGAACCTACGTTGGTTGCGAATCCCCAGGAATTTCCAGAAGAGATCTGGGGCATCGAAGATCCGCGCATTACCTATGTTCCGGAGCTCGAACAATACGCCGTGGCGTACACATCTTTTGCACGAGGAGGCCCTGGGGTCTCCCTGGCGTTGACGAAAGATTTCCGCAGCTTTGAGAGATACGGTGTCATCATGCCCCCCGAGGACAAGGACGCGGCGCTGTTACCGCGACGAATCGGTGGCCGCTGGGCGCTGATTCACCGGCCCATGACAGCCCTAGGCGCCCACATGTGGATATCTTATTCGCCCGATTTGCGGCATTGGGGAAGCCACAAGATCATTCTTGAGGCACGACGTGGCGGATGGTGGGATGCAAACAAGATTGGACTATGCTCGCCGCCGATTGAAACCGCTGAAGGTTGGCTGGTAATCTACCATGGCGTGCGGCAAACCGCATCGGGAAGCATCTATCGACTGGGTCTGGCGCTCTTCGATCTGGAGAAGCCGGAAATTTGTTTGCAGCGCGGGAATTCCTGGGTCTTCGGACCAGAGGCGAGCTATGAACGCAGTGGAGATGTAAACGATGTTGTGTTTCCTTGTGGACAAACGATCGGGAGGGATGGAGACACCATCAATCTGTATTACGGTGCGGCTGATTCCTGCATAGCCCTGGCCACGGGCAGCATCCGCTATCTTCTCTCTTGGCTGCATTTGAATGGTCAAGCCGAAAGACGCACACTTTAAAATCGCGCTGCGGCATGGCTCTTACAGTTCTCCGATGGCTGTACCCCGAATCATTGTCCTAACGTGGATTTTCCCTTAAAAGAAAACTGCCTTTGATGAGGCCGGTTAGGACATATTGATCGGCGAACCGCTTTAGGAAGATTGGACGCTTCCTTATGCAAAAGATGGAAATGAAGAGCAACGCCGACCTTACTCGCTATACAATGCCAAATAATCTGACGGATTAGGTTTGCTCGTTGGTGTAGGAATTACCCTACAGAACGAACGTACAAGCCTTACAAAAATCGCAGTTATTACTGATGTTAATTTTTTCTCGCATCCGGTACTGTAGATTCAGGTTGGAATTGCGGACCGGGAAACGAACAAAATGATGAACATCCTGATAGCAGATGATCATGCGAATGTCCGGCGTGGCCTGAGAGAGATTCTGGCTGATGCATTTTTGGGCGCTCACTTTTCCGAAGCCTGCGACGGAGATCAGGTGTTGGCCGAGTTGCTTGGATCGCGACATGACGTATTGTTGCTCGACATCAATATGCCAGGCCGCAGTGGGATGGAGGTGCTGAAGGATGTAAAGCATATCTACCCACAGCTTCCCGTGATCATGGTGAGTGTCCAGCCTGAAAATCAGTATGCATCGCGTTGTCTGCGGGCAGGTGCGGCCGCCTATGTGAACAAGAACAGCGCTTCAGAAGAACTGGCACCGGCGATACAGAGAATACTCGATGGCGGTGCAAATCCGGTTTGGGCTCCGAATTAGAGCGTGCGAGTAGATTAATAGTTGGTTCGCAGCCTTTGCATAACAATCCCTCGAATCAAAAGCACACTCAATTTCCGGAATAGCTTACTTCTGTAGCCCTGGGGAGTTCTGTTGGCTGCATTGCCGTATGCGGACGCTAAGCATTTACTCGCTTGGCGTGGCGGATGAACCGCAAAAGAGAATTCTTCCACTAAGCTCTGCTCAATGTCCCAATCAATTTGATCGGACTTTAGGCGTGAGGGAAACCCTACATTGGTTGGCGGTAATGGCCACAGAGATAACAGTCATCGCCGATACACACACTCTCTGTCAGCCCATATCTTGGTACTAGTGACAGTGCAAAGGATGACAGTAATTCATCTTCCCGCACTTCCTCTTCAAGATTGAAAGGTTTCGATCATGGCTACTTGCTTCGCTACTGTAAAGAGTGCTGCACCGATGATTCCGCTGGGCCCTTCGTTTCCGTTGCCTCTGATCGCGCGTAACAGTCTGAAGGTTATGTCGGACAAGATTGGTGTTTTGCCGGAACAGCAGCCAGAATTCGACCTTCAGATTCCGCTGAATAAGCTGATGGTCGGGAAGACGCGACGTGAATACTTGACCGGCGAATCAATCTTTTCGCAAGGCGACCTGGCCAACGCGGTCTTCTACATCCAGAGCGGCAAGATAAAGCTCACCGTCGTTTCGATGAGCGGCAAAGAAGCTGTGATCTCTCATCTTCCGGCGGGCAGCTTCTTTGGCGAAGCTTCCCTTGCGGGGCAGAAGGTCCGGATTTCCTCTGCGTATGCAATTGAACCGACAACCATCCTTCGCATTGAAAAGACGGTCATGCAGGATTTGCTCCATCGCGAGCCGGAGTTCGCCGAGCAATTTCTCGCACACCTGCTCTCGCGCAATATTCGTATGGAAGCGGATCTGGTCGATCATTTGTTCAATTCCAGCGAAAAACGACTTGCCCGGCTGCTTATGCTGATGGCTAACTTCGGCCAGGATTCGAAGCCGATCCCCGTCATCGCCAAGATCAGTCAGGAGACCCTATCGGAGATGATAGGCACCACCAGATCCCGCGTCAGCTTCTTCCTTAATCGCTTTCGCGACCTCGGCTACATCGACTACAACGGCGGTGGGATGCAGATCAACAGTTCACTGGTCAATGTTGTGCTGCATGACTGACCGGACTCCTTGCATCGAGGGTTTGCTTGAGAATCGGTGACGACGAACAACGGACCAGATGAATTGGATCGCCGCCGCAGTTGTAATTGAAGCGGACTGATATCCGTTCATAGCGAAGGACTTGTAGGGACCATGACTCACACCGTGCAACAACAGATTCCGTTGGCTTCCGCGTATCTTTGTCAGGACTGCAACGTCGTAGGCAATAGTGCAATGACCTGTCCGGCTTGCGCATCGAGAGTCTTGATGGGATTGGCGGGAGTGCTCGATCGCCGAGAGCGCGTGGCAAAGGCGAGTTGGCCCCGGTTCGCTTCCCTGGCTGCATAACGGACACCGAAACCGGGCTTATTTAGGATTACGAGATGCATCAGGCGGGCTTCTATAGCTACGCCAAGCCTCAGCCTTTCACGGTCGGCTTTCTCTATCGATGGGCAAACAAATTCAGGTGCAATCCGAAACGTTACCCTCTTGTCTACTCGGGCGGCATTGGCGTGGTTAGCCCTTCGATCACGGCAGACTCGCCGTTCTGTTTTCGGCATTTTTCCCCAGCCGTAGCCAAGTGTTTCAGCCTCAAACTAGCCATTCTTGAGGTGAATTGGGGGTGATACCGGTGATACCGTTTCTACGTAGAATCGGTTCCACACTATAGACTTTATGGACGAGAGAGAACGCTCTAGAACGTACCCGAGCTGTTGATTATAGAAAAGATATGGTTTATGAGATTCATTCCCAAAGAGTTGATAATGGTCGGGGCGGCGGGATTCGAACCAGATTTAGGTCCGCCTACGAAAACTCGCACATTCTTTGATTTAGGTGCAAAGCAAGAGGGGACATGGATTTAC
>CAYTJN010000176.1:0-2655 GCA_964438125.1 uncultured Occallatibacter sp.
CGTCCGGGAGAAGCTGGAGCATCTCGACCGGGTCGCCGAGATAGAAGTGGAAGATTTCGTCCGAGGCCAGGACGTGCATCTCGGAGAAGGTTCCCTGCTCCAACAGATAGTAGATGGCCGTGCTCATGGGGCGATTGCCGCGCGGCATTCCAACGCCGTGGGTTGCGGCGTAGGTACGGCGGTAGAAGCCGCCCTCGATGGGATGTGGATCCAGTTTCAGCAGAGTTTTGATCTCGTCGGCGGTCATTGATCTTGATGGTAGCAGCGGGCAGCCGGGTACAATGACCGCATGAAGGTGACAATGTATGGCGTTTCGTGGTGTGGCGACTGCCGGGCGGCGAGGAGGTTCCTCGACTCTCACGGCATCGAATACACCGAGATCGACGTGGATCGCGATCGCGAAGCCTCGGCCGAGGTGGTGCGGCGCGTGGGCAAGCGGGCAGTGCCGCAACTGGTAATCGATGGCGAGTGGTTCCAGCCCTACAAGCCGGGGCGCGGGTTGCTGGTCGACGAGTTATGTGAGAAGTTGGGGATTCCACGGGAGTGAGCCGTTTGGGGTTCGTGATCTCCCACCTCAGCGGCAAAAACAAAGACGCCGCGAAGGTGGGACGCCCATTCTTCTTCGAAGTTGACGGCACTCACCTCGTACAATCGAGAGTTGGAGAAGGACCGCTGAACGCGGTTCCAGCAAGGAGACTCCCGTGATCGAACGCTATACCCGGCCTGGAATGGGCCACATCTGGACTGAAGAGAACAAGTACAACTGCTGGCTTCAGGTGGAGACGGCGGCGAGCGTCGTGCTGGCCCAGGAGGGTGTGATTCCCCCTGAGGCTGCGCGTGCGATTGCCGAGAATGCCGGTTTTTCGCTGGTCCGCATTCAGGAGATCGAGGCGGAGGTGAAGCATGACGTGATCGCCTTCACGACCGCAGTGGCCGAGAGCCTGAATGCGCAACACCTGGGCGACCAGTCGCGCTGGCTGCACTATGGGCTGACTTCGAATGACATTGTGGACACCGCTCAAGCGCTACAGGTGAAAGCGGCATCGGAGATGCTCCGGTATGGGATCATCGAGTTTCTCGATGTGCTCAAGCGGCGGGCTATCGAGTTCAAACACACGCCGACGATTGGGCGCACGCATGGAATTCATGCCGAACCGACGACCTTTGGTTTGAAGCTGCTTAACTGGTACGCCGAGATGGAGCGCAATCTGGTCCGCTTTGATGCGGCGGCCGAGGATATGCGCGTCGGCAAACTCTCTGGCGCGGTGGGAACATTTGGCCACCTGAAGCCGGAACACGAAGAGAAGATCTGCGCACGGCTTGGATTGAAGCCAGCGCCAGTGGCTACGCAGGTGATTCAGCGCGACCGGCACGCGGCCTACATCTCAACGCTCGCGATCATTGCGAGCACGTTGGACAAGATCGCCGTCGAAGTGCGACACCTTCAACGGACCGAGGTTCGCGAGGCGCAGGAGTACTTCAGCGAGAAGCAGAAGGGTTCGTCTGCAATGCCGCACAAGAAGAATCCCATCACCTCGGAACAAATCAGCGGCCTGGCGCGCGTGCTTCGCGGCAATGCGCAGGCGGCATTCGAAAACATTGCCTTGTGGCACGAGCGGGACATTTCTCATTCGTCTGTCGAGAGGGTGATCTTTCCCGACTCGACGATTCTGGTGGACTATCTGCTGGCAAAGACGACCGATCTGATTCACCGCCTACTGGTCTATCCAGAGCGGATGAAGAAGAACCTCGAGAGCACGGGTGGGTTGATCTTCAGCGGGCAATTATTGCTCGATCTCGCCGAGGCCGGAATGCAACGCGAGGACGCTTACCGGCTGGTTCAGTTGCACGCCATGAAGGCGTGGAGGGAGGATTTGGTCTTCCGCGATGAGGTGGCGAAAGACCCAGCGATCACGTCGTTGCTTACTGAAGAGAAACTCGCGCAGGCCTTCGACTACAATCGCCAGTTGGGCAATGTGGATGCGATCTTTCGGCGCGTGCTGGGATGATCGTCTCGAGTTTGAACGGATGACAGAGGTGCCATTAGAGCGTCATGGTCTTCACAGTTTCACAGTTACACAGGAAATAGGGGGGGGGGGTACCCCGAAGGGCAGGGAGCAGGAATAGGTAAAGGACCGTGCCCGAGATCATTGCTCATCCTTCTATGGTGCGCCGCATTGGCATAATGATCTGCAAATGAATCCTGCAAAACCCGGAACATTTGGCTTCAACGGGGTGGGGTGAGTCGAACTCATGAACAAGCTGGCAGATGAGGATCTTGCGCGGGTCATGGAAGTCATCCGCCACGCGGTTGAGGCGGACGAGGATGGTGACACGGCCTTTGCGCTGCAGATCATGACGGCTGTGGTGGAGGAGTTTCCGGGGCTTGGGATTGGCCATGGCTACCTGGGCTGGATTCTGTCTCGCAGCGGCAGGTTTCGCGAAGCGGTCGAACATGGAGGGGTGGGTACGCTACTCTCGCCGAAGTCGGAGAGGGTTTCGCTGTTGCTGTTTCGAGTGCTGCTGGCTGCGGGAGAGCGCGATCTGGCCTTTGAGGAGATGAAGCGCTTTCTGGCGGTCGGGAAATCCGAGGAGTACTCGAAGATGCTGGCGGAGTGGAAAGAAATCAGCAAGGAAGTGCAGTAGGGATTCGCA
>CAYTJN010000176.1:2755-8312 GCA_964438125.1 uncultured Occallatibacter sp.
GTTTTTGGCCGCGAGATGCTGCGCGCGCTGGAGGCGGATGAGCGCGTGGGGCGCGTCCACTTTGTGGCTTCGGAGAATTCGCTACGCGTGATGGCGGAGGAACTTGGAGTTAGCGGACGGAATGACCTGCTGGAAAAACTGCTTGGCGCGGCGCCGGTGAAGACTGTGCAGCATTCTGACACAGACATTGGCGCGGCGATCGCGAGCGGGAGTAACCCCTCCGACGGAATGATTGTTTTGCCGTGTTCGATGGGCACGCTGGCGACTATCGCTCATGGCCTCGCTAACTCGCTGATCGCCCGCGCAGCCGATGTGACGCTCAAGGAGAGGCGGCCGCTGATTCTCTGCGTGCGCGAGACGCCGTTCAATCGCATTCATCTGCGGAATATGACGCTGGCGGCGGATGCTGGCGCGGTGATCTTTCCCTGTATTCCGGCGTTTTATAACAAGCCCGTCGACTCGACTGAGATGGCACAGCAGTTTGTCTATCGCGTGCTGGCGCACATCGGGTTGCCGCAAGCGGAGGCTTATGTATGGAAGGCGGAGGAGTAGGGGATAGCTTCTTACGCTGAGTTGGTGTGGGCGAGGACGCCCGCACGACAGTCGGTCCGGAGACCGGCGCTACAATTCCGCGATTACCAAGTCGGAAGCTCACCTTGTAGTCAATTAGTTCATACATCGAAGTGACCCTCAATGCACCATCAGTCGACTTTTCGGCTGATGTTGAGCAGGACGCCTATGCTCGCCAGCGTTACGAAGAGGGACGTTCCTCCCGAGGAGATGAGCGGGAGGGGAATGCCCTTGGTTGGCAGCAAGGAGAGCACTACGCTCATGTTGAAGAAGGCTTGAAGGACCAGGGCCGTTGTGATGCCAAAAGCGGTTAGGCGGGCGAAGGGGTCTTGAGAACGGAAGACGGTGCGCAGGCCGCGAAAAGCGAAGATGGTGAAGAGCAGGAGGATGATGATGGAGCCGATGAAACCCCACTCTTCGGCGATGTTGGCGAAGATGAAATCGGTGTGGGCCTCGGGCAGAAAGAAGAGCTTTTGCACGCCCTCCATATATCCTCGGCCCGTTACGCCTCCGGTGCCGACGGCGATGAGCGACTGGCAGACGTGATAGGCTGCGCCGCCTGCGTCTTTCGCATCGCAGTTGGGATGAAGGAAGACCAAAACGCGCCGCAGCCGCCACGGCACAAAGATGAGCAGGCCGGCGAGAACCGGCAGCGTAGCGCAAAGGACGCCGGCCAGGTATTTCCAGTTCATGCCGGCGAGAAAGAGCATCATGGTGGTGACGCCTGCTAGAACCAGTGCGGTGCCCAGATCAGGTTGCAGGACGATCAAGAGGATGAAAAAAACGGGGATGAAGAGGGCACGAAAGAGGGTGTTCTTCCAATCGTTCATGCGGTCGAGGCGCGTCGATAGAAACCAGGCGAGAAAGACGACCAGTACCGGCTTGGCGAGTTCAGAGGGTTGGATCGTGAAGAAATCGCCGAAGCGAATCCAGCGATGGGTGTTGTGCGAGCCGGGCATGAAAAAGACGAGCACCAGCAGGAATGTGGTGATGCCGAGCGCGGGATAGATGAAGCGCGGGGATTTGTAGAGGCTATAGTCGATGCGCGAGAGAACGATGAGAAACGCCACGCCGAGCACGGCCCAGATGGCTTGCTTGCCGACAAAGGTATACGGGGAGTGGTATCGCTCCTGGGCCACGATGGCTGAGGCGGAGAAGACCATCGCCAACCCGACGACGATCAGCAGCAGCGTAACGAAAAAGAGCCATTTGTCTCCGCCAACTCGCTTTGCCATGACGCCTCAGTCCTCGAGATCTTTCACGAGTTGCTTGAAGACGCTGCCACGTTGCTCGTAGTTTTCGAATTGATCGAAGCTGGAGCAGGCGGGGGCGAGCAGCACGACCTCGCCGGGACAGGCGGCACCGGCGGCGATATGGACGGCCTTGTCGAGGGTTTCGCAGGAGTGAATGGAGACGACGCCGTGCAGGTGCGCCTCGATCTTGGCCGCCGCTGCGCCGATGGTGTAGACGGCGCTGACGCGCTCGCGCAGCAACTCGGAGAGCTGGGTGTAATCGGAGCCCTTGTCTTTGCCGCCGAGAATAAGGTGAACCCCGCCGGAGAAGGCAGCGACTGCTTTGGCAGTGGCGTCCACGTTGGTTGCTTTTGAATCGTTGTAGAACTCGACGCGGTTGCGAGTGGCAACGTATTCGAGGCGATGCTCGACGGCGCGGAAATTCTCGATGGAGCGGGAGATCACTTCCGCGGGAACACCCGCGAGACGCGCGGCGCAGACCGCAGCCAGGACGTTCTCTACGTTGTGCGCGCCTTTAAGAGGAATCGCGCGGGCCGGGATCACTTTCTCAGTGGGCGCGCCATCGGCTGATCGAAAGACAACAAAGCCCTGCTCCAAAAATGCTCCGTGCGTGACTGGGTGTTCAATCGAGAACCAGAATACGGTGGCGTTGGAGCGGGAGGCGGCGGAGGCGGCACGCGTATTGTCGGCGTTGAGCACCAGAAAATCCTGAGCGGTCTGCCGGGCAAAGATCCGCTCCTTGGCTCCGGCGTAGTTTTCAAAGCTGCCGTGCCGGTCAAGATGGTCCGGAGTGATGTTGAGGATTACGGCGATATTGGGATGAAACTGCTCGGTGCTTTCGAGCTGGAAGCTGGAGACTTCAAGGACTGACCAGGTCTGGTCGGTACTTTGTTCAATGAGGGAAATAACCGGGACGCCGATGTTGCCGCCGACGAGTGTGAGCAGGTTGGAGGCCTCGAGGATCTCGCCTAATAGCGTGGTGGTGGTGGTCTTGCCGTTGGAGCCGGTGACGGCCAGCGAATGGCCTTTGAGGAAGCGCGCGGCCAGCTCCAGTTCGCCGATGATCTCGAGGCCGAGATGCTTGGCCTGCACTAACTCCGGGGTATCGAGCGGCACGCCGGGCGAGACAACGATCAGATCCTGGCGGCGGAAGGTGAGCAGGCCGTGGCCGCCGGTCTCAACCATAATTCCGGCTTCGATGAGGGCGGGGATTTCCTTAGCCAGCGCCTCGGCCGAGCGAACATCGGAGACGGTAACGAGGGCGCCGCGCCGACGCAGAAATAGCGCCGCCGCCAAGCCCGATTTACCCAAACCAACGACCAGAACTTTTTTGCCTTTGAGTTCCATCATCCCGACCAATCCTCAGAACTTGTTTCTTAAAAAGAGCGCGGTCTTGGCCGCGTCACGAGATTATGCTTTTGGTGTCTTGATGCGGCAGAGCCAAATAACCTGCGAAAAAGGCCTGGATTGAAGCAAGAAGCCCGAGAAGATGCCTCAGGGGCTAAAGCCCACAGTGGTTTTGCGTCCTTTACGGCACGACTCAAGTCGTGCCCTGACGCTTGTCGCCGCTCCCCACGAGATTTTCCGCAGCATGTAAAGCCGTGCCCTTTCAAAACAACCGACTAGTGACTTCGCTCGTGACTTCCTCTATTGTGCACTGTAACTCACGCGTGACGGGGCTTGTCTAACGGAGTTTTAGCGTGGTGAGCGCAAATAATGCGAAGACGAGAGCGCCGATCCAGAAGCGGGCGATGACTTTTGATTCCTGCCAGCCCAACTGTTCAAAGTGATGATGCAAAGGAGCCATCCTGAAGATGCGTTTTTTATTGCGCAGCTTGTAGCTGCCCACTTGGAGAATGACCGAAGCCGCCTCCAGAATAAAGACGCCGCCGATGAAGGGCAACAGCAGTTCCTGGCGGATGATGATGGCCACCGTTCCGATGGCTCCGCCGAGCGCCAGCGAACCGACGTCGCCCATGAAGATCTCGGCGGGGTGTGCGTTGTACCAGAGAAAACCGATTGAGGCTCCGACCATGGAGCCGCAGAAGACGGTGAGTTCGCCGACCATGGGCATGCGCTGGAGTTCGAGGTAATCGGCAAAGACCACGTGACCGCTGACATAAGTGAGCACAGTCAGGGCGGCGGAGGCAATGATGGTGCAGCCGATGGCGAGGCCGTCCAATCCGTCGGTCAGGTTGACGGCGTTGGACGAGCCCATGAGAACGAAGATGACGAACAGAACGAAGGGTAGAAAGGCCAGCAGGCCCAAGTGAGGAATAGCGCCGAGCCAGTGCCAGTCGAGATCCGGGCGCCAGCTCTTGATGAAGGGCACGGTCAACTGCGTGGAGAAGAGCTTGAACTGCTCAAGAACGACCAGCGAGACCGCGACCGCCGCGCCAGCCAGCGCCTGATAAAACAGCTTGGCGCGAGCGGTGAGCCCCAGGCTGCGCTTCTGGACTACTTTGATGTAGTCGTCGGCAAATCCGATGGCTCCGAAGGCGAGGGTTGCACCGACACAGATCCACACGAAGGGATTGGCGGGATCGGACCAGAGCACTGTGGGCAGCAGAATCGCGATCCCGATCAGTACGCCGCCCATGGTGGGAGTGCCGGTCTTTTTCAAATGCGTCTGGGGGCCGTCGTCACGGACGTACTGACCGATCTGAAATTCGCGCAGCTTCTGGATGACCCAGGGACCGATAAAAAGCGCGATGAGCATCGCAGTGAGCGAGGCAAAGGCCGTACGAAAGGTCAGATACCGAAAGATGCGGAACGGGTGAAAGAACGGAAAGAGCTTTTCGTAGAGCAGCCAGTAAAGCAAGTGGCCTCCAGAGCCGGCGTGGGGCTGGTTTAAGGTGATTTTACTAGGCCGGGGGCGAGGGCTTCGAAGGCGGGCGTATTCAGTTAGGTTCTGACAACTTAGTGAGCGCCGCGATCGCCCGCTCCAAATGCACGCCGCGGGAGCCTTTGATCAGCACGACATCGCCTTTGCGGAGATTCTTCTTGAGCCAGAGGCCTGCAGCTTCGGCGTCGGGCAAAAAAAGCGCAGCGACTCCGCCCGTGCAGGCGGCGGCAGCCAGATGTTCGGCATTACCTCCGACGCCAGCGACCAGGTCGAGGCCGGCCTCGGCGGCGGCTTTGCCGCACGCGGCGTGAAGCGCGGGGCCATGCTCGCCCATCTCGAGCATTTCGCCTGCGACCAGAATCCGGCGCTTGGCGGGGCGCGCGGCGAGCGTACGGATCATCGAGCGAAGAGCCTCGGGGTTGGAGTTATAGCAATCATTAAAAATGGTTGCGCCGCCGATTTTGAGAATCTCGCCTCGCTTATCGCCGGCGGTGAGCGATTGCAAGGCGGCGATGGCCGCATCCGGATCGACACCCGCTTCAAGTGCAACGGCCAGCCCGGCCAGAATATTCGACGCGTTGTGCGCACCGAGCAGATTGAGCGTGAGCTGGCCCTCGTGCTGCCTGGCCCGGTAGCGTACATGCAGGCCGGCGAGGTCTTCGGCGGCTTCAATGAGCTGCGGATCGGCACAAGGGCCGGCGCCGAAGTACACGACACGGCCGGCAAAATCGCGGCCGAATTGCGAGACGTATGGGTCGTCGCAGTTAAGGAAAGCAACGCCTGTAGCGGGCAGTGCGTCAATCAATTCGAATTTTGCGCGCGCGATGCCGGCCTGGCCGTCGGCGAAGTTTTCAATGTGCGCGGTGCCGACGTTGGTGACGACGCCCCA
>CAYTJN010000177.1:0-8232 GCA_964438125.1 uncultured Occallatibacter sp.
CGTTGGTCGGGAATTTTGTTTGTCGTCGCTCGGTAGTTCTAATTGTCGCCCGTCATTTGGGGTAAAACACAATCCGACCGATCTTTAAGTAGGGTGGTCCTGTGCTGTCGCACCGCCAGTCTGCCAGCGTGGCTACGCCGATGCCGTATTCGGCAGCGAGTTCCTCGGCAGTCCATAACTGATCGCGTGAGTACTTCATGATGTTTGCGTCAGCGATCCCTTTCTCAAATTGACTGCTGTAGCATCATCGCGACTAACTCGTTGAATGCCAATGGCTGAGACATTCCGAACAGCCGACTTAACGGTAGCTGCAACGCACTAAGTAAGGAGCCCCCACGGGGACAGAAAGTGCGCATCTCCGAATGAGGTCATCAAAGCAAATAGCAGGCTTCAACGATCTGATCGGATGGCGATATTGAGTTGTAGGGATGTTATGTGCTTGGGTAACTTCCAGAGAGATAGCCTGGGTCGCTAGTGCCAACCCAGGCTGGGTCCAACGTTTAGGCCTTCTTCGCGTCAAGCTTTGACCACAGTTTTTCGAAGAGACGCTTCGCAATCTCGAGGATCGTCTGGAAATCCAGGTCCGATTCGGGGGAACTCGGCACATGGCCGGCCAAGTACTGAATGGCGGCCAGTTCCTGGTCGGTTTTCGCCAGGACGCTGAGGTTTTCCAGCATTGCACAGCGCAAAGAGTGGAGTAGCATTCTCTCTGCGCCGATTTTGACGGCAAGCGAGTGGAATTTCCTGAGGAGTGTTTGGAGAAACGAACGCGACCTATCGCCGAACACCAACTCCGAATCTGGGAAGCGCGCGTGCAGGGACGCCAAACACCGCAACGTGCGCAGTGACACCGGTACATAGCGCGTCGTTGTCTGGTGCTGCGACTCGATCTGTACCAGACCGAGATCAGAGACGATGTCAGTAACGCGAAGGCTTGCCAATTCAGCCATTCTCAAGCCGGAGCTGGCTACGATGTAGGCTAGGTCGCCCACTGCCTGAGTGCTCTCATGACTGTTTGCGACTTCGATGAGGCAATGGATCTCGTCGAATGAAGGGACGTAGACGGCAGGCGAGTGGAACTGTGAAAGGTGTGGCAAGTACTTACGAAAATGTGATTGCATAGAACCCCCCTGAAATTGCAATTGTTGGTGAAGCATTCAAGTCTCTCTCGCGCAGCCAAGCTGAGAACCAGCGTTGAGCCCGGCTGTCTGCTCAACGAGGTTGTAACGAGGTTGTGTCGATCGATCCTGCCGGGTCGATGCGACGTAGTCGAGGTACCGGCAGACGATGAACAGTTGGTGGCGAATTGTTGGTGGTGTGAGGCTTGAGAGCGTTTCCTCGTAACGATGAAGGAGACGGCTGTTGACGGCTCTCACGTCGACAATCGACTCATTGTCGAGAAAAAAGTTGAACCGCTCGAGCACGCATTTGGTAATTTGAAAGGTGCTTTCGCGGAGGTCTCTTTTTCGACGCAGATAGGTAGTTCCTCAATTTCATGTATTGCCTCCGAACTCGGGATTACGATCAATACCCGGATGTGTGGCTGGCCGGTTCATCCAGGAGTTGCAGTCGAATGAGTACTGCGATCAATCGACTTTTCGATTGGACAGATTCAGGTTGTACGCACGCTTGAATGCGGCTGCTTCTTTCTGGTTGACGAGTGGCGGCGTCAGGACAGGCTTTGGTCTAGAAGCTGTCCTCGTTGGTTTCGTCGCAAGGCGTCTCTGGAGTTGTCTCCAACTGCGGCGACTTAAGACTGAGGACCTCCGATGTCCGTAGTCCGAGAGCGGCGCCAAAGAGCAAGATCAGACGCAATTGCGAGGAGCTTTCCTCCCACTTTGGTATTGGCTGATTGCTGTTGATGTCTTTGCCACGGTGATTTGTTCCCAGACGATTTTCCTTTCTGCTCGCAATGAGATTTTGCCTGCACGACCAGCAGGTGTTTCGATCAGCGATTGAATCCACTCTAGGTCGCAACGAGTTTTTTAAGAACGGCTCCGAGATCGGTGATTTTGAGATCGCGATGGAACGAACGATGAGAGGTGAAGAAGCATTTCCGACAACGAGACTCATTGTTGAAACATGTCTGGAACGTCGCCATCGAAGCGGTCTATGAGTAGCCACATCGCGAAATATTGCATCGAGCGTAGCCAAGTGAAAATGGGATGTAATGATCCAATGTCTTGGCTATCAGACTTTAACGGTAAGAATGCGGAACGCTCAGCCGAAGGACGAAGGGGATCGAGTTTATCAAACTAGGTTGGGACTACCGAAGCGGTTTGGGACAGATAAGCAGCACCGGAAGGCACTGAAAAACACTATAAGTCTAAGCAAATATATATAGTTATAGGAAAACTACATTAGATGTTCTTGGTCTCATGTAGTTGGAGTTAGCCCCTCCTACGCTTCACTCGCAACACGCTGATTTCATATTGGTTAAGCGGCAACATGACCGACTCTGACCGGACAAGTAATTGGGACAACTAGGCCAAAGCGAGGCAGTTCGAAACCGATGCCGCAGCGCTCAGCCCATTCCCCGCGGGTCACACGATCCTCCTTGATTTTGTCGTAATGGTCCGTCATGTTTTCTTCTGCGTGGCCCATCCAAAAGAGCCTGATCCCACGCGGCAGTCCTTCGACCTTGCCGAGATGAGTATCGCGAAAGCGTCGAAACGCATGGGTTCCAGCATAGTGATTACCCGTCACCGGGTTCAGATAGCCCAGCGCCTTAAGTGCCGGATGCAGGTGCGATCGAAGTATCCACTCCGGGCGCATCGGTCTTCCTGTTCGAGTTTGAAAGAGCAAACCGCTAGCGCGTCCTGCCGCAAACTCTTTCATGATTGCGGCAGCTCGAGGATCGAGATCGATCTCCCGGTAAGAACTCTCCGTCTTTAGTCTTTCCTCTATCTGACCGTAAAGAGCTTTCTGCTCGATTCGTAGTGTACGGAAATCCTCAGAAAAGTGCTTTGAAAGATCCAAGCCCAATGCTTCGCCGATTCGAAGACCGGAGGCGCCGCACAAGATGAATATCGTGCGGGGCGTGCGATTCTTCCACCGGGCCAATCCCGACATGATCTCCGTGCTGAAGCAGGGTGCGTTGACTTCTCTTTCCAAAACCAAAGGGACATCCATGAAGTCGTGGTTCCACTTCGGGCTGTAAAGCTGCTCCCCCTCACTGTTAACGGCCGAAGCCACCACCAGCTTGATCAGACAAAGATGATCCCGGATCGTTCCCGGTTTGAGTGTTTCTGTCATCTTTGCGATCAACGGCTTGACGGTGGCGTTATTCACCGCCGAAAGCGGCAGATTCTCAAGAGCCGGGTAAAGCCAATTATTCAGCGAACTTTGCCACTTGGCCAATGTGCGCGACGCAATCGGCTTCCTCTTGCGCTTTGCAACCTGATGCAACATGGCTTCACTGCGTTCGCGGAAAGTGACTGCGGCCCGTGGATTGTCAGGTCGGCTGTCGAGAAAGCTATCGTTCACGCCGCTCGCATTTACGATTTGCTGCGCCTTGACTCCTCGTTGTGATTTACTGAGCGCTCCCGGCCCCTTCACAGGGCAGATTTTCTCACGCTCCTTTTTGCGCTTTTTCTGCCCAGGTACTTGCACGCGAAAACGGACATAGTACCAATTGCCGCTAATCTCTATCGATCCCTTTTGATGATGAACTGCCGACATACGCGTTCTCCGGTCCCCTGCGTCGCTGTTCTGTGAAACGTGACCACAATCGTGGTCTGAAATGAGTTGATTGATTTGTGAGATAAGTTCCTTAACTGGCTGAGACTCGTCCCAAGCATCGGCCAAGCTATGAAGATCAGATAGGAGTTCTGGGTAACGCCTGGTGGACGGACGATCGAGTTTGATGATCATTGTTGATTCCTTTGGTGTCGAAGTTCTGGCGCTGGAAATACCCGCGTCCAGCTTCTGGGGCTGAGATAACTTTGTGAATGTGGTGGAACTCGCCGGCGCGGTCTAACAGCACGAATTTGAGCAAGCAGTAGAGAGACACGAGCAGAATTCTAGACGTCAATAAGTGCGAAGCTCGACTGAGATAGTGCGCATCGAAATAGCCGGATGATGACTGCCTACGAGCCGACATTTGCTCGCGAGACAGTGACCAATCACCAACGTGCGCGACAGTGCAAAGCCAGTCCATGGGTCCACCTGGTTGCAGGTTATTCCAGAATGACTGACTAAAAAACGGCTATAGGGACAGAATTGCAGGAGGGATTTCCAATAACTAGATAGGGATTGGAGATAGAAGGGAAACTGCCGCTTGAAAAGGCGACTCCACATTGGATCGCACTTAGTAACTGGCTCTCTTTCGAGAGCCTGAGGAATCGCCTTTCTGAAGTCTTAGCAGCCCAGGGAGTGATTCGCTCAGTGAGCTGCTTGGATCTCGCTTCAGAATACTTTTCCAATCGTACTTCGGTGTTAACTTGACATGTCGCCGGCGTGAGTTTGGTCCGGCCTGTTGTTTGAGCGGAACTGAGATCCCTTCTATTTGCACGGCAGCTTGAAGCCGATCCCGCACCTCTGCGCCCAGAGTCTCCGAAACTCCCGGTCAGCGGTGATCTTGTCGTACCCAGCGGTAGTCGAAGGATCACGGTGCCCCATCCAGTATTTCTGCAGCCGTTCGGGCAGGCCCGCACACTTCCCAAGGTGTGTATTTCGATACCGCCGGAATGCATGCATACCGGCCTTGTTTGTTCCTGTGATGGAGTTGACATAGCCGAGTTCACGGAGTGCAGGATGGAGATGAACAGCGAGAATGTTTGTCAGGCTCAACGGCGTCTCATTAGCGGTGCAGAAAAGGAGTCCAGACGTTCGATTGCCAATATAACGCTCCAGGACCTCGGCAACACTTTGGTGAAGATCGATCTCTCGGTCAGCAGCAATAGTCTTCACGTAGTCAACAATGCGGCCTCGATTGATCTGGCGCTCGATTCTCAATGTCAAGCAATCGGTCGAGATGTGCTGACCAATATCGAGTCCAAGCAGTTCGCCAATTCTAGCTCCTGAAGCCCCCCCTAAGATGAAGATCATCTGTTCCCTTGGGAAGCGCCAACTTGCTAATCCGTTGACGGTCTCGTCGCTGAAGCACGGCGTGTTGAGGGTTCTGGACTCGATGATCGGCAGATCAAGAAAGTCGAGGTTCCATTTGCATTCGTAGATGGCCTCGCCTTGTTCGTTCACATATGAAGCAAGTACCTTCCTGATCAATCGGAAGTGAGCATCAATCGAGGTAGCCTTCAGACCCGCTTCTGCCATCGCGCCGATGAGCGGTTTGATCGTTGAATTCTTGATGTGGCCCAGCGGCAGATTTCCAATCGCCGGAATGGTCCAGTGGCTAAGGTAATTTCCCCACGTAAAGAGGGTACTGTCGTGTACTGGTTTGCGCTTTCGCGTTGCTAACTTCACCATCAATGCTTCTGCCTGTTCCCTGAAGGTGGGCTCGGTGGAACGGGCTATCGCGAGACGAGATTTTGGGACCATTTCGGACCCATCTGAAGGTTTATACGTATGCATCGCTTCCTCCTGGATGCAAACGTATTGAGAAATTGAACTTAATGTAGCGTTTCGGAGAGACAAATCTTCACCGGTGTGATCAAAAGATCGCGGGAGATCGTCGACGCGTTGGAAGGGCCCGCAACGCTACTGATCAGAAAGTTCCGGAGGCCGCTTGGTCAACAGTCTAAGCACGAGAGAGGCACAGGAGCTTTGGACTGTTTGCCGGCATGCCGCGCGGTCCAGCAACGGCGGCGTTTACGAAAACTGTTTGACCAACCTGAGTCGTTCCATTTCCACCGTGTATATGGCCAAACACGTGGAGCCGCGGCCTGACTCGCGTTACTGCATTAAGTAATTCTCGGCATCCTTGGGAACTCCTCGAGTCCGGCTCTCTGTCCAAAATGCCGTAAGGCGGCCCGTGACTGATCAGCAGATCAGTGTTGTCCGGGATCGTGCGAAATTGAGCCGCACGATCAGCTGTCTCGGCACCGCCGAAGATGCCATGGTCAACCGGCGTGATTGGAGTACCCCAGATTTTCAACCCCATGATCTCGATACCGTCGTTAATGAGCAAAACTCCGCTCGTGATCAGCTTCTGCCAGGAAGGATCTGCAAAGCCGAAGTCATGATTTCCCGGGATAATCACTTTCCATCGATGGGGTAGCGGCCTCAGCCACTCATCGAAATCTTGGACTGAGCGGCTGGAGAAGCTAAGGCGCGTGATGTCCCCCGCGTGAATGAGCAGATCTCCGTCTGGAACGACGACGTCGCGATGGTACTCGTGAGTATCGCTTAATACGACAACTCGGATGGCCTCTCGAACTCGGGAGATGCCGCCCAATACGATGGTGGTGTGCATTTTTTCCTCTAAAGGCTCTCTTCCGCAAAACCTCCTGGGGCCGTTAAGAGCAGGACAGATGGAGTGGCAGGCTCTGCTGTATTTCGGAGCCCGTGGGCCTCACGCTGATTCGAGAGCGCGTTTGGGGATGGCTTCGGCACAAATCTGATGGAAAGATCAATGGTGCCGAGGTTGGAATCGAAAGGCACCCACCCTCGAGCAAGATGACTCACGATCTTCTTAAAACATTCGATTTGCAGCATGGGGTCGTCAAGGTTGAGGACCGCTCTCATTGCAGGACCCATCGCGCGATCCGCCAAATCCGTTATCTGGCTCCATGCGCCCGGTCTGAAATTGCCAAAGTTGGTAGGAGTATCCCGACGCCGTGAATGGGAATCGGAGCCGGAATCGTACGAGGTGGCTTGGTCGTTCACCGCCGATTGCTGAACTTCTTTCACGCCGAAGCGCTTGAGCGCCTTGAGGATTATGTCTTTGGTGATTCCGGAACCGCGCAGATGTGTCAATGCGTCGTCACAGTCGCGTTCGAGCTCCAATGCGTCCGCCAGTTCAAGAGCAGCGAGGGCAGCATAGCAGATGCGCTGCATATCGAGTTTGGAAGTCGGAACAGCTTTCGTACTCCGAAGTGTGCCACTGTTTCGCATCTGGTACGCGCTCATCGCTCGCTTGATTGACGCCCAACTTGCATCGATGCCGGTGTCCGTTACATATTTGATGGCCCAATCCTCCCAAGGCATAAGATTTTGGTCCCTATAGAGGTGGTGCAACCGTCCGCGCACCGACAGGATCTCTTGTAGCTGCGTAAGCATTGGAGCAAGTCGTTCAAGCCGAACAGCGAGTGTTTTGCTGGACCGCGCGATGCCCTTCGCTTCGCGATAGGCACTCGCCTCCAAAACCTGAAACTCAGGAAGTACCGGCTCTGGGTTCTGTGAGTTGAAACTCGGCTCACTTGAGCTGAGTTGAAACTTTTCATCATCAATTGTCATTGAGAAATCTCCTAATAAAATCAGCTAATATCTGAATACACTGGGAGGCCCATGTGACATAACTGCAACGGGGGCAAAATCTCTCCAGGAGGCTGGCTTTTGGGGGATTCTTTAGAACTAGCCTTTAAGAGCACGATATGAATCACAATGTCGATAATGTTTTGGTTGAGAGGTGCACTTTCTGACCCGTCGGGAATTGGTCAACTTGCTTTGCGTCCGCAAGGGCAAGTTCGTCGTCACTACCGACTCCAACCACGGGCGGAAAGTCTACCCGAACCTCGTCGGCGAGATGGTACTGACCGGCGTGGATCAACTCTGGCGGGCAGATATCCCTTATGTCCGGCTGCGCGAGGAGTTCATCTTCCTGGCCGTGACCTAGGACGCCTTTTCACGCCGGGTGATCGGCTGGGCGCTGAATCGCAAGATAGAGGACGAGCTGACGTTGAAGGTGCTCCGCGTGGTTCTATCGCGACGAAGCATCCAACCAGGTCTGGTGCATTACTCGGATCGCGGCGGCCAGTAGCCGCGCGATGCCGATCATGAAATCACTGAAGGCTTTTGACGCGTCGAATAGAGCACTGGCCCTCTGAGCCGGTGCTCAATCTCGAGACTTTCTTATGACTAATTGTGCTGCACCTGCCGCAGAATATTGACATAGCCGTCAGGCAGGTATGGCTGCAGATCCCGCTTGATGTAATGCTTAACCCCGAGCGACTGGCAGAGATCGATCATGCGATGGGTGTATGCCTCCCAGTCCGTTAAACGGGTAATTGGCAGATAGTTCGCGCGCCCGACCTTGTACAGGTCCACAAAGTCAGGGGTCTCTCTGACGACCTCCAGGCTTGAGTCGCAATCGATCGTAGGCTCCAGACTTAC
>CAYTJN010000178.1:0-8194 GCA_964438125.1 uncultured Occallatibacter sp.
ATTCACGTACTCGCTGCCTGGACAGAGCATCACGACATTTGTTGGATCAGGATCTGCCGGGACGCCCAGCTTCACGCTTTCGAGTTCAGCATCATCCCTTGCGGTCACGCAGGGCAGCAGCGCGACAGACAATGTCTCCGTTGCCGATGTGAACGGATTCAGTGGCAGCGTGACGCTCTCAGCCTCCGGACTGCCCAGCGGAGTTAGCGCAGCATTCGGCACCAACCCCACCAGCGGAAGCAGCACAGTTACATTCACGGCCAGCAGCACAGCTACGACCGGCTTGTCGACGGTCACCATCACCGGAACCAGCGGCAGCACGACGGCTAGCACGACCGTCGCTCTGACTGTCAACTCCCAGGTCACTACAGGGTTTAGTCTCGGTGCTTCGCCGTCCACTCTCTCTGTGACTCAAGGTGCAAGCGGCACCGATACGGTCACGGTGACCGACATCGGCGGATTTACGGGCAGTGTTGCCTTCACAGTCTCCGGCCTGCCCAGCGGCATTACGGCCGCGTTCAGCCCAACGTCTTCTACCACCTCCAGCGTGCTCACGCTGACGGCCAGCAGCACGGCCACCGCTGGCGCTTCCACAGTAACTGTGACCGGTACGTCCGGCGGTACGACCGCTTCCACCACCTTCACGCTTTCCGTTGCTTCCTCAGGTGGCGGCGGCCTTTCAACCACCACGTATTACGCCATCAGCAACGAAGCCAGCGGCCTCTGCATCGACGATCCCAGCGGCGCAACGGCGAACGGAACCTTGCTCCAGCAGTACACATGCCTGGGCGGGAACAACAGCCAATCGTGGATCTTCACTGCGACCAGCGGCGGTTACTATGAGGTCACCAGCCGCAACTCCACAACAGCAGGATGGGACGTTGTTGGCGCGGGCACCGCGGCGGGAACGGGCATGCAACTCTACGCTTACGGCGGCGGAAACAATCAACAGTTCGAACCGGTACTTCTCTCGACGGGCTATTACGAGTTCAAGGATCGCAACAGCGGACTTTGTCTCAACGATCCCAACGGATCAACCACTCTCAATCAGCAATTGCAGATCAACACATGCAATGGCTCCACCAGCGAATCGTGGAAGCTAAGCCCGATCGTTCCCGTCGTTTCGACCACCGCTTACTACCAGATCGTCAATGAAGCCAGCGGCGCCTGCATCGACGATGCCAGCGGCGCAACCGCCAACGGAACTGTCGTGCAACAGTACTCGTGCAGCACAGGCAATCTCAACCAGGAATGGTTGTTCACCTCCGCCGGCAATGGCTACTATGAGGTAACGACTCACAACTCCACTACTGCAGCATGGAATGTCATTGGCGCAGGAACTGCCACAGGAACAGGCTTGCAACTCTATACCAACTATGGCGGCACCAACGAACAGTTTGAGGCGATCGAGTTCCCGTCGGGTTATGTCGAGTTCATTGATCACAACAGCGGACTTTGCCTCAACTTCCCGTCCACCTCCAATACTCAGCAATTGCAGATCAACACCTGCAACGGTTCAACCAGCGAGATGTTCAAACTCAACCAACTCTAGCTCTACCCATTACAAGCTGCCGCCTTCGGACCCGCTCTTCGCGGATCTGGGGCGGCAGTGCCATAGAAAGACTTGCACGGCGTTAGTAGGAGAATCGCCGAGCACGATTAAAATCCCTGAAAACTGCGGAGCGGATCGGAGTTGGTGGGCGATTGTCCCCCGGCGCCGTTAATCGCTGTAGACGCGCCCTTGAAAACGCAATTGCCAATCCAGCAAAGTTGAGTTCGCCGGATCGGTATCCTTGCCTACTAGCCCCAGAGTATTTAGCCGGCACACGAGATTCGAGATTGTCTCTCTTTAACGAAACGTCTGGATCACAACGCAGGCAGTCCTTCGATGATATGCGCTTCGGAATCGTGGATTTCGTTCTGGTTGTCGCGAAGCTGTGTCATTGGATCGGGTGTGGGTCTTCCCTTGAGATAACCTTGAGCTTCATTGGCACCGAGTAACCGAATCAAGTCCAACTGGTCTTCACTCTCGATCCCTTCGACAACAACCCGCATCTTCAAGTTGTGAGCCATGGTCACAATTGACTGTGCAAATGCCTGGGTCTCAGTATGGGCCATCAGGTCATTCACAAATGAGCGATCAATTTTGATGGAGCTGAAGCTGAGTTGTGGCAAGTAGCCCAGACAGGAATATCCGGTGCCAAAACCGTCCAACGCGACCGATACGCCCATCTCGCGGAAGCGATCGATCGT
Organism: uncultured Occallatibacter sp.; assembly: GCA_964438125.1. GTDB lineage: Bacteria > Acidobacteriota > Terriglobia > Terriglobales > Acidobacteriaceae > Telmatobacter. Next base: position 2,254 of record CAYTJN010000178.1, read on the forward strand.
CTGAGCAACACGTTGAACCCCATCTAAAGTTGTGGATTCGGTGAGTTCGATTTGCAGAAGGCTCGGATCGAGTCCCGTGCGGTGCAAAATGGCGATTACCTCGTCAAAGAACTCGTCACGCGCAAACTGAATGCTGGATACGTTCACCGCAACCTGGACGAAAGGTTTTCCAGGTTTCTGCCACTTCATGGCTTCTTTGCAAGCGCGCTCCATAATATACGCGCCCAGCGGAACAATAAGACCGCATTCTTCGGCAATCGGAATGAAGGTCAGTGGCGGAATAGCGCCGAGCGTCGGGTGTGTCCAGCGGGCCAGAGCCTCGAAGCGAACGATCATATTGGTGCCCAGGTTGAACTCAGGCTGGTAATCGATCGATATCTCGTCTCTTTCCATCGCGCGGCGCAGTTCACTTTCCAGCGTGATGCGCTCCCTGACGGCAAAGCCGAGTTGATCGCCGAACTGCACCACCCGGTTCTTCCCCTCTTTCTTGGCTGCATACATGGCGCAATCGGCCTGCTGCAAAAGGTACCCTCCCTCATCTCCGTGATCGGGAAAAATACTTATGCCAATGCTTGCGCCGATCTGAACCGTGTGTCCATCGATCTGGAACGGTTGTCTGAGCGCTGCGAGCAAGTTTTCTGCAACCCTATTCGCGTCTTCAATCTCCACGATGCGATCCAGAATTACCGAGAATTCGTCTCCGCCTATGCGGGCCACTGTGTCGGATTCGCGTGATCGCGCTTGTAGGCGAATTGCCACCTCGGTCAGCAGCAGATCGCCGATAGCGTGTCCGAGATCGTCGTTTATCAGTTTGAACCCATCCAGATCGATGAAGAGCACCGCAAGGCGCAAATTCTCGCGGCGTGCACGGGCGAGTCCCTGCGTCAGGCGATCAAACAGCAGCCTGCGGTTGGGCAGGCCAGTCAGTTCGTCGATCAGTGCCATTTGTTGTAGCTTTGCTTCTGCTTTTTGCTTGGCAACTTCTCTCACGCGAAGTTCGCCGATCATGTTGTTGAATCCCACGACAAGCTGCGAGATGTCCTCGCTGCCCTGAACGGAGACCTCGGTGTCGAAATCCTCCTCTTTCGACAAGTTCTCCATTGCGCACGAGAGGTCTCGTACGGCCCGAGAAGTCGCGGCTGCCCTCTGCAACGCTGCAACCTGAATGTGGACTCGCTTCCTTAGTTGGCCTACCCAAACCAGGATCAGCAGAATGAGAATAGTGAGCACTGCCATCAGCACGAATGTGCGCTGCAAGTTCCAAAATGGCGGAGGGCTGATGACAACCAAATCCTCCGGCGAGCGCAGGAGCAGTCGGAAGTCCGCTGGCTTCACTTGGACAAATTTGTAAAGTTCGTTTGCATCGGCCTGCGTTGAACAAACACCGGTTAACCGAAGTACGCTCCCTTCTCTCAATTGCCAAAAAGCCGAACCGGCGTCTGTTGTATCAAGCTGCGCGGTGAAGGTTTGCACGCCGGATTGAATCACCAGGCTCTTTCGCCCAGGCCCCTGCAGGGCCATTAGTAACTTTCCTTCGATGGTCACGAGCATCGAATCGTCATGCCCGTCGAGGGTGGATTGCGCCGTCGTTGATTTCGGCGTCACCAAAGCGTCAGTTCCCTTCACGCGAAAGATTGCGTCCGTCATGATGGGCGAATAATGGCCCACGAGCGTTGGATACCCAAGAGCATCGACGTGGTCGCCGACATGGATCGAGGTAGTGTCGCCGCGAAGTTCTACTCCGCCGCTCGAATCCTGAAGGAACAAAAAGTCGCGTTCTACTAAGGTGACGGCGCCTTCCACCCTCACGCGGTGGCCGTATTGGCTGCGGGTCGAAAAGCTCAAAAGCGATTGAATAGGCGTCCGCTCCCTCTCGAAGGGATTGGGTGCGGCCGGCTCGATCACCTCGATTTCGGAGGGTTCGGCAACGAGCAGTTGATAGCCGATCAGTTGCCGTCGCGAGTTGAAGGTAACGCCAAACACACCGCGAATGCGAACCTTGGCATCTTCAAGGAATCGCGCCTGATCCAGGTTCGACAAGAACGAAGCCGTGACGACATGAACCTGTCCAAATTCGGCCAGCAATTCGAATGTAATTAATGGGTGAGCTGGGTTATCCTCGAACCGGGTCAGGTGAACGAGTCCTTCCAACTCGACAAAGAGCGACTCTCTCTTGCCGGACGCTGCCATTTCCGTAGTTGTGACCGATAGCGGCTTGGGAAACGAGCCTTCTCCCTCCACTCTGAGTTTTGGAGCAACGATCACCGGCGCATAATTCCCCGGATTCGTGATGCCGACGACAGTGATTCGCTTTCCAGCCTGCAAGTCGGGATGATCTCCCGAATATTTAATGTAGATTCCTCCGCTCTCGTCCTGGAACCAAAGTTGATGATAGATTTGATCGCTATAAGTGATGACGCCTGTGATGCGCGCGGGAAGCGCTCTTGCAGCCTGAGAGGGCTCCAGTCCGCGAACCTCGGCTACGCTCGAAATGACCTGCAGCTTCGAGTCCTCTTCAGCTGCCGTATTGCTCCTGGCATCATCCGCAGAAATCGCCTTTACCGTTGAGTGGAAAAGGTCCATTGCCAGACCGTCGTGTTCTGGAAAACCATCCGCTTCGACTGCCGTGCCGATTTTGAGAAGGGGAGGCATGTCGAGGTGGCACTCGATGCTGCCCCATTCGTCTTCAAGAAGGATGGAGTTTTTTGAAACTCCTGCGACAAACCCGTAGAGCCTGATCTTGCGGTGATTCGAACCGCCGTTCTCCCGGAAAAGTGAGCGGATCGAGTACAGCGGGATTGCATCGGGCGCTGGCTGCTCGACTTGAAGATCGCGCCCTGAATTCGCCCAAAGTCGCGCTGAGGTCAGCCACCCCTGAGATGTGCGAGTTTGTTCGAGAAGACCCGTGATTCGGACCTGAGCGTTAACCAGTTTTGAATAATCTCCTCCTGGTTCCCCGATCACAACTGAAAGCTCGGGCTCGGTATTGGAGATGGAAAGGACCCAGCGATTTTCAGGATCCTTGTGAACGGCCTTCACGATCGTGGAGATCTGAATGCGGGCTCCATTCTTTTCAGGCTGGGGAAAGTGCGGCAACTGAACGGGTATCGGCTGAGGCAACTTTATCTGAGTCGCGCCAGCATCAACCTGAAGGTTTCTCAATACAACGCTGATCGAACCCAGGTTTCGATCATAGGGAGTCGATTTGATCGCTCGGACCTGCACGGTCTGTCCGAGTTGGATCCCGGCCGCGCGAGGGCTCATCGCGATCGGGATAGTCCCACTTTCGTCCTCCATCCAGAATCTACCCGCGGGCTCATCGACGTACGTAACCGCGCCGACCAAACGAACATGCGAGCCGACGGGAAGGTCCCGTAACTGCTCGACTGTGTTGTGCTCGGAGAGGAGAGAAAAATGCCAGGTCACGGCCCATATGAATGTCGCCACCAGTAGGCCCGTGAGCGCGATTCTCCAGATCCAGGTGACGCCGTGCGGCTTCATAACTTTGATTATCGGCAACCGAGGCCCATCTCTTTAAAACCTGGGATTGGAACCTTGAATTGGACAAGGGTACAAGATACCATCAGAGGCAACTCGATGTTCTTCCGTTTATGGATCGGTCGAGTGAGTAATCTGTGAAAGATCGTTCTGCCTTCCGATCCAGATGAGCAGCACGAGGGATGGCACTGCCGCCACGGTGGTCAGCAGGAAGAATCGCACCCAGCCGAGTTTCTCGGCCAGCACGCCTCCGGAGGAGGCAACCACCGTGCGGCCCAGCAACGTTATTGAGGAAAGCAGCGCGTACTGAGTGGCCGTAAAACCGGGCGAACATAGGCTGGAAAGATAGGTCACCAACGCAGTCCCAGCCATTCCACCCGTAATGTTTTCAACCGTCACACATAATGCAAGATACCCGATGCGATGCCCGGCGACGGCCTGCAAAACAAAAAACAGATTCCCGACCGATTGGAAAATCCCACAAAGAATCAGTGATCGGCGAATTCCGAACTTGGTCGTTACTACGCCGCCTAATAAAGTCCCTGCCACAATCGAGAAAAATCCGAAAATTTTCGAAACGGCAGCGATCTCCCTTAGCGAGAATCCCATCGAGATATACAGTGGCGTTGACATCACGCCGGCCATTGCCTCGCCAAGCTTGTATCCGAAAACGAAGATCAGGATGACTAGCCAACGGGGCCTGCGCATGAAATTGATGAAAGGGCCGGCTACTGCTGTAAACAGTGCTTGGCGAACACCGGCCCAGCCGGCGGCCCTTGTATTTGCAACTTCCAGCGCCACTTTCGGTTCGGGACCAAAAAGGAACACCAGGATTCCCACGCCGATGAGCGCCGCCATCGTGGAATAGGCCGCGAACCACCCAAAACGTGCCGCGATGAACAGCGAGCCCGCACCGGAAACCAACATAGCAAGCCGGTAGCCGGTCTGAATCATGCCCGCACCGGGCCCCTGCAGTTCCAGTTCCAGGATCTCCACACGCCATGCGTCGATTACGATATCCTGGCTCGCGGATAGGAATGCGACCAGTAGCGCCAGGACGCTCATCAGAGCCAGATTCTGCCGGGGATTGAGCGATCCCAGCGCGAGTATTGTGCCGACCAACAGGATCTGAATTGTGATGCCCCAACCGCGCCGCCGCCCCAAAGGCAGTGGGGGTGAGAGGCGATCAATCAGGGGAGACCATACAAACTTGAATGCGTAGGGCGTGCCTACGAGGGCGAAGGCGCCGATCGTTGCGCGCCGCACACCGGCTGTCGCAAGCCACGCGGACAGGGTCGAGTACGTCAGCAGGAGCGGTAGTCCGCTCGAGAACCCGAGTGCCAAAACCTGGAGCACACGCCTGTCGGTATAGGCCGCGAGCGAACGATGCCGCTTGGTCTCCGTGCGCTGTTCAGTGGTGCCGGACAGTTCCTTCATCGTGATCTGTGGGCACCCCGTTTCAGCTTGTGAATGAGGACAGTTGCGAGCGATCGAATTATTAATCAGGTTATGGCCATGAATGATCGCCTGCCCACATTTTATGCCTTCGACTTCATGGAAGCCCAGCCGTTTCGTGAACTCCAAGCATATCACTGGCCGATCTTTTCTTACGCAATTTGGGGTCGGGGAAGGCCAGTTGACCGGCAGTATGATTGCTCTTGGGACTCTTAGACTCTATGGTATAAACACGGATCGCGCCTTCTTAAGGGGCGATTTATGTCGCTCAAATACCTCTGAAATCCTCGACGTCGAACGAGACATAACGCCAGACTGCCTTCATCCAGTAGGCTCTTTGACGTCAACAACGGAGAACTGAACTAACAGGGAAGTCGGCTCATGGCTTATGAGCTTTTTTGAAGCCTGAACCGCATGACTATTTTTTGGCACCTGCTGGATCAACAATGTAGGGGGCATTAGCGGCTCGTTTTGGTCGAGCGTGGACTTCGTGTTCGAAATTGGGGCCGGCCAAACGCAACTTCGTCCGACAAAGTGTGCGCTCGACACTGCACTAGGCCCTCAATGGTTGATGGTTCGGAATCTCGTCGTCTTCATCTTCATCGGGTTCGTCTTCCGGTAGTTCTCCGCTGTCTGGGTCTTCGATTGGCTCGTTATAGTCTGGGTCTTCATAATTGAGATCAGGTATTTTCTCTGGATCCTTGGCCGGTGGGTATGGGGAAGTGCTCATTGTGCTCTCCTGGCAAACTCTGATGCCAGGAGCCTTATTGGGGGCTGTATGATCGTGCGAAATTACGTCAACGTGATCCCGCCGTGACCGGCCTTCACCCATGGCTATGGGCGAGGGAAGAGAAATTCCTGGCCTGGCTGGCGAACAACGGGCATTTATTCTACAAGCTTCCGGCATGCCGATGGTTATTGCACCCCCGGGGTCCAGGGCAATTGCATGAATGCATTTTGCAGATAATTACTCGCATTCTGCTAACCT
>CAYTJN010000179.1:0-8187 GCA_964438125.1 uncultured Occallatibacter sp.
AGTTTACCTGGCTGCGCTCGAAGACCGGCTCGACGGACGGCAACCTGGGCGCGCAAATGCAGAAGCTCGAAGAGGCCGGTTACGTCTCGGTCGAAAAGAAGTTCGTCCAGCGGAGACCGCAAACCCTCTACCGCATGACAGAAGCGGGCCGGGAAGCGCTCACTGAATACGTGCAGGCGCTGAGGCAGTTGCTCGGCGGAGCGATCGGCGACTGATATTGACGGCTCAAGCGGGTTAAGTCAGCCGCGGCCGGGTCGTATGCTGTTCAGATGGGTTGTGTCGACCGGATCGCGGTCCTCGTAGGCGGGCAATACCGGCAGCCCTTCTCGCAGTCCTGTCCAACCTTCGGCGATCACGATGCTGTTTTGAGGATTGCCGGGCAGGTACCGCGCCGTACAGGGGAAGCCCACGCGTATCTGTTCCGCATCCACGACGCCACGCATGTCGGTTATATCCTGTGAGGCCTCGTAGTCCACGCCGCCGATGCGATAGCTATAAACAAGCATGGTGAGGGTTCGGACCGGTTCTTTGTCAGATTTGGTAGGCGCATCGACCTTGCAAATGTCCAGCAACATACCGTCCACCAGGCGCCCGGAGTGAGCCAGCAGCCCGCGGCGCACACGTTCCAATTCTTCCGGTGTCGGGCGCTTGCGCAAGAGCAGCCACAGGCCAAACGCCAGAATAGCGGCGATGAAGGCCGAAGCGGCGGCAATCTCCCATGGACGTGCGTTGAAATGGATCATTGGAGGCGGGACCGTCCCCTGGAAGTCCCAACTAAGGATACCGCAATTGGATTCAGGCGGACCCACACTGTGGCATTACCGGTGCGGTTGCAGGCCAAGTCTCGATCGCCGGGGTTTCTTGCTGCGATATACTCGTGACTGCATCTGAAGGAGTTCCGGCCTGCCGGCCGCCTGTTTTTTCGGAGGTTCTTTTTTGGTCCTGAACAAAAGTAATACCGCGGCAAAGCGATCCCCGAGACGCAGTCGGATTCGTTCGACTACCGTCATCTGCGTCCGGCGGAACGGGCAGGTGGTGATGGCCGCCGATGGGCAGGTCACGCTGGGCGATCACGTATTGAAACATTCGGCAAAAAAGATCCGCCGGCTTTATCAGGAGAAGATCCTGGCTGGGTTTGCCGGTTCGACGGCGGATGCGTTTTCACTTTTTGCGCGCTTTGAAACCAAGCTGGAGCAATACGCGGGCAACCTCAACCGCGCGGCCGTCGAGCTAGCCAAGGACTGGCGGACCGACAAAATGCTGCGTAACCTTGAAGCATTGTTAGTGGTGGCGGACGCTGGTCAGACCTTCCTGATCTCCGGTTCAGGAGACGTCATCGATCCCGACGAGCCGCTGGCGGCCATCGGTTCAGGAGGCCCATTTGCCGCCGCTGCAGCGCGGGCGTTAATGGAGAACACCGAATTGAGCGCTCGCGAGATTGCCGAAAAGGCTATGAAAATTGCCGGCGACATCTGCATTTACACCAACGACCATGTGACGATTGAGGAGTTGTCAAGCTGAGAAAGGGCGCGGCAGGCCGGGATGAAAACCATGGCAGGATACTCCCAAACACCCTTGTTAAAGAAACTCGGAATCAAGGATGGTCAGCGGGTTCTTCTTTGCAACGCGCCCGCGGGCCTACCAGAAGAGTTATCGGGATACGCAAGATCGAAACTTCAGAACAATCTCGATATCGTGGTGCTTTTTGCCGAATCAGTTGAGGTTTTCAAAGCAGAATTCGCAATGCTGACGCAAGCCATCCGTAGCGATGGAATGATTTGGGTCGCGTGGCCCAAGAAATCTTCAGGAATTCGCACCGATTTGACTGAAAACGTGATTCGAGATTATGCGCTCAAGACACCTTTGGTAGACGTAAAGGTCTGCGCGATTGACGAGACCTGGTCGGGACTGAAATTCGTCATCCGCAAGGAACTGCGGAGATCCCAGGCTGCTGGAATACACTAGGAATTCAGAACTGGAAGCGAATGGCAATCTATCTACCCGCATCCGCCGAAGAACAAGACGTGTCGCTCGATGAGCTGACGCCGCGCGAAATTGTGGCTGAGTTGGACAAGCATGTTGTCGGCCAAAAGGCCGCCAAGCGCGCTGTGGCCATCGCGCTCAGAAATCGCCAGCGCAGGCAAAAGCTTCCGCCCGAGATCGCCGACGACATCATGCCCAAGAACATCATCATGATCGGGCCAACGGGCGTGGGCAAAACGGAGATCGCTCGCCGTCTTGCCAAACTGACTAACTCGCCATTTCTTAAAGTTGAAGCCTCGAAGTTTACCGAAGTGGGTTACGTGGGCCGCGATGTTGAATCGATGATCCGCGACCTGGTCGAGATCGCGATCGACATGGTGCGCGAAGAGCGCCTGGAAGAAGTGGAAGACCGCGCGGAGATGAACGCCGAGGAGCGCCTGCTTGACGTGCTGCTGCCGCCCCCGCCGCCGATGCCGCCCGCCCAGGAGGGTCAGCTTACGCTGCCCGGCACTGATAGCTATCAGCGCTCCCGCGAAAAACTGCGCCAGCAGTTCCGGGAGGGCAAACTCGACGAGCGCATGGTGGAGCTCGATGTGCGCGAGCGCGGCACGCCGCAGTTTGGCATTATCTCGAACCAGAACCTTGAGGACATGGAAATGAGCCTCAAGGACATGCTGCCGAACATCTTTGGCGGCGGATCAAAAAAGCGAAAGATGAAAGCGGCCGACGCCTTCGACTATCTGGTCGAAGAGGAAGAGGGCCGGCTGATCGACATGGATTCGGTCAATCGCGCGGCGGTCGAACGGGTCGAGTCGAGCGGAATAATCTTCCTTGATGAAATCGACAAGATCGCCGGGCGCGAAGGCGGTCACGGCCCCGATGTTTCACGCGAGGGCGTGCAGCGCGACATCCTGCCCATTGTTGAAGGAACAACCGTCAACACGCGCTATGGTATGGTGCGCACTGACCACATTCTTTTCATCGCAGCGGGTGCTTTTCATGTTTCGAAACCCAGCGATCTTATCCCCGAGTTACAGGGCCGTTTTCCTATTCGCGTCGAGCTGAAGTCGCTGACAGTCGACGATTTTCTGCGCATTCTCACTGAGCCCAAGGCGTCTCTGACCAAGCAATACTCGGCGCTGCTTGAGACAGAGGGAGTGAAGCTCGAGTACTCTCCAGAGGCTCTGCGCGAGATGGCGGAGTTTGCCTTCAAGGTGAACGAGCAAACGGAGAATATCGGCGCGCGGCGACTGCACACCATTATGGAGCGAGTGCTCGAAGATATTAGTTTCCTCGCGCCTGACGTGGCACGTCGCGTTCCAGACGAGGCGGCTGCGGCAGCATTGCAGGAGGCCATCAAGAGCGAGTCTTCGACGCCGCTGCCTTATGACGAGCGCGTCACGGCCACAGGGCCGGAAAAGGTATTCCTGATCGATGCAGAATACGTGAAACAAATGGTTGCTTCGATTGTGAAGGATCAGGATCTGTCGCGCTACATTCTCTGACCCGGCTGCAAGTTACTCTGCTGGCTTATCACTCAAACTTCCCCATGAGGTCTTTCAAAATCATTCTTCCGATTAAGCGAGCAGTGTGCATGGCGTGCTGCCTGTTGCTGGCAGCACGCATTCAACAGGTATATGCCCAAACGGTCCCCGCACCTCAACCCACACCGCTTCCTCATCCTTCTGAAACGCTGGTTGTGCTCGGTTCGCCGGTTCCCGTGCCGTTGGCGGAGTCTTCCGCTTCTGTTATCGTGCTTCCGGTGAAAGACAATGTTCTTTTACTTGAGTCGCCGCAGGAGTTACTGCGCGAGGATTCGTCGGTCTTTCTAGAGCAGCGCGGCGCGGGCGGCGGGCAAACTGACTTGGTTCTGCGCGGCGGAACATTCGAGCAGGCCTTGGTGCTGTTGAACGGATTTCGAGTCAACGACAGCCAGTCCGCGCATCACAATCTGGACTTGCCCGTTCCCCTCGACGCACTGGATTCGATCGAGGTGCTGCATGGCGCGGGATCCACGCTGCATGGCGCCGATGCATTGAGCGGCGTCGCCGACTTTCTCACCTCCGCGCCTTCGGCATCGGCGCTGCGTCTGCGCTCAGGATACGGAAGCTTTGGAGCGAACGAAGAGTCGTTGCTGGGAACTCTCGCGCGCGGGCGATGGAGCGGCCGGCTCACCGCGGATCGCAAATTTTCTAACGGATTCATGGCCGACCGCGATTACCGAAACGAAGACACTTCATTCGAGAACTGGGTCGGTTCGCGGCTGGGTATCTCCGACATACTCCTTGCTGCCAGCGACCGCTCCTTTGGCGCTAACCAGTTCTATGGGCCTTATAACTCGTGGGAGCGCACCAAAGGATGGTTTGCTTCCGGCCGCCAGGAGTTAGGCAGCCGTACCGAGGCGGCATTTGGCTATCGACGTCATACAGATGAGTTTGTTTTGTTGCGCGACGACCCGTCAATTTATGAGAACAATCACATCGACGGCTCCTGGCAAGCATCTTTACGACGCACTCTTCCTATCGAAAGCTCTTCACTGCTTCTGTTTGGCCTGGAGTCCGATGGAGACAGCATTCGCAGTTACAATTTGTCGAACGGAAGTGTGTCCTATGCCCTCGGAATTCATGCGCGCAATCGCGGTGCGGGCTATGTGGACCTTAGCCTTCGGCCAGCGAAAAGACGCTGGAGTTTATCCGCAGGGTTGCGGGAGGAGTTACTCTCAGGCGGTTTGCAGTCTGTGACTTCGCCGCACTTGGCTGCCAGCATTCGCCTGACCGACAACGTGAAGCTACGCGCAAGTGGAGGCTATGGATTCAGGCTACCGACTTATACAGACCTTTATTACTCCGATCCGGCAACAATCGGCAATCCGAAACTGAAGCCCGAGTCGGCTTGGTCCGGCGAGACTGGTATCGATTGGGTCATGTCAAAGCGACTCATTCTCTCCGCAACAGGATTTTATAATCGCCAGCACGACACAATCGACTACGTGAAAGCCGCGTCGTTGCCGAATCTTTTGCTGCCTGCGTCATGCGACGCGATCAACATATGGTGCGCGGCCAACCTCAGCGGATTACGTTTCGCAGGAGTGGAGGCTTCCGCCACCTGGGCCGTGGCAAAGGGGCAAAAGGTGCAAATCGCCTGGACGCAACTCTTCGGTGCGCAGCCGCTGTTGAACGGTTTGCAATCGGAGTACGCCCTCAACTATCCGGTCGAAAATCTTCATGCGATTTGGACAACCGGGCTAGGGCACGCGATGATTATGACGAATTCGGTCGCGGTTGCACGACCCTACCAGCAGCCGGGAATCCCACCGTGGAACACTTCCGCTTATCCGGTGTGGAATGCCGCACTGGCTCAAACATCCTGGAAACTACGCCCCTATCTCCGCTTGGAAAATCTCAGTAACACGGGGTATCAGGAGATTCGCGGCGTTGACATGCCAGGCCGTTCCATCACTGGCGGTATTTCGGTCTGGCTTGGCCACTGACTTTGCGTTATTAACGGTGCCGCAAAATCTGCTAAGGTGGATGCATACTTTAAGTTTTCGAGTTACTGTTCCATAACCTTGCAACAGGAGAAGATGCCGTGAGCGATCCCGCGCTGCACCACAAAATCAGCTACGTCGAATTCACAACCGCCGACATTGAGCGGACCAAGAAGTTTTACTCAACAGTCTTCGGCTGGAGCTTCAAGGTTTGGGGGCCCGATTACATCGACTGCAACGCCGACGATTCCGGATGCGCCGTTGGCTTTGCCAAGGGCATAGTCCTGCAAGAGCAACCAAAGTCCACGCCGGTGATTGTGCTTTACAGTGCCGACCTGAAAGCCACCGAGGCCGCAATCGTAGCCAACGGCGGGATCATCACGGTGCCTACCTTCGAATTCCCAGGTGGCCGGCGCTTCCATTTTTCAGATGGCGCTGGCAATGTGCTGGGAGTCTGGTCGGAATAGTTTGTGTGATCGTCGCTCCGTGCGTCATAAGAGGGCGCGCGGAGCGACGACCACGTGCTACGAGTTCCCTGGGCTTCGTTGAGCCGCGGGTGGTGGCGGCAACATGAGGGGCTTCCGCATTCCAAGTTCATCGCGAACCAGCGTCAGGCCGAGAATGCAGCGCTCGAACGAGTCAGACAGGCGGGCGAAGAGCGGCGCTTCCTGTTCATACTCGAAGAGGTTGAACTGGCTCACTATGTAATAGCTCTCTTTGCCGGCATTAATTAGTTCGCCCAGGCTTGGTTGCCTGTGCCGGCGCCGTTCCCTTTCGGTAGCCTCTGGGAACATTCCCGCCACAAAGAGCGCGTAATCGCCGATATGCTTGCGAACGGCGCGCTCTGCGTCAAACGAGGGCGCGTCGCCATGAACCGGATCGGCGGCAAAGATCATCGCGTCCAGTTCATGAACAGCGCGGCCGTTGCCATCGCGCACGCTAAAAAGATTGTCGGCCTCGGAGAACTCGCAAAGCAGGTGAGCCACATACCCTGTTACATCCGGATCATGGAGGCCCAACTTGCCTTCGTAACTATTGCGAACGGCATGGCGGAAGAATGGTTCGAGCGGATGAGCCTGCGTCTGCATACGCGCCTCCCGGTTTCCAATCAATGCTTCCTTACCAGCTCCTAAGAGGGAGCCGCACACGAATCAGCAATTGAATCCAAATGGACGGCATCACCCCGTGATGCTAGTAGAGCCGCCACCATTGCTCTGCTTGGTACGTTTGACACATAATTTAACATGAAAGTTGCTCTCTTTCTCCGACAGAGGGCGACTTAGTTGGCAATGTGGCATGCCGATTGCAAATACAGGCGACCATAACCATTCGCTGCAGACAGCAGAAAGGGCAGCCACAGTGGGCTGCCCTTGGTCTCGAATGATCGTGCATTACGCGTTGGCTGGGACGGTAGATTCCACTTCAGCTAGCCGCCTGGCAAGCAGAGCTTCCAGATTGACCAGCGCTGCAGAGAAGCCTTCGATGCCCTCCTTCAGCTTGTCGTTTGCCATACGGTTTTCGGCGTGCATGCGATCGAATACAGTCTTGTCTACCGCTATTTTTTCCAACGACAGCGCACGGGCGGCTTCGGGCGAGAGTTTGCGCGGCAGTTCACCCTGGGTCGATTCCAGCTCCGCCAGCAGTTGCGGAGATATGGTGAGCAAGTCGCAGCCGGCGAGCTCACATATCTCGCCAATGTTGCGGAAGCTGGCGCCCATCACCTGCGTCTTGTAGCCAAATTTCTTGTAGTAGTTATACACCTGGGTGACGGAGATAACGCCGGGGTCGTTCGCACCCTGATAGTCCTTGCCTGTGTTCTTTTTGTACCAATCGAGAATGCGGCCTACGAAGGGCGAGACGAGCGTAACTCCTGCATCGGCTGCGGCAATGGCTTGATGCAGGCCGAAGAGCAATGTCAGGTTGCAGTGGATGCCTTCCTTCTCCAGCACTTCGGCGGCGCGGATGCCTTCCCATGTGGAGGCGATCTTGACCAGCACGCGCTCGCGGCCGATGCCGTCGGCGTCGTACTGCGCAATGATGCTGCGGGCTTGAGCGATTGTGGCCGCGGTGTCATAGGACAGGCGCGCGTCCACCTCGGTGGAGACGCGGCCGGGTACGATGGCCAGAATCTTTTTGCCGAATGCGATGGCCAGGCGCTGAAAAGCGAGATTGCCGATGGCTGAATCGGCCGCGTCTTTTCCCAGTTCTTTGCGTGCGTCGCGCAACACGCCGTCGACAATAGGCTGGTACTGCGGCAACTGCGCCGCGGCCGTAATCAGCGAAGGATTCGTGGTTGAGTCTTGCGGGCGGAACTTTCCGATTGCTTCAATGTCGCCGGTGTCAGCGACGACGATGGTATATGTGCGCAGCTGTTCAAGCAGATTTTTTGGCATTGGACCTCCGGGTCCGCGCGCGTCGAGGATCGCGCGCATTCTTGCTAATTTTACTGTCCTTTGATTCGCTGCGGCGGTCAAGGTTGCACTCAAGCTGCTGAGCGGAACAGATCGATTCCAGCTTATTCGGAAGATCGGATAATTATCTGCAAAACCTACGAGCTGCTCGTTTTGCGATTTCAACAGGATTTCAGGTCGAAACGTATTGACCAGGTTGAAGTTAAAATTATATGCAAAATTTGGGAGTCAAAAATAAATATAGGAGGGGGGGTCTGATCTTGCCCACGCAAAACGTATCCCTTAGCAAGCTGTTCTAATGCGAAG
>CAYTJN010000180.1:0-7994 GCA_964438125.1 uncultured Occallatibacter sp.
GCTTGGTGGCGTCAAAGGTCTGCGAAAAAAGATTCTCGAAGATAATCGAATAGGGAATCCCGATGGGCCTCAGGTTCTTCATCGAGCGGCGCAGAATCAGCGAACTGATGTGCTGATTTCCGGTAAAACGGATCTGGCCCACCTTGACCGTGGGGCCTTCCTTGATATTGAAGTTCACCTGCACGGAGGCCGGCGGAATCGTCTTGATCTCGGTCTTGATGGTGGCAAACTGATGCCCGTGCTCCGAGAGGATATCCTTCAGAACCGTCTCCGCCCGCTTGATCTTGGCCGGATTATACTGGCTTTCCACGGAGATCCCGACCTTTTCCTTCTTGAAGCGATCCAGGATATCCGACGTAGAGACGGAGTTGTTCCCCTTGTAATTGATCTCGCGGATGGTGGGCTTTTCCACGACAAAGATGTTCAGGATGATGCCCTTTTCGGTGTCCTCGCGCTCGATGCGCAGATTCTCGAAGTAGCCGGTATTCCAGAGCGAGTTAAAATCGCGCTCGATCGAGATGGGGTCGTACGCATCGCCGGGATGGGTGAAGAGCCGCGCCAGCACGGTCTCCTTGGGAATGCGCCGATTGCCGATAACTCGGATGGAATCGATTGTCTGCGGCTGCTGGGCCAATACAGCGCCGGCAGCGAGCATCAGGACGATCAGGATCATCATCCGCGCCAGACGGCTGGTGGTCCGCAACGCGCGGGTGAAGACATTGTGCTGGATCTTCACCGGGCCTGAGCCCTGCCAAGAGCACACGTTCTGGTGCGGTCCATAGTTCGCCATCAGGTTCGGCTTCACGGGAAGAATATCGCCACCCTCACTGCTCAAAAAAGATCTGATCCTGCATCTAGGAAAGATTGATTTTACCATCCCCACCGACTAAAACCTGTCGCCGGGGACCCCGGTTCCATTTGACCGCACTCACCCGGCCCAAACCGCAGGGTAGCGAATCGGCTCTCATACCGCATCTCTCCCCAGAAGCCCCTGCCGCCTTCGGACATGGGCTGGACCCCTCGTTACCCCACCGAACTAAAGTCGCTGGAGATGCCGGGACAATCAGGGACCCAAACCACAGTCTACCGGACGCAGCCGGGTGAGAGGGCTTCGATCGGCTCGGGAGCAGGGCGGCATCCCTCTTAGACGTAGACCAGGCGCGCATGACATCCTCTCTGTGGAGGCGGCTGAGCGATGAATGAAGCGGGAGAGACGGTTTATGGGTTCTCGGTGCCTCTGCTTGCGGGCGGCGCGGACGTTCGGACCGTCAGCCTGAATGAATTCAAGGGTAGGGTTTTGCTGATCGTCAATACGGCCAGCAAATGCGGCAACACCCCGCAATATGCCGGCCTTGAGCAGCTATACCGCGCCTACAAGGAGCGGGGCCTGACGGTGCTGGGCTTCCCTTGCAATCAGTTTGGCGCACAGGAACCGGGCTCGGCCGCCGAGATCGCCTCGTTTTGCGAGCGAAATTACGGCGTCAGCTTTCCCCTCTTCGCAAAGATCGAGGTGAACGGCCCCAACGCCCATCCGTTGTATGAGTTTTTGAAGAAAGCGAAACCGGGACTCTTCGGCACGAAGCGCATTAAATGGAACTTCACAAAATTCCTCATTGGCCGTGAGGGCCGCGTTGTGCGTCGCTACGCTCCTATAACTCAACCCAAGGCCATTGTTGCCGCCGTCGAAGTCCTTCTCGATAGCCAATAAGGGATTTCGCTGCATATCGCTCCTGAAAGAAACTCTTTTTGGGAAATATGATTGCAAATGTTGCGCTTAGTTCTCATTGTGCCTAGTCCCTGCGGTATTCTCTTTCTTGTCTGGTTTGGATTTGAGCCCCTTCAGGAAGCTGATCAGGCCATCTGGGAGAACCGGCCAATGGAGGCGGCAGTGCGCCAAAATCTTCCCATGATCCTGATCCGGGTGATCGTGGGCTTGGTGTTCCTGCTTGAGGGAGCGCTCAAGTTTGTCCGGCCAGAGCAACTGGGCGTGGCACGCTTTGCCTCGATTGGTCTGCCTTTTCCTCAGCAGTTGGCGCCACTGGTGGGTGGCATCGAGATCGGCGGCGGCGCTGCCATCCTGCTGAATTTCTACGCTGGAGACGCAGCGCTCGTATTATTGATCGTCATCTGCACAGCCCTGGTGACTACTAAGCTACCAATCCTTTTCGGCAGGCACATCGGCCCGTTCGCTCCCGCCAAGCTCAACGAATACGGCTGGCTGAGTTTCTTCCACGAAGCGCGAGTCGATCTCTGTATGCTCTTCGGCCTGGCTGCCGTGCTTATCGATTCCGGTGTCCGTGTGGGCCGCAAGAGACGTTGGTACCAGGACGGAAGATAGACGGTCCGGCGAAGGTCACCCATCGAGCAGTGCGGTCTTGCTACTACTCTCAACCGGCCCTATACATCCGCAACCAGCATGGAGCGACAACCTACGATGACGTAATAAAGTTCACACTATTCCCGAAAATGTTATCGAGTCTCCGTGCGCCATCCTTGCGCGTTTTCTCTGGCGCGAGGGCGGGAAACCACATCTCCCAACCGAGCTCGTCTGTTATGCTCACGCCTCAATCGAAGCGGTAAGCGCTAATCGTCGCACCCATCGGCTCATCGGTAAAGATGCGAGCTCCCCCCGCGCCTCCTCCAGCTCCCGCTACCACCATAAGCGGAATCAGGTGCTCCTCGCGAGGATGCGCATAGGCGGCAAAGGGGGCATTCCGCCAGTTGATCAGCAAGGCATCGCGAGCAGTCCCGGGCGACTCGACGGCTTGGGTCAGCCACCCATCGAAGGCACGGGCACGCTCCAGAGTTTCGGGTCGAAGGTAGCCTCGAAGGTTGTGAAAGCTCATGCCGCTTCCGACGATCAGAACTCCCTCGTCGCGCAACGGAGCCAGCGCCCGCCCGGCTGCCAGATGCAACGCCGGATCGAGTGAAGCCGCCAGCGAGAGCGTCACCACGGGTATCCGCGCCTCGGGAAAGGCCACCTTGAGCGGGACAAAAACGCCGTGATCGAATCCGCGCGTCGCGTTGTTCGCCGACGGCAGGCCTGCCTGTTTCAGCAGATCCGCCGCGCGCACTGCTAGTTCTGGCGAGCCGGGCGCAGGCCACGTGAGGTGATATGTCTGCTCCGGGAAGCCGGAGTAGTCGAAGATCAATTGAGGGCGCGGGGCAGAGCTCACGGTGAAAGCCGGCTCCTCCCAGTGGCCACTGATGACTACCATCGCTTTGGGAGGCTCAGGCAGCGTGGCGGTCAATCCTTCAAGAAACCGCTGGGTGGCGTTCCAGGTGTCCGCTGGTCCCCATGTCCAGTCCATGAAGAAACACGGCCCGCCGCCGTGAGGAAGATAAATTGCGGGCTGGCGTTGTGGTTTTGCTGTCATCGGCTCGTCCTCCGTGCACCCGCGCCCGATGGATCGAGCCAAGGTAATAGTTGTTCAAACAGCTATTACCTTGGATGGCACAACCCTGCCTGCGATTCAGCCTTTCGGCTCCTAGATTCAGCCTTTCGACTCCTAGTCGAGGGGCGCGGCCATCACGTAGACATAAACCAGCAATGCCACGCCGATTAAACCCGGAATCAAGCCGACGAGAGAAGTATTACTGTGCTGGCTCAGCAGAAAGAGGGATAGCGCCGCGCCAACCGCAATGCAGACCAACCCGCCCATTTTCATCCCTTCCCGCAATTTCTGGCTCTCCATGCGGCTTTGCGCCTTGAGAAGTTCGAGAGCTGCCTTTGCGCCTTCGCCGGAGGCCTCGGTGATGCGCCGGATCGTCTCGGCCTTGTAGAAAGCCTCGCGCTCCTTGTGCTGTTTGTCGAAGAAGGTCACGGCCGGAAGGAACACCACGAAGAGCGCCACCGCGCTTATAGAGAGAAATACCCATAAGCCATTTACAGGGTTTTCAAAGATCCCCGATACCAAATGCGCCATTGAATCCTCCTCGTTAACTTGATGGGGCTTTTGCCCCTATATCCGGTGGGACCGGAGGCCGCCCAATGCGGTTGCATTTTTTCTAAAGATTCTTATGTCGATAAAATGCAACCGGGTTACTGGCTTTCCTGTCTCAACGAGCGGAGAATGTTTGCATTGAACACGACCCTCACCAGCGCAACTCAAAAAAGTGCAACAGACGACTTGGCCGACGTCACCCGCGTGCTGGCCGGTGAGGTGAGGGCGTTCGAGGGGATTGTTCGCCGCTGGCAGGGACCGCTGGTGAATATGGCCTGGCGCTACTGCCGCGACCGCGGGCGCGCGGAGGAGATGGCTCAGGAGGCATTTATTCGCGCCTGGCGCGGTTTGGCCCAGTGGCGCCGCGAAGGAAGCTTTTCAACCTGGTTGTTTGCGCTGGCGGCCAACGTCTATCGGTCAGAATTAAAGCGCTTCCCGACAGAGACGCTGCCTCTAGACGACGCTCCGGAGCCCTCCGGTCCGGCCTCTCAGCAGCGCGAAATCGAAGAACGTGGACAGAATGAATTACTCAGGCGCGCGGTACTGGCTCTTCCCCTCCGCTATCGCGAACCGGTTGTTTTGTATTACTTTCATGAGCAAGACGTCGCCGCGGCGGCTCTAAACCTCGGCCTGCCCGAAGGAACTATCAAAGCGCGCCTCTCGCGAGCTCGGGCTCTTTTGCGACAGCGCTTTCCGCACCTGGCAGGGGAGCACGCAGCAATGGAAGCTACAGCAGGAGAAACAGGAAAGGGGGTCACAATTTGAAGCCGGCCAAACTACTTCACACCCCACAAGATCAAGCCTTGAACCGTCGCATCGACGCTGCGATTGATCGCATTCTGGCGTCCGAGGAGGAACTGATTCCCTCTTCGGGCTTCACGACGTCGGTGATGGAGCGTATTGAGCAAGATTCGGCCGTGCCTCCCCCGATTCTTTTTCCATGGAAACGAGCCATCCCCGGCATTCTGCTCTCGGTTGGAGTCTTCGGCTGGGGCGGATTCGAGTTTGTGCGCCTCGGCGTGCCGGCTTTGAGTTCGATCACTGTTGCTCTGCCGCATCTTACCGCCGCTTCGATGCGCCCAATTGAGTCGGCCGGTTGGGTGGCGATGGCTTTGGGCGTGTCGCTGGTCTCCTGGCTGCTCTCGCGCCGTTTGGCCGGACGTGGCGGACTCCTGTAACCTGGGCACCTCGCAAAGATGAGTTGCAAGACGGCAAACAGAGCGAGGATGTGCCTCGCGTTGGCCGCGATATACTGATCTATCTCCCTGAGGCGATTGTTTTCGGCTTTCGCGGACTTGTGCCAACACCGCGACGCCGCTCGGTTGATGAGCGGAAAGCGAGTGTGCTCTTCTCTTGAGGAAACAACTGTTGACGATCTCGCATAAGCGCTGGCTGACCAGATTTTGGCTGTTGTTCATAGTCTGTTTCGCCGTGCTCCATGCCCTACATCTCAGCGCCGATTTTCCCAACCACACTCCGTGGTTCATGGACTGGGCCAAGTACACCGACGAAGGCTGGTACGGCAATGCTGCCATACGCGCTCATCTCTTCGGCAATTGGTATCTCGCGGGGGATTTCAATCCCGCTCCTGCTTTGCCTTTGTGGCCCTTCCTTGAGTGGGTGCTCTTCTTCTTCACTGGGGTCACGGTCGAGGCGGCACGCGGGCTGGCCGTCGCGTTCTTCTGTTGCAATCTGCTGTTGAGTTATCTTTTGCTTCGATCGCGCGGACCGCATTGGGTGGCGATGCTGGCCTTGACGCTGATCGTCACCAGCCCGTTTGTCTACTGTTTCAGCCGGCTGGCGATCCTTGAGCCTCTGCTGATTGCGCTTACTTTGGCAGCCCTCAATCTCTCCGTCCGGCTTCCCCGGCTGCGCCGACCCGTGGTCGCTTCTGTTGGCATCGGCTTGCTCTTCACGCTGATGATGTTCTCTAAGACCACCGCCATTTTTCTTTTGCCGGCGCTGGGCTGGGCAATGCTGTTGCCGCTCCGGAATCGCAGGAGGCTAATGGCGCGCTGTGCCTTGGCAGCCGCCAGCGCCTTTTCCGCTGCCTATGGCCTATGGATGACGCTGGTCATCCATCTTGGCCTTTATGCCGATTACAAGTACCTCTTCTTCGTCAACAAATACATAAAGCCAAAAGAGCTAATCTGGCCCCTCGTGAGCCTTTGGTGGTCCTTCCATGGCGGGTTATGGGTAGGCCGCAGCCTCGTCCCGCTGGCCGGCGTGGTGACTCTGGTTGCGATCGTTGCGGCGATTCGGAACGTGTACCGGACAAACTCCACCTCGGCGCCAAGCGGCGTATGGGCCCGTCATCTCTGGATGGACCCCGTCTTTGGCGCCTCAATCCTCGCAGTCGCCGGATATATCTTCTTCATGACCTATCAGAACCACCCCCAGCCACGTTACTTTGCCGTGGTGGCTATCTTCAGCTTTTTTATCGTGGCACAGGGGGCAGGAGCGCTGGTCTGCGAAATCTTTCCCACTACCGATTCGAGGTCTCGGTTCACTCCAAGACGGACCTTAGGCTGGGCAATAGTGGCAATGGCGACCCTGACCGCGGCCTTCAATGGCTTCCAGACACTCAACTACGCAATACATCCCGAGTACACCTTTGTCGATGCGGCCCGCCGGCTTACTCAATACATTGATGCACACCCCAACGGCAACCGGCTACTGCTGTCAATCAGCGGCGACCAGATCACCTTTGTTACCCACCTGCCCACTCTATGTGACGACTTTGGCACGCTGGATCTGGCAGACAAGATGGCCCTTTATAGGCCTGGCTGGTACGCCACATGGAATGATCTCGACCCTGGCACCCTCGCGGACATCCACCAGCACTTCTCGCTTGAACAGGTCGCAAGCTTCCGCGCCTTCGATGACCCGGAGCGCAACCTGCTGGTGCTTTTCAAGCTGCATCCGCTTCCTCTTGGCCAGCAGCGCGACCAGAGCGATCAGAATTTGCAACATCCGCTTCCCGGCGACAAGATCGAGATTCCCCTTCAATAGAACAAATGCCATTCTGGGGCGAAGCAGTCCACTTGTGGAATCCCTTATTGATCAATGTGATTGCAATCACTCGACAGTGTCGGGACCGGATGATAGCCTTCGGATGACTATTCTTGCGGAAAGTTCTTTTCGTATTTTCCGACTCCGTTCGTGGTAAGCCATTAGCAATTCAGCTTGAAATTAGCTTGGGAGGATTTGTGACTGCACAGTATGGGGTGTGTTTCTTTCTGGCCGTGAGCGCGCTTTCGCTGCTCGTGGCCTTCATCTCTAGACGCCAAATGATCGGCGCATTGGCATTTGTAAAACATCAGTCGAAGACGGTGGCGGCCGTTGGAATAGGCCTGCTGCTTCCCGCATTCGCCGGCGCGCAAGAATCAGCGGGAGGCGAAGCCAGCCTGAAGCTGCCGGATCTGTCGGTGGTCAATCATTTCGGCTTGAGCGGTCCGGCTCTGCTGATGGTCGGATTGGCATTCTGCGTCCTCGGCCTGATCTTCGGCCTGGGGATCCTCGTGCAGTTGAAGAACCTGCCGGTTCATAAGTCGATGCGCGAGATGTCCGAGCTGATCTATGAGACCTGCAAAACGTATCTGGTGACGCAGGGCAAGTTCATCATGTTGCTCTGGATCTTCATCGCCGTCATCATCTCGCTGTACTTCGGTATTCTGTCGCCGGTGGGAAATGTCGCGGTGACCTTGCCCATCATTCTGTTGTTCAGTTTGGTCGGCATCGCGGGCAGCTACGGCGTGGCGTGGTTCGGCATTCGCGTCAACACCTATGCCAACTCCCGCGTGGCTTTTGCCGGCCTCAAGGGCAAGCCCTATCCGCTCTTTGCCATTCCGCTGAAGGCGGGCATGAGCGTCGGCATGATGCTGATCTCGGTCGAGCTGCTCATCATGCTCTTCATCCTTCTCTTCGTCCCGGCCACTTATGCCGGCCCTTGTTTTATCGGCTTCGCCATCGGCGAATCCCTGGGCGCGGCCGCCCTGCGTATCGCCGGCGGCATCTTCACCAAGATCGCCGACATCGGCTCCGATCTGA
>CAYTJN010000181.1:0-7986 GCA_964438125.1 uncultured Occallatibacter sp.
CCTACACAGCCAACCTCGGCCAGCCCGACGAAACCGACTACGACGCCATCCCGCGCGCGGCCCTGGAGTATGGTGCAGAAAAGGCCCGCCTCATCGATTGCCGCGGCCCGCTGGTTCGCGAAGGCATCGCCGCCCTGCAATCGGGCGCCTTTCACATTACAACGGCTGGCGTTCCTTACTTCAACACCACGCCCATCGGTCGCGCGGTCACGGGCACCATGCTGGTGGCCGCGATGAA
Organism: uncultured Occallatibacter sp.; assembly: GCA_964438125.1. Lineage (GTDB taxonomy): Bacteria > Acidobacteriota > Terriglobia > Terriglobales > Acidobacteriaceae > Telmatobacter. The sequence continues at coordinate 239 of CAYTJN010000181.1, forward strand.
GGAAGACGATGTCAACATCTGGGGTGACGGTTCAACTTTCAAGGGTAACGACATCGAGCGATTCTATCGCTACGGACTGCTCGCCAATCCTAGCCTGCAGATCTACAAGCCCTGGCTTGATGCAGCTTTTATCGACGAGTTAGGCGGCCGGGCCGAGATGTCTGCGTACATGCAGCGCCACGGCTTCGCCTACAAGATGTCCTCCGAAAAGGCCTATTCCACCGACTCCAACCTGCTTGGCGCAACCCATGAAGCCAAGGACCTCGAACAACTCTCCACGTCAATGAAGATCGTCGTCCCCATCATGGGCAAGGCATTCTGGCGCGAAGATGTCGAGATCAAGCGCGAAGAGATTTCGATTCGCTTTGAAGAAGGCTTTCCCGTTGCTCTCAACGGCCAGCAGTTCTCTGATCCTGTTGCGCTCCTCCTCGAAGCCAACCGCATCGGCGGCCGACACGGCCTCGGCATGTCCGATCAAATTGAGAACCGCATTATTGAAGCCAAGTCCCGCGGCATCTACGAGGCCCCAGGCCTCGCCCTGCTCTTCATCGCATACGAGCGCCTCATCACCGGCATTCACAACGAGGACACCATCGAGCAATATCGCGACAATGGACGCAAGCTCGGCCGACTGCTCTATCAGGGCCGCTGGTTCGATTCGCAGGCGATCATGCTCCGCGAATCAGCCCAGCGCTGGATCGCCAAGCCCATCACCGGCGAGGTCACACTCGAGTTGCGCCGCGGCAATGACTACTCCATTCTCTCGACTGAGTCGCCCAATCTGACATTCCATCCCGAGCGCCTCAGTATGGAGAAGACTGAATCAACCTTTTCTCCTCGTGACCGCATCGGACAACTCACAATGCGCAACCTCGACATCATCGACACGAGGGCCAAGCTCCTCACCTACGCCAAAACAGGTCTCCTCACCCTCAGCAAAGGCAGCGAAATGCCCCAGCTTAACAACGGTAAGGAGAAGGAATAGCATGAGGTACGCTTAGAACAATGTCCAACGAACAACAATCCGGAAAGATGTGGTCGGGCCGCTTTCGGGAGCCGCTCGACGCTGAGTTTGAAGCGTGGCAGCGTTCGATTGTTTTTGATTGGCGGCTTCTCGACCAAGAGGTGGCCGCCAGCAAGGCGCACGCTTCTGCTCTCTGCGCCGCCAACATCCTCACAAAGGATGAGACAGCGAAGCTGCGTGAGGCCCTTGATGCAATAGCGGCTGATCATGCAACCGATGCCGGCAAAGCGATCGTGCGCAATCACCCAACAGCCGAAGACATCCATCACTTCGTCGAACTTTCATTAGTCGAGTGCATCGGCTCGCTCGGTCTCAAACTCCACACAGGCCGCAGCCGCAACGAGCAGATCGCGACAGATCTGCGCCTCTATGTGCGCAAACAGATCGGTCTCACCCTTGACGCTCTGATCGTCTGGATCAGTGCGCTTGTCGAGAAGGCCGAAGCTGCCGGCGATGCCGTCATGCCCAGCTACACGCACATGCAACGCGCTGAGCCGGTGCTGGTCGCCCACTGGCTGCTCGCGTATACCGAGATGATCTTGCGCGATGCTGGACGCCTCATGGATTGCTCGAAGCGGCTCAATTACTGTCCCCTCGGTTCAGGAGCCGTCGCCGGCGCAACACTCGCGCTCGACCGCAGCATTGCCGCGAAAGAGTTGGGCTTTGCGGGGCCCACCGGCAATTCAATCGACGCAACAAGCGATCGCGATTTCATTCTGGAGTATCTGCATGCACTCACCTTCGTCGGCTTGCATCTGAGCCGCTTTGCAGAAGAGATCACACTTTTCGCCACAGCGGAGTTCGGCTTTGTCACGCTGCCGGAGGCCTTTTCCACCGGATCGAGCGCCATGCCGCAGAAGAAGAATCCCGACCTGACCGAGCTGATTCGCGCTAAAGTCGGGCGCATTCACGGAGCAGCCGAGGCCGTGACGCTACAACTCAAAGGGCTGCCCTTGGCCTACAATAAAGACATGCAGGAGACCCAGGAGCCCGCCTTCGCCGTCGAGTTTGTACCGCAGATGCTCACGCTTGTGGCTCGCTTCACCACGGCCCTCCAGTTCAATCGCGAACGCATGAACGCGGCGGCGCAGTCAGGCTATCTCAATGCGATGGCAGCGGCAACGTATCTCGTTCATAAGGGCATTCCCTTCCGAACAGCACACGAGAAGGTGGGAAATGCAGTGCGCTTCGCGTTAGAGAAAGGCGTAGAACTGGGGGATCTGAGTCTCGACGAATTGCACCAGTTTGGCGAGGAGTTTGAGCAGGATTTCTTTGCCGCTGTCACCTTGCAAGCGACACTCGATTGTCACGACGTAACGGGTGGCACTGCGCGTGCGCGAGTGCATAAGAAGCTCGCCGCCATGCGAAAGCTGCTCGCGAATTTGCCTGTTCTGACTAAGCAGGAGGTCGCTCATGCTGGTGCGTAAAGCCCTCCTCAAGGACGCATCCAACATTTACGATCTGGTGAACTCGCTCTCCACCGACGGCACACTGCTGCGCCGGCCGTTCGCCGAGATTTGCGAGAACATTCGCGACTTCACGGTCGCCGAGTCCGATGGCGGCGTCTTTCTTGGCTGTGGCGCGCTGCACTTTTATGGACCTCATCTTTGCGAGGTGCGCTCGATCGTGGTCAAGCCAGCCGCCAAGGGCAAAGGCGCGGGGGGCCACATTCTCAAGGCACTCGTTGACGAAGCCGAAGAGCACGGCATCCAGTCGATCTGCCTCTTCACGCGCATCTCGGACTTCTTTTTCAAATACGGCTTCCGCACCGTCGAAGACAAGACCGAGTTGCCCGACAAGATCTTCAAAGACTGCCAGAACTGTCCGCGCCTGCATCGCTGCGACGAGGTGGCTATGGTGCGCGGTCGCATTCCCAAGATCTCGCTCCTCGGCCCCCGCGAAGAAGCGCAACAGCTAGTCCGGCTCTCCGGCTAACTTCGAGTTGCTCAGGATCGCCCCGGCTACCGCGATCTGACCATAACTAAGCCCTCCATCGCCAGGGCTGACATTCACGTGCTGAAAGACCTCGAAGCCTTCAGCTTCCAGCTTGACCCGCAACAGTCGCGCAAGGCGGCGATTGTGCATGCAGCCGCCGCTGAGCGCCACCTTGCTCAATCCGGTCGCCGCTCTCGCCAGCACCGAGGCCTGCACAAATCCAGATGCGACCCCGGCATGAAACCGCGCAGCAATCTTCGACTTGCTCACCCTTGCATCTAAATCTTCCACAAACCCCCTCCAGAGCGGAGCGGCCGAGATCCGCACCAGCTTGCGTGCGGTACCGCCGTCATCTGCGAACGCCATCGCGTAGCCGGGCTCATCATACGGCTCATCGACGGCGATACCTTCGAGTTCAATGGCCGCCTGTGCCTCATAGTCCACGACGCGCCGCTTCAAGACCACAGCCGCCACAGCGTCGAAGAGCCGGCCCAAGCTCGAAGTGAGCGGAGCATTCACACCCCGCTCGATCATCCGCTCCAACACACGCGCTTCTTCCCCGTTCGCTCCGGATAATGCAGCCGCTGCCTCCACATCGAACCCTGCGCTCCGTATTGCTGCAAAAGCCATGCGCCACGGCTCCCTGATCGCCTTTTCCCCACCCGGCATGAGTACATACTCAAGATGCGCGAAACGCTCAAAGCTTCCCATCCGCGCGATCAGCACTTCCCCGCCCCAGATCTTCCCATCCGTCCCGTAGCCTGTGCCGTCGAGCGCCAAGCCAATCGCTTCGCCCGTCAGTCCATGCTCGGCCATGCAGCCTGCGACGTGTGCATGATGATGTTGCACGGCGATCAGCGGGAGTCCTAGTTCTCGCGCCCAGCCCTTGGCCCATTCGGTCGAGAGATACCCCGGATGCATATCGTGAACGACAGCCTGCGGTTCAATCTCGAAGGTTCGCATCATGTGGTTCAGCGACTCCTTGAAGAACTCAAGGCCTGTAAGATTCTCAAGATCGCCCAGGTGCTGGCTTTGATATACAAAACCTCCGCGAGCCAGTGCAAAAACATTCTTTAAGTGCCCGCCCACGGCCAGCAGCGGCGGCGCGTCAAACGGCAACGGTACACCCAGCGGCACAAAGCCTCGCGCCCGGCGAATGAGTTGCGGCGCTCCATCCACCACGGCGGTCACCGAGTCGTCACAGCGTTGCAAGATCTCGCGATTGTGCATCAGGAATGCATCGGCAATCCCGCCCAGCCGAACCCGCGCCTCATCGTTGTCGATTGCAATCGGCTCTTCACTGAGATTTGCGGAAGTCATCACCAGCGCTCGCACGCGCGCATCAGCGAAAAGCAAATGCTGCAACGGCGCGTATGGCAGGAAGATTCCGAGCCATGGAATCCCCGGCGCAACGTTCTCCGCAATTCCAGAACTCGTGCGATGACGGGCCAAGACAATGGGTCGCGCTGGCGTGGTCAGCAGCGCCTCTTCCTCCGCTGTCAACTCGCAGACCGCTCGCGCCGCATCCAGATCGCGCACCATCACCGCAAGCGGTTTTCCATAACGCCGTTTGCGCTCGCGCAGATGCATCACTGCGGCCTCATTCGTCGCATCCACACTCAAGTGAAAGCCGCCAATGCCCTTGACGGCCATGATGCAGCCGGCAAGCAATCGTTCGACACATGCGCGCACGGCGTCCTCTGCCGCAATCTCTGCGCCGTCAGCCCCGACAAGCCAGAGCTTCGGTCCGCACTCCCAACACGCATTCGGCTGCGCGTGAAATCGCCGATTGAGCGGATCGTCGTACTCCCGCTGGCAGGCCGCGCACATCGGAAACTTCGCCATTGAGGTCTGAGGCCGGTCGTAGGGAATCCGGCGCGTGATCGTGAATCGCGGCCCGCAGTTGGTGCAGTTGAGAAAAGGATAGAGGAAGCGGCGGTCCTGTGGGTCGAGCAACTCCCGCACGCAATCTGAACACGCGGCCGCATCCGCCGGAATCCCAGTGCTCACGGTCCCTATCACCTTACTGGAGATGATTCGAAACTCCCCGGACTGGAGTCCGATCGATGGCAACTCCCGCACGCCAATCGAGTCAATCCGCGCGAGTGGGGGCGCCTCTTGACGCAAGCGAGCAAGAAACCCATCCACTCGTTCGCCAGGCCCCTCAATTTCAATCTTCACTCCGTCGGTGTCGTTGCCGATCGAGCCCGTCAGGCCCTCCTCAATGGCAAGCCGGTAGACAAAGGGACGAAATCCGACACCCTGCACCACTCCACGAACCGACACTTCGCGCCTGAGTAGCGGACGATCATTCGATCGCGTGTAAGTGGATTTTGTTTTGCTCACAATCTAACTTTGCCCTGAAGACAAGAATAACGCAGACGACAATAAATCTCTCTGCGAAGCTGGCATGCACCTCCTACGAGCGACCCGAGTATCGGAGGTCGCGGCATTTGGCGCTTCGGAATACGATTCCGCACGCGGGCTGTCCTCCAAGCCTGCCATTGCATCAAAGCTTCTGTTAGGGTTGATACGGGGGCGAACTCGGGAATGATCGATTATCTCGGGCGGATGCATCTCACCGGGCTTATGGCTGCGACCGGTCTCATATTTCTGGCCACAAATCCGGTGCAGGCTCAACAGTTAGACTCCGCCTCTGTCATCGCAAAAGTCGATGCGGCGGTCAAAGCCAGAGTCGACCACATCGCATCCTACACAGTTACCGAACACTACGCTGTCTATCGTGGCAAGGACGAGACTCATCCAGCCGCTGAGATGACGGTTCGAACCGAGTACCGCAAAGAAACAGGCAAGCAATACACCATCCTTTCGGAATCCGGTTCTGGTCTTATATTGAATCATGTGCTAACCGTGATTCTGGATCGCGAAAAGGAGATTAACCTGCCCGGCATTCGCGAGCATGCGTGGCTCACTTCTGCCAACTACGAGATGAAGCTGAAACCGGGCGGCGCGCAGCGATTGGATGGACGGGATTGCATCGCACTGGCAATCTCTCCGCGACACAAATCTCCCAATCTGATTGAAGGAACCTTGTGGGTGGACGCAAGCGACGGCTCCATCGTCCGCCTTGAAGGAGCCACATCGCAGAGCCCTTCCATATTCACCGGGCCATCTCAGGTGATGCGACAATACGTCAACGTGAGCGGCTATGGCATGGCCACGCACGCCAAGGCAGTCTCAGACAGTTTCCTTCTTGGCCGGACCGTAGTCACCATCGATTATCTGGATTACCAAATTCAAATCGTCCAGTGAGCGCTCGAATCCGCTCTCGCTCGCTATGCTATTCTTACTGCGCTCTCGAAAGACAATTTGATTAAGGTTCACAATAGACCGTCTCCGATGAAACATTCGTTCGACAAATTCTCAGCGATTCTTGGTCTTGTACTTTTTGCGAGCCACGCTTCTGCCCAATCCGGTCTTCAACCCGCGGCTAAAACACCAGTGTGGATTGCCAGTTGGGGCTGTTCATCGCAGATTCCCGAACCGCAGAATTCACTCTCCCCCGACGACCTGCGAGATGCCACTGTTCGACAAATTTTTCATCTATCCGCCGGTGGCACTGCTCTACGCGTGCATCTGTCGAACAGTTTTGGAACCGAGGCGCTCCACTTCACATCGGTGCATATCGCGCGGCCAATTTCATCGGCATCCGCAGAGATCGATCCAAAGAGTGATCGGCCACTCACCTTCGCTGGCAGCGTAGAGGTGACAGTTCCGGCGGGGGCGGAGTTCGTTTCCGATCCGCTTGAGATCTCCGTACCTCCGTTGTCGGATCTGGCTGTGACCTTTCACCTGGACGCCCCTCCGGCGCGCCAGACCGGGCATCCTGGCTCGCGGGCTACCTCCTATTTTTCGCATGAGGCATCGGTAAGTGCTAAAAATTTGACCCAACCAAAACACGTGGACCATTGGTACCAAGTCTCAGAGATCGACGTACAGGCGTCGCCGAATGCGGCCAGCGTCGTGGTCCTGGGAGATTCGATCACCGACGGACACGGCGCAACCACCAATGGAAATGACCGCTGGACGGATGTGCTCGCCGCACGACTGCAGGCCGCGCCAGGGACCCACGACATCGGTGTTTCGAACGAGGGCCTCGGAGGCAATCACCTGCTCACGGACGGTCTTGGGCCAAATGCTCTTTCGCGCTTTGATCGCGATGTGCTGGCGCCGGCAGGCGTGCGCTGGGTCATCGTGTTCGAGGGCGTGAACGATCTGGGCGGGGTAGCGCGAGATGGTGAAGTCTCCCCAGCCGAGCATGACGCCCTTGTGAGCCGCGTGCTCGCTGCCTACCAGCAAATGATTGTACGCGCCCATGCTCACCAGTTGCGCGTCTATGGGGCAACAATCACCCCCTATGCCGGTTCAGGCTATTACCATCCGGGACCGTTGAGCGAAGAAGACCGGCAGACGGTGAATCGATGGATTCGCGCCGTCGGCCACTTCGATGCAGTGATCGACTTCGACAGCGTGCTTCGGGACCCGCAGCACCCTGACAGGCTCATGCCTGGCTACGATTGCGGCGACCATCTCCACCCCTCACCTGCCGGGTACAAGGCCATGGGCGATGCTGTTCCTCTGACCCTCTTCACAAGGTGATCCCGTAGAGAACCGGCCGTGAGATGGCCAAGATTGGCTCATCAGTTATCCTATGGTCAGACCTCTCTGGAGAAAACCGCATGCGAAGTACCGCGTTGTAGTGCTCCAAATCGGTGGCAAGCTATTGTTCTGCCCTCAGTAAGGTTTAATCCGCGAAGCGCGTACTAAT
>CAYTJN010000182.1:0-7958 GCA_964438125.1 uncultured Occallatibacter sp.
AACGACGGCGAACTGGCCAACCGCCTCACCAAAGCCTCATCGGGCGTGGAAAAGACTTACCTGGTCAAGGTTGCCGGCCAGCCCACCGAGGCCGAGCTCGACATACTTCGCGGCGGCGTGGCCATCGAGCGCGGGAAGCCGGGCTCAACCAAGGTGCGCACTTCCCCTGCGCGTATTCGTCAAGTTCGTCAGGGCGACAATCCATGGTACGAAGTGGTTCTCATCGAGGGTCGCAACCGGGAACTGCGCAAGATGTTTGAGGAGGTCGGCCACTTCGTCGAAAAAATCCGACGCACCGGCTACGGTCCTCTGGTTCTCGACCAGGAACCGGGCCAACTGCGCGAACTGGAGCCTCGTGAGCTGGATCTGCTGCGCCTGGCCGCCGAAGGCAAGCTGCGCACGCCAAAATCCAAAGACGTCCGTCGCCGCAACTTGGCCGATGCCGGCCTATTGCCGACGGTTCTCCCCAAGCCAAGCGGACGACCGCGCCAACCACTTCCGCCGCCCGTCGCAACGGACCGGCCAGTTGTCAGTCGTCCCCGGAGCTTCGGCTCAGACCGCCCCGGAAGTCCAGCCCGCCCCGGCCGTCCGACTGGTACCTACAGCAAGAACGCCTCGGCCAAGCCTTTCCGCCCGGACCGCGACCGCCCAGATCGTGGCGGAGAAGGATTCCGTCCGTCCGCCGGACGTACCTCGGCGCCCAATCCAGTTCGGAGCTTCTCTCACAACGAAGACGAAAGTCCAGGCAAAAGAGGCGATCAAGCCAGCTTCGGGTCCGCCCGGCCCTCTGGGCGCAGCTTTGATCGGCCGGCGTACGACCGTCCCAGCGCTGGGCCAGTGAGGCCATCTTCGGCTGGAACAGGCAGACCCGCCGCGGGCCGCCCCTTCACCGCAAAGCCAAAATTCGACAAGCCCGCATGGAAGAAGCCAGAGCGCTCGGATCGGACTAGCCGGCCCGGCAAGCCAGACTTCCAGCGTTCAGCCCCGCCCCGCCGCGAAGCTCCGGCACGCCCAACGCGCGACTTCGACGACGATCTCGGCCCGGTCAGACCGCCCAATCTCCACATTGAGGAGATCACGGCTGAGCAGCCAGGCCCGGCACGCCCCTACAAGTCGCGTCCGTTCCAAGCGAGTAACTTCGAACCGCGTTCGGGCGGCCCGCGCTCCAGTTCAAGCCGGCCCGACGCGCCAAGCAGACCCACTTCCTCGACTGGGCCCCGTCCAGGTCGCCCCGGTTTCTCCCGGCCAGCCTCTTCTGACAGGCCCAGACCCAGTTCCGCGCGTTCTGGGCCGGCCAAACCCTTCCGCCGCGAAGGGGGTCTGGCGCGTCCCTTCACTACCAGCAGCGGAAGACCCCGCGCAGGCGGGGCACGGCCCAGCAGCAAGCATGGGGCTCCTGCGGACAGGTCTTCGTACGAGGGCAGGAAGCCCGGCTCGTTCAAGTCTTATGGCAGCAAGCCCGCAGGCCGTTCGTCGGCGGGCCCAGCCAAGCGTCCCTTCCGTCGCGACGAGGGTTCGGGCTCCTTCGCGCCCAGGCCTTCATCCGGCTCAGGCTCTTCGAACTCGCCCCGCCCCTTCACGCCACGCACCGAGGGCGCATCCGATTACCGCCCCACCAAGGCCAAGCCATTTCCAAGTTCCACTTCGCGCGCTGACAGAAACGCCGGCCCCGGATGGAAGCCCAAACCCAGCTTTGGCGGCCCAGGCAAACCGGCATCCAGCCATAGCTCAAGGCCCAAACCCGGCGGCTTCAAAAGCTCCGGCTACAAGGGCAAGCCGTCCGGTCCAAAACGCAGCGGTCCGCCTTCCGGCGGCAAGCGCTTCGGCAGCAAGCCGGGGGGAAAAAAGCGCGGGTAGTACCGTCCTTCAAGATGATCCGGAGTTGTGCGGCTTCAATGAGGCTTTGCCACAATGAATGCTAAACTTGGCCCGTTCATGTTTCATGCACGGGACAAACCCAGCGCCGCGAGGTAGCATCCATGGCAAACAGTTTTGGCGCCGACATTCTCATTCAAGCGCCAGATCCGAAAAAGGCGGCGGCATTCTATGTCGATCATCTCGGCTTCGAGATCACCGGCGAAGAACCCGAGATGATCAGCCTTCATGGCCGCCACATCAACCTGTTCATTGAACGCGGCCCGGCCCTGGGACCTGTGCTCGAAGTCACAGTAGACAGCGTCGAAGCCGCCAGGCTGCGACTTACAAAACTCGGCTGCGAAGTCATCAAGGATGAACCGGATTTTCCGCGATGCTACATCAAAGACCCATTCGGCCTGATCTGCAACATGACAAGTTAAGCTTGAATGCAACGCGGGAGCATTCATCCGAAGAGGTATGATGATAGCTTGGACGTCCTGTTGGGGAAGGTCGAACGCGAAGAATTTATTCATCATGCGATGCAGGAACAAATGAAGGAAATTGAAACTGGAAGCGTCGAGCTGTTCGACACAAGTCTTCGGGACGGCTTGCAGCAGCCGAATATCGACATCTCGGTACCCAATGCCGTCGGCCTTCTTCAGCATATGGCTAGCTTCGGCGTCCACTATGCCGAGATCGGCTTTGCCGGCGCCAATCAATTCGTATCAGACTTGACTTCCGCACTTCATTCTGTCGACACGCGCGCCATGAAACTGGCCCTCTTCGGCAGAACGCGCGGACGCGGCACAAAAGTCCAGGAGTGGTCCGATGTGCGCTTCATGGTTAGCCATAAGGATCGCGTTCCTGTCGCCGTTATCGTTGTGAAATCGCGGCTTCTGGATGTAATCAAGTCACTGGAAACCACGACGGAAGAAAATCTTCTGATGGCTTACGAAACCGTTGAATGCCTGCAAGACAGCGGTCTTGAAGTGATCGTGGACCTGGAGCACGCCATGGATGCGGCATGCGGCCGGCGTGAAAACGGCCACGATTGCGACCCCGACTTCAGCCAACTGAGCCTGGATTACTTCCACCAGATGGTAGCGCAATGCGCCAGCCAGCAAGTGAGCCGGATCGTGGTTTGCGATACGACCGGCGGCGCCGATCCTACGGAAGTCGGCCAGGTGATCGAGGGCCTTGTGCGGAGTTATCCCGGCGCTAACTTCGGGTTTCACGGCCACACTGACCGCGGCCTCGGAGTGGCCAATACACGCGCCGCGATTCTAGCCGGCGCCACTCAGATTCAAGGCACCATTCTTGGCACCGGTGAGCGCTGCGGCAATGTGAATCTCACCACAGTGATTGGCAGCATGCAACTGAGAGACGAAGCTGAGTTTGTAACTCCCGAGTTACTCACCGGACTTACCAGCCTCGCCAATGCGGCCTATGTGGCCTTCGGACTTGAGCCGCCGCACGGCACCCCGATCGTTGGCCCCGGCGCATTTGGCACATGGGCGGGCATGCACGGCAGCAGCGAGAAGAAAAACCCCGGTGCTTATCTTTGGTGTGATCCGGCTCGAGTGGGAGCCAGCCCGGTGATCGGAGTCAACGGTCAGTCAGGTCGGGCGAACATCGTGATGCTTTCGCAGACGCTGGGCGTGCCCCTGGATTCCGCGCAGGCGCAGGCCTTGATCGACGCCAACCAGTCGATGATGGAAGGCGGCGGCTTCACGGTCAGCGAGGTCTCTTTCAAACTGGCCTGCATGAAGGTGCTGAATGCTCTGCGCGATCGTTTCAGCGTAAAGAGCTGGCGAGTCTTGGATGAATCCGACGAGACCGGGAACCGCTATGTTCAGGCCTCAATTTTATTGTCCGTCGGAGACGCGACGGTAACAACAACGCGAGCAGAAGGCGCGGGTCCGGTCGATGCGCTTACCAAGGCCATGCGGCACGAGTTGGAAAAGTGGCACCCCTCGATCGCGCAAATGCGGCTGGGCACCTTCAGCGTAACCGCGCTTGACGTCTCTGCCCACGATACGGCGGCCCATGTCCGCGTCACGGTCAGCTTCAACGCCGATGGCCACGAACCATGGACGACCGCCGGCGTCAGCGGCGATCTGAATCAAGCCGCGCTGATGGCGATCGTCGATGGCTTCCACTACTGGCTCATGAAAAACCCCGACTAACTCAGCCGGGGTTTGGTTAGACTTTCGATGCGACATGCTCTCAGGCTCGGCCTTCGACCGCCGGCGGCAGCGTCCGATTCAACTGTTCGAGTTGCTGGCTGAACTTCTCCGGCAGGGTCTTGCGCAACTCTTCCATCTTCTGCTTCAGCTCATCGAGCTGCTTCTGGTTGAGCTTGAAGTCTTCCGCCTTGAAGTTCTTCCGAAACTCTTGCATCTGCTGCTTCAACGCGTCCATCTGCTTTTGATCCAGCGTGAAATCTTCCGCTTTGAAACCCTTGCGGAACTCTTCCATCTGCTGCTTCAGTTCATCCATTTGCTTCTGGTCGAGTTTGAAGTTGTCGTTCTTCAGGCTTTCGCGCAGCTTCTCCGCTTGCGCGCGCAGTGCCTCAGTGTCGAGATTCTGCGCGAGGCCCTCATCAATCTCGGCCATAAGAAGCGGAAATTCATCGTCAATCAGGGCGCCATTGACGTCGATCCGGCTGTGGTGTTTCGAATCCACTTGCAGAGTGAGCGTTTGTTGCTTTCTATCTCGCAGCACGGTCAACTGCACCGGCTTGCCCTGGTTGGCAAGCAAAGAACGATCCCAGTCTGCCACCGTCGTAATGGTGTCGCCGCCTACTTTGAGAATCACGTCAAATGCTTTCAGCCCGGCGGACTCAGCCTCGCTCTTGCGTGCCACCTGCTTGACCATCAGCCCGCTGGGCACGCCCAAATACTCCGACATCTGCGAAGTCAGCGGTTCAACTAGGGCGCCCACTTTCAGGCTGCTGCCAAAGAACGGCATATGGAATCCGCCCGGCAGTGGGGCGTTGCCGCCAGCCAGAATGCCCATCCCCGGAGCCTGCGCAAAGACGTCGCCACCGGTGCCGATCCTGGTCCACACGTCGTGCTCCATCACCCGGCGGTCGGCCAACTCCACTGCCAGCGTCTGCAGGTTGCCATCACGGCTGATCTCCAGACTCACTTTGCGGCCCGCGGGAATCTCGCGAAGCATCCGCCGCAATTGCTCGGCACCCTCCACGGGCTGCCCATTCAGCTTGACCACAACATCGTTAACCTTGAGCCCAATCTGCCCGGCTGGGGCGTCGTGATCGATCAGCGTAATGATCGCCCCGCGCACCTCCTTGAGCTTGAACGTCTGGGCTTTTTCCTGATCCACATCCGCCAGATCCACGCCCAGATATCCCTGGGAACTGGAATGCAGCGCCAGAGGACTGGGTTCTTCAACCCATTGGACCAAACCCCGCGCCTGTGCCCACGTCGCGCGCGGAGTCATGGCTAGCCCCGCACACGCCCCCAGCACCGCGACAACTCCGAAACTGCGATACGGCCTCAAAAAGTCCTTCATTGTTTCGTCTCCGCGACTTCATCCGGTCCGCATTCTCTTCTGACGACGCGGTGCCCGGAATGTAACTGCCACTTAGTGGATCGAAAGTAACTCCCAGTTAGCGAGCGAACTAACTCCCACTTACTGTATCTCTGGAACCCGGCTCAGAACCTGCCTCGAAACGGTTCGAATATAAGGACTCCGATCAGAATTCGCGACCGAATTGAGCACCTGCCGCACACTTGTGTCACCCTCAACCGGCTCCAAAATGTTGATCGCAGCGGTGCGAATGCGCGAGTCGCCATCGTATAAAAGCGCCTCCAGCACCGCATCTCTCACCCGCACATCCTCGGCTACATAGGGCTCCAGCCCTTGCAGGGCCTTTTCGCGCACGCCAGCGTTTTTGTCATAGCGCAGCGCGACCATCAGCGCATCGCGAATCCCCGCCGCCTTGCAGCCATGCCCGGCCTTGCACTCGGCGGCCAGCAGACCCACGGAGTCGTCCCTAACTCCCGCCGAGGTCGAGTTTTGACTAGCCAGCATCAGCAACTGACGAATCGATGGATCGTCGAGAGAGCCCTCGATCTGCTGCGGCACCAGTTGGTTGTAATGCACTTCAACAATGTGGCTGTTGGGCTGTTGAACAATGCTGGAAATGCTGGCAATCTCGGCCGGCGCGGAGTTCCCGGCTATCGAAGCCGATGCGGGCTGAGCTCCATCCCGAGATGCCTGGGCCGCCGTAATCTGTGCAGCGCGATTCCCGGCTACCTTGTAACCGCCCAGCCCCCCCGCTCCCACGCCCACCAGAAGCAGAAGGCATGCAGCCAGCGGCGCAGCTTGCAGGCTGGCAAAACTGTTTGTGATCCGCTGACCCAACCGCTCAAACCAGCGCAACGGCGGCAGCGCGTCCAGCGCCTCTTCCAATCTCAGCCGCGAGCGTGCGACCAGGTTGGCGTCCGGCTCCATCACCGGATGTGCTTCCATCAGCACCTTCAGCGCCTGCGTTTGCTCCCGCTCCTTGCGACACTCCGGGCAGGCAACCATGTGCCGCTCCAGTTCATGTGTCTTCTCGTCGGCCAGCTCTCCGTAAGCCGCCGTGACAATCCGCTCATGCGCAACTTCGCAATTCATATCCTTACGTCCTTCCAGCCCCCAAAAGTGTCACAAACTCAAACGGGACTCTGCCCTCACAAGGCATCGTCGCCGGTCGCTCTAACGCAGTCCCGCCAGCTGAGTCCTCAGCTTTTTCGTCGCTCTGAAGAGCGTATTTTTGGCGGTCTCTTCCGTAGTGCTCAACATCTCTCCAATCGTCCGCAACCGGAGACCCTGGTAGTGCTTCAGCTCAAAAACCATTCGCTCTCTGGGTGTCAGCTTTTCGAGGGCCGTTTGAATCCGCTCCCCCAGTACTTTTCGGTCCAGTTCCTTGGCCGGATTTGAAAAAGACCGGTCGTCGGATACCGAGGTCAACACATCAACCTCGTCGCCGGAGTGGTTCACGTAGACCGCGTGATCCTCGCGCCGCGTCTTGCGCCGGCGCAACTGGTCCAGGCAGAGATTGGTCACGATTCGGTAGATCCATGTATAAAATGAGCATTCGAAGCGGAAATTTCCGATATACCTGTAGGCCTTCAAAAACGCTTCCTGGTATATATCCTCGGCATCGTGCTCGCTGCCGGTCAGGTGCAGCGCCAGTCTGAGCACCTGTTGCTCATACTGCCGCACCAGCGTATCGAAGGCTGCTCGCGACCCCGCCTGCGCCTCGCGGATCAGTTCGATCTCCGGGGCACGCTCCTGCATCCGCTCTTCAGCGCTCTTCTGACCCTTCATTGCTCTGGTCGCAGCCATACCTTGGGAGGATTGTACCCTCACGCCGGTCGGCCAAGCCATATCATCCCGCAAACGAGCCGGAGAAATGAGGTAGATCGCCGCGTCCGTTGCCATGATTTGCTCCGTAGAGAGATGTGTCCGCACTGCAATAGACGCCGCGATCTTGTGTAGGTGAGCGGGTTAAATCCGAGGTTAAATCACCGTGGGTTAACCCCACCGGTTGGATACTGGGAACTTGGTGTGCCGGCCCTAGCCTTTCAGACCTCGGATGCGGCGCACCCCATTTTCAATCAGCTAATCGCCATGCCGTCCCCAAAATGCGTCCGGTATGACAATGGGATATTTCTTGCTGAGAGCAAGCAAATCCCTATCCCCAGTGATCAGGTACTCGGCCCTCGAAGCTAGAAAAGCTCCTAAAACCGGTTGATCCGCTTCATCCCGCAGCGTCGACTCCCGCTCGCGAGTTGGCTCGACCACCTCGGCCAAAAACATGAAGCTGTCAGCTAGATCTCGAATCTCATTGGAGGTTAGTCCGATGCGGGGCAGCCTCGGCAGTACCCTGACCATCTCGTCCAGAATGTAACGGGAGAGCACAACATCTACTCCACCCCGCCGCCAGGCCTCCAGAATGCGTCCAGGAATGCTACCAGGATAGGCCAGCCCCGACACCAGGACATTGGTGTCTAAAACCACGCGCACTCCGGCCATATCAGCGCCGCCGTTCCTTTGCAATCGCAGCGTCAATCTCGGCCATGCCTACC
>CAYTJN010000183.1:0-7900 GCA_964438125.1 uncultured Occallatibacter sp.
ATCGGCGAGGTGGTTGTGGTTACACTCGCGGCATCGGCCGGGCGCTCGGCTGCCGGCGCGGCGGCGATTGAAGCCTTCAATTGATCGGCTTCGCTGAGCTCTGGCGGCTCGACGGGTTGGGCAGAAGGTGCTGCAGGGGTTGTTTGTTTGCCCTTGCCCTTTCCCTTGCCGATGTGTGGATCCTTCTGCTTCTTGGGCTTCACCACAATCTCACGGTCGATGGTGATCGTTACCGTTCGCTTTTTTGGCGTGATCCTGACCCGGTCAAAGGCAGTGGCGGGATCCTCCGAGGCAAGCTGCCCCACGAAGTGCAGCCCATAACGTATTCCTTCTAATTCAACTTTATGTTTCGTCAGGCGAACCTTGTTGATTTGAATGGCGCTGAGCGTATAGGAGGCCTGCGATGAGTGCCCAATCAGCCGCCCGTGCTCGTCGAATCGGAGCGAATTGTCCAGGTAGCCGTCGCGCAGGTAGAGTGGCTTGCCTTGTAACGATTGCTTCAAATCCTCTTCTCTGTGGCGCTCGGACTGGGAAGCCTTCGGAGCCTTGGTTGTTTCTGTGGCCGGTGGCGTCTGCGGTGCGGTTGGCTCGGCTTCCGGGTCGATCTTGGGGGCACTCTCGACTGGGGCCGTCGTGGCGGCCGGAGGAGTCTGCTCGGGCGCGACGGGCGGCTTCTGGCTGTCGCCGGATTGAGGTTGAGTTTGCGGCACCGGCTCAGGTTGTGCGGGTTGCTGTGCCTGCGCGAAACAGGCCAACCCAAGAGCCACCCAACAGACCGCAGCGCCAAGCCGAGCCGAGGCAGGCACAGAAAACAAATGACACCGGGAAATAGCTACAAGCATTGAGGAAGACCCTTGAGCGACACTTTACCAGAAGCCGAGTTCCGTTGACGGTGAGAACTGCAAACGCTCTTTAGCGCAGTCCACTATTTGGTACCGGGGCACGCTTAAGCCGCCAGAGAATGCGGCGAAAGAGGCCAAGCACGCGCCGGGTGTCATGCGTGGATAGCTTGAGCCGCCGCAGCAGCAGGCGCAGATCGTGACGGTTGGCGGGCTGCATTGCCGGCGGAGAGTAGCCGGCGGCGTCCATCACCTCTTCGATCAATCCGGCCAGCAGATCGAGACGGCCGGAGGTCGCATCGGGCTTCTGCTCAGTAGCGCTTGCCTGCCTGCTGCCGGGTTGAGTGGTCAGGGTTTCGCCCTTCGCCGGCGTCTCGGGCAGAGAGCCATGCGCGGCCAGCTCATAAAGGCAGACTGCTACGGCCTGGCCCAAGTTCATCGAGGGCTGCGCGGGATCTGTCGGGATCTCAACCAGGAGATGGCAGTAGGAAAGGTCTTCGCGGGTCAGTCCATGTTTTTCAGAGCCAAAGACGAGGGCGATGTGGCCGGCGCGGTTCAACTCTCGCATGACCAAAGGCGCGAGCAGTGGCAGAGAGACCACAGCTTGTTCGGGCTTGCGCCAGGCGAGCGTTCCAGTGCCCACCACCAGCGCGCAATCGGCCACGGCCGCGGCGAGGCTTTCCATGCTCCTTGCGTTGAGCAGCACATCCGGCGCGCCAACGGCCGACCGTGCCTCGCGCCATGTGGGAGCAAAAGCGGCGACGACATCAAGCCGCGAGAAGCCGAAGTTGGCCATCGCACGCGCGGCCGCTCCAATGTTGAGAGGGTTGCGCGGCGACACCAGCACCACGTTGATGCGCTCGCGTTGGTCTGGAGGAAACAAGAAGTTATTGTAGTTTGTTGCCGTGAAAGCCAGATGTCAGCCGTCATTTCATTGCTGAATTGAAGGGCATTCCATCACAGTTCCACAGTTTCACAGGAAATAGGGGGGGGTGGGGGTCCCCCTTTTTTTCAAGCTGGGGAAATGTTTCGAGCCGGTTGTAGGACCGACCCAAATTCATGGTAGCAGTGCTACGGGTATAATCTGCAAAGCCTTTAAGGATTTGCTGGCCAAGTGCGCGCGGCCCTTCGACTGGATGGTTGTGCCCGAATCACAGATGGCGGGACAAGACGGGCGAGATACATCGGTCTTGAGCAGCAGTTGTAGATCCATCAAACGCAGGCAAATTGGCGAAGATCCGTATCTAAAGGCCCAGTAGACCGGCTGGATTTCAGGGCGCTTGAGCGCCCTGCTCCCTCTGGATCTGCAGGGATGATCTCTCTCGCAGGAGCGAAGCGGACGGATGTCCCGTATCAAGGCGACGGATACCGGTCCTGAGACGATCATTCAGCGCAGGCAGAGAGCAACACCACCGGACGGCCATGCTCCAGTCCTCTGACTCATTTCTCTGTTCCAGGGGCCGGGGGACCGGTGAAGACAACACTCTCCAGGCAGTCATCTCCGTTGGCGTCTACGGGCATTCTGCCGGTATAACACTGATACTTGACATTTGAGCTGTCGTCGCCCTTGTCCCAGACGCTGTTCATCTCGCCACCGCGGTGCTGAACCCCTGCCGCAAGGACGATGGTGCTGGCACCGTTCATGTCCCACCTGCCGTTTTTGTGGAAGACATACACGCAGCTCACATAGTCGGAGTTGTCATTGTTGAAAAAGCCGACTACCTCTTCTTTTTTGTTGTTGGTCCAGTAGGCATCGAGGTAGATGGCCTTGGATGGCTCCATGCAACCTGTGCGGGGAAGATACTTCTTTGGGCCGCCAGCGTTGGGGGACTGGGCAGAGCCGTTTCCGCCTGCCGGCGCCGAACCGGGGCTGGAGGCCGAATAAGTTGGCTGGCCATTGATGTCGGTGCCTGCGGCCTGGGCGGAGACGGAGTTTTGAGCCGCGGTCTGTTGCGACTGCCCGCCCTGGGGCATGGCGCCTGGCATGGAAGGCGACGAGGCCGAAGCAGAGTAGGCCTGCCCTGGTTGCGGAGTCTGCGGGGACTGGCTTTGCTGTGCCGCATCTGCTGCACCGCCCGGTGGTAGCTGCGGCGCCTGAGGCGACTGAGGGGCCTGAGGCGCTTGAGGGGCCTGAGGAGCCGGAGGGAATTGCGGGACTTGAGGCGGGGCCATCTGCTCGGCGGGAGCGCTCGGAGCGCTAGGGGCGCTAGGGGCGCTGGGAGGGGGAGCCTGCAACTTCTTGCCGAGACCCAGCATCTTCTTCAAGCCTCCTCCTCCTCCGCCGCCTCCTCCGCCACCGGCTGCGGGAGGCTTCTGCATGTCTTTTGCTTCGGCCATGTATCTTTCCTGATCGGCATCGGTGACGGGAGTGTAGTTGGCCTCCGCGCTCATCTGATTGACCGGATCGGTGATCTTGACGGCTCTCATCCATCCGGCCAGCACAGCGTCAAAATTATTCATCAGGGCGCCAATGAATCCAGCAAGGGCCGCAGAGCGCGTTTGCTGGAGAGCGAATACGCTGCCTCCGGGGGCGAATGTGCCGAACATCATGCTGAAGTCGTAGGCACAAGTTGGCCCGCCTGCGGCGCGTACGAGGCGATCGAAGGTGACCTTGGGCTCCTTGCTATCGGCGCGGAGCTGGATGCGGCATGGCGCGAGTTGACTCGGCTGAAATTGCAGGCCGATGCGGGAGACTTCGAGGGGAAGCGGATTTCCGATCTCGGGAAAATTGCTGGAGCCTTTGACCTTTGAGAAGCCGCTGGCCTCTTGCGCACCTATTTTTTCCCACAGGTAGAAGTCGAAGACCAGCTTGTCGTGAAGGAACAGGACGTTGGCGACCGAGTAACAACAGTTGGGAATGAAGCGCAGGGCGGGAACCAGGATCGCGGGAGAGCCTTTATACGTGACGAGAAACGCGGTGTTGGTCGGCCGGGCATCGAGAAAGCGGCTCGGCAGTGGCGGCGGAAAGGAAAGCATGGGATCGCCGGAGATTGTCTTTTTCAAGGCTCCGCCCATGAACGAGGTCATCGCGGGCTGGTACGGGTCGTTGGACTGACCGCCGGTGAGAGCCGCAAATTCGGCTTCTGTTGCACCCACCTTTTTGAGCACAATCAGCGCGTCGACCGATGTATCCCACTGCCCCTGCCGCTCCCTGATCTTGGCGATCACCAGACCCTCGGGCAAGCCGGCTGAAATCATCTTGATCAAGTCGTCGTTCGCATCGCCGGGAAAGAGCGATGAGTCGGCCTGTGCGTTCGAATAGATGGCCGAAGCCAGGAAGCAGAGTAGTGCGAAGCGCGCTAAAGCAGGAGCAGAGACACGAACCATGCCGATTCTCCTCCGTCAAGACATCGTACTCGGGCTTGATAGGAGATTGTCCAGTTGCGGTTCCCGAGATTCCATGCCAGTATAGCGAAACTTGCGCCCATGCTGTACCGCTTCTGAACGCCAAGGACAATCGCGGTCAACGTCCGGGTTCGACTGAGAACGGGCGGCTCGGTGTGGCTCGCGGCTTCTTTGCCTCATTTGGGTTGCGGAGCTGAATGTTGTTCCGAGGTGGCGGACTGCGCGGCGGGATGGATGGGAATCTCCAGCGTTCCCGCATTTCCCGTGTTCCAGTCGTAGATGCCGGTCACGAGATCGACATCGGTATTGGGAAGATCGATCTGCATATGCGCCGGAATTCCGGACTTTTGAATTGCGGCGTAGTTATCGGGCTTGAGATCCATCATCTGGGTTCCGCCCGTCCAGTTCACGGCGTTGCCATCATGATCGTATGCGAGGAGGCCGAGTTGAATTTTGCCAGAGTGCGCTTGCTGGGGCGCCGGCTGGAGTTGCACATCCGTCCAGCGGATCATGAAGTCCACGTTGTAGCGTGTAAACGGGCCGGTGAGATTGGGGTTCTTTCCGGCGCGGGTCGCATTCGGCTCGGGCTGCGGATTGGCGGGAAGCACGCGCACGCCGTAAAGCAACTGGGTGGCTCCAGGCAGTCCATGCTGGAGTAGCGGGCGCAACGGGTCGTCGGCCTGCTTTGCCTCGCCCGCCGTCGCGCTATCCGCGTTGTAGCCGCGCCGATAGGCCAGCTTGTATTTGCCTTGACTGGTCTTGACCTCGATGCGGCGGTACTGGCCGTCCAGGTTTTTATTGGTGGGGGTATAGATCAGCGTGTAGTAGTGCGATCCATCGTCGATTGCGTGAGCCATCGCCGCACTCAGGTCATTGGTGTTGTAGTAAGCCTTGCCTCCGGTATCGGCGGCCAGTTCTTCCATGGCGAAGATTCGCATCGCGCGGAGGTCGGCCTCCCCGCCCGCTCCCGCAACACTGTTGAGGGTCGCATGGCCGCTATCACGTCCGACGGTCAAAGTGACTGGGCCTGCACCGCCGGCCTCTGTCCAGTGGTCATTCATCATGCCTTCTGCCCCGATTGGATAGACAGCAACCTTGGAGACCGTCAGCAGGTCTGCGGTTTGTTTCACCTCGCGCACATTGCCCCGCACGTAGTTGATTGAGTCCTTTTCCGCGCTGGAAGGAAAGATCGTCACAGGAAAGGAACTGGCAAACCAGATGAGGTTCTTCCGTCCCGGTACGCCTCCCAGATACCGGGCCAGGTATTGCAAGGCCTCCAGCGTCATCGATGTCCGTCGAGCGTATTGGTAGACTGCCGAGTCCGCCTGCGCTATTTCGACCGCCTCGATTGCCGAGGTCACGCCGCTTGACATCCTGATCTGGGTGGCAATCCGATCCTTGTCGGCCTGTTGATCATCGCGCGACTGCGACGAGGTAGGCTTCTCCGGCGAAAACCCTCCCTTTTTGTCGTTCAGAGCGGCGATCAACTGCGAGTTATCCGTCGTAAATCCTTGCACGAAGCGCAGTTTGGAACCAAGGATAAAGATGGCGCAGCGCACTCCTGGAGGCATGGTCTTAAGGAAGCTAAGAATCTGCTGGTGAACGTAGACCTGGTCGGATCTTTCAGTATTCAAGCTGTCGAGGAGCAGCACGTTGACCGCATCGCTCTCTGGCACGGGCGGAACGTTGGTGTAGACGTTCGGGGGCATCTGGGGCATCTCGGGCACAGCGCCGGGGGGCAGTTTTTTGGCTGTGTGCTCTTCGAAGAAATCGATGGTCTGCGGTTTGCCGTCCTCGACAACCTGAAAGTCCTGCCGATCAAGGCCGGCAACGGGCTGTTCTCCCTTTGTCACGACGACGTCGACCACGACCGCGCGGACATTTTCTTTCAGCAGTGGAACCTGACCTTGCACAGTGGGATTGGCTGGCACTGGTGTTTGTGCGCAAAGTGTTCCGACCAGACCGCAGACCCACAAAAGCGAGACACGACTGAGATGGGATACGTGCAAGGAGCCCCCTCCGTTTTCCGCATTCGCGGAGTTGAAAAATGACTAGCGCTTAGACACTCCGATTGTAGTCTCAGTCGGGCTGGGTAAGTCGATGGCTTAATCGCGATGGCGGCTCGCGCAGCCAAACGACTGGCGGGCAATTGGCTCGATCGTCTAGCCTCAGAGGATGGTCTGGACCAACCCAGCCGAAACCGCGCTGAATGCCTTGAGTTCCGCGCCACTGGTGCGCTTCTCAGTGCTGGCGCTGAGCTCGATCTTTTTCCTGGTCGATCCATTCGCGGCGATACCGTCTTTCCTGGCGATCACGGAGAGCGCGGACGCGGCGCGGCGCAAGCGCATGGCGCGCAAAGGTGCGCTGACCTGCTTCATCGTGCTGACGAGCTTTGCGGTGGGTGGGCAACTAATTTTCCGTTTGTTTGGGATTACTCTTCCGGCCTTTGAAATTGCGGGCGGCATGATTTTGTTGCTCATTGGCCTGGACATGCTGCAAGCCAAGCGCTCTGCGACGCAGGAGGCCCATGGCGATACGGAGGAGGCCACTGCAAAGGAAGACGCGGGGATTGTGCCGCTGGGGATCCCGATGCTGGCCGGACCGGGAGCGATCTCTTCAGTGATGGTGCTGGTGGGGCAGGCACCGAGTATCTTGCATTGGCAGATGGGGGCGATTCTGGGCTCGATTGCGGTGACGAGCCTCGTCAGTTACTGGGTATTGGCCGGTGCGGGCAGTGTGCGCCGCGTGATGGGGGAGACGGGGATTCGCGTTCTGGTCCGGGTGATGGGGCTGCTGCTGGTGGCGCTGGCCATGCAGTATTTCGTGAACGGACTGACGGACCTAGGTGTGATTGCGCGCCAATAACAGAGTTTCCCACAGAAATAGCGGCTTTCCACAGGATGAAGTTGCAAGCGGCCTTGCATTCCGACGGCAGGGTTGCTATTCTTACGAAGTTGCAACAAAGCGACAGGGGTGCAGTACGCACTCAGGTTGCAAACAGGAATAGCTTGTGCTAATCTTGAAAAGTTGCAGAAGAGCAGTAGAGCCTCCCGGTGGCCTGTACGGCCTGCCCCGTTGAGGGAAGTGGGAAGCTGGTTGTGATGCTAGTTCGTTGGGTCAGGTGAGGCAAGAGCCCCTGAAGCCCCTGTAGGGAATCCCGCAGAGAACAAGCCATTGCATGACCCAGGAGGAAACTCCTGTGAGCCACTAGTGGCTCAGTCGGGTCGATGTTTGATATTTTGCGCTGCGCGACGCTACTGAACAGAAGTTCTGTTCCGGTTGAGCCGACATAGAATTCGCAAGCGAGGAGACACCGCCAACAGCGTGTTGGAGCGGCCTCGGCGAAGTGAAAATGAGGGCTTGACAGAGGTTCGGATCTTCGATATGTTTGGAAGGTTCGCGCAAAAACGCTAACGACTGCGGTTAGACGCGAAGTTAGCAAGCGCAACAAGTTCGAGGACAACCTGGTGTAACTCACCGGGCCTCGATCCAAAAGGGCGCCGCTCAGGCGGAAGGCTCTCAAGGATCTTTGACAATTAGGTTGAACATGCCAGTCGTGAGAAAAGATCAGGTTTGGCTTGATCATTCTCACTAAATTGCATCGTGCGTTTTCGAGCGTGCGATGCCGCTGAACCGAGTCGACCTCCGTCGACGAGGGGATGCAATCAGGTTTCAAACGAGAGTTTGATCCTGGCTCAGAATCAACGCTGGCGGCG
>CAYTJN010000184.1:0-7894 GCA_964438125.1 uncultured Occallatibacter sp.
CCCGCTGGACCGAGGTCTGGAGCCACATCGCCCTGGGCAAGATCTTCGACATCACCGGCCAGCGCGACCGGGCGGTCGAACAGTACCGCTTGGCCGTGCAGACCAACGACAACACCCAGGGCGCGGTCAACGAGGCTCGCCTGTACCTGCAAAAACCTTACAAGCTCCCGGACAACCAATAGCGCGAGTACCTAATTCAGGAGTCCGTGCCGGGTCCCACATAGCTGGCTTAGCCCCTCGGCGGACAAATGGCAGTTCTTTCCCGTCGCCACGAACAGGGCAATTGCATGAATGCATTTTGCAGATAATTACTCGCATTCTGCTAACCTGAATTTATCTCGCATGTTTCCCGCGCCTGCGCAGCGACCGATTTCAGCGGCTCTTTTGTGAACATTAGTACGTGAATAGAAACCTTCCGCACAAAGCCATGGGGTTCCGCTTTACTTTCCGCCCTCCCCCCCCACCCCCCCTATTTCCTGTGAAACTGTGGAACTGTGATGGAATTTGCCCTCATTCATGCGATTGCCCTCGGATAATTGCTTCTGGCCTCAGCTGATAAGACGCCGGACTGAGCTAGCTCAAAAATGGCGCATAGTTCAGCAAGAAGTCCCTTGACAACGCGCGGTCTTGACGATATAAATGACCGGTGGTCATAAACGCCCGAAATTCGCAAATGAGGGAGAGTCACAAGAAGGGCGCTGACCCGGTCGTTCATCCCGCAGCCGCAGGTCGTCGAGAGCGCCGGGCAGCCGAGACGCGGATCCGCCTCTTTCGATGCGCGTTGCAACTGTTTGCCGAACGCGGATTTTCAGGTGTCACCGTCGAAGATATTACGGAAGCAGCAGACGTAGGCAAAGGGACTTTTTTCAATTACTTTGAAAGCAAAGATCACGTGCTAGGCGTGATGGCGGAGATTCAGCTGGGGAAGGTCTCCGAGGCCCTAGCTTTAGCCGCGGATGGCAAGCGGTCGATTCAAGTTATCTTGCACCATTTGTTTCTCCGCGCTGCGGAGGAACCGGGAAGAAGCCCTGATCTGGCCCGCGCTCTAATCTCTTCTTTTCTTGCCAGCGAAGGTGTGCGCAATCTGATCGCTCGCAATATGCAAGAGGGGCGCAGAATGATCGCGCAGGTAGTGGCCGCCGGGCAGACGCGCGGAGAGATCGATCGACGCCTGAAAAAGGAGAAGGTAGCGATCCAGGTGCTTCAGGCATTCATGGGCACGGTGCTCTTCTGGTCGTTGCACGAAAAACCCGCGCTCAAGGTATGGATGGAAGACAGCTTTCAACATTTCTGGAGATCGATTGCGATTTCAGATGAAAAGCGGGAACCATGAGTTTCAGATCACTCGCCCTCGTTTTTTTATTGCTATCCGGCCTGGTTTCAGGTTTGGTTTCAGGCTTGCCGGCGTTGACGCAGCAGCAGGCTCCGGTTCGGCTCACGCTTGAGGATGCGATTCAGAAAGGGCTCCAGGCCAATCTGAGCGTGCTGACTGCGGGCACGCGGGTTGAAGAGGCGGAGGGTACTCGCCTGCGTCGCTTATCGGCCGCAATGCTGCCGCGCGTCAGCGCCCAGGTCTACGCCAATGTGCAAAACCGCGACCTGCAGGCTTTTGGAATCTCAGCGCCTGGTTTTCCCGACGTGGTCGGGCCGTTCTCCAACTACGACTTCCGTGTTTATGCGCAGCAAAACGTCATTGACATCCAAAGCTATCGCGGATTGAAGGCTAGCGAACACGCCATAGATGCAGACAAGATGGATGAGCGCGATGCGCGCGACCTGATCGTGCGCGTTATTGCCGAACTTTATTTGAACGCGCAATCCGCGGCTGCTCGGGCAGATTCGGCACAGTCGCGAGTTACAGACTCCGGTGCATTGTTGAGTTTGGCCAAGGACAAGCATGATGCCGGGACGGCAACCGGAGTGGATGTATTGCGCGCAGAGGTCCAGCTAGCCAACGATCGCCAGGCGCTACTGATCGCCGAGAACCAAAGCAAACGGTCGTTGATCGAGTTAGCCCGCAATCTGGGCATGGATCCGGGCACGCCGTTGGAACTCACCGAACCACTCAAATTTCGTTCCATGCGCCAGCCGGAGATCGATACGCTTGCCTCCGCGGCGCTGCTGGAGCGCGCCGACTATCTCTCGCTCGCTCAACAGCGTCGAGGACTGATCGAACAACAGGGCGCTAGCCGGGCCCGTTCGTATCCGAAGTTGAGTCTTAATGGAAACTTCGGCGAGATTGGGCGAAGCATCGGCGGCATTCGAAGTACTGGCCTGGTGCAGGGCCAGATCGATTTCACTATTTTTGACCACGATCGAAATGGAGAAGCCCAGGAGTTGGCAAGCCGCGTGACGCGTATCGATGATCAGATTGCCGATCTGCGTCGCGGCATTGAAGAGGAACTTCGCGAGGCGCTTCTAAATCTTGACTCGGCGGCGGAGCAAGTGACTGTGGCGCGGGAGGGCAAGGAGCTAGCGCGGCGTGAATTGGAGATGGCGCAGGATCGCTTTCAGCAAGGGACCGCGAATAATGTCGAAGTGGTCACGGCGCAGGACGAGTTGGCGCGTGCCGAAGAGAACTACATTCTCGCAGTCTGCGGTCACGTAGAAGCAAAGTTTGCACTTGCCCGCGCCATGGGAGACACACAGAAAAACATCTTGCAGTTTATGGCGAATCAATAACTAATTGTTGTTCCTTGACTGCTATAGGGATTTGTAACACGAGGTTTGAAGCGATGAAACGAGTCATCCCTATCTTGATACTGTTGGCCGCGGCAGTTGCGGCGGGTGTGTACTTCTACCCGCGCTTCGCGAAGAAACCAGCGCCGGAAAACCGGCTAACGATATCCGGCAACATCGAAGCGCATGAGAGCCTGATCGGCTTCAAGGTAGCCGGGCGTATCGTCGAGTTACCCGTCGAGGAGGGCCAACAGGTAGAGCAGGGCGCTTTGTTGGCGCGGCTCGATGACGCGGACTTGAAGCAGCGGGTTCTTATAGACGAGGCAAGCATTCATGTGCGTGCATCGAATCTCGCACTCACGGAAGCTGGGACTCGCCAACAGGAAGTTAGGGCGGCTCAGCAGAGCGTTATCGATGCCCAAGCTGATCTGGATGAAAAAAGGCTGGACAACGATCGAGCCCAACAGCTCTTCCTAAAAGATGAACTCTCGGCGCAGGACCGCGATCAGGCAGCAACCGCGCTGAAGCGCGCACAGGCCATCTTCGAGGGATCAGAGCAACGCTACAACGAGGCCATTGAGGGTAGCCGCAAGGAAGATGTCGCGATTGCACAAGCCAATCTCAAAGAAGCCAGTGCGAATCTTGGCCTCTCGCAGGTGAATCTGAGTTATACCGTGTTGCGCGCTCCGTCGACTGGTGTAGTTACCGTACGCGAGGCTGAGTTAGGCGAGGTCGTCTCGTCCGGCTCTCCGGTGGTTACGCTCGCGGATCTCGACCACATCTGGCTGCGCGCCTACATTGCCGAGACCGATCTGGGCCGTATCGCCTGGGGGCAGGAAGCTGCGATCACTACGGACACCTATCCGGGCAAGCAATACCACGGGCGAATCTCGTTCATCTCATCGACGGCCGAGTTTACTCCGAAAAGCGTGCAGACTACCAAGGAGCGTGTCACGCTTGTTTATCGCATTAAGATCGACATCGACAATCAAAATCATGAACTAAAGCCAGGCATGCCTGCCGACGCTCATATCGCGCTCGCCGCCGCCAAGACCTCCGCGCAAAGCTCCGGCGCTGCGCCGGGTGGGCAATGACCGAGGCGCTCCAATCCGCGATTGTAGCCGAGGGATTGACGAAGAGTTTTCCCGGCGTGCGTGCTGTGGACGGGTTGAGCTTTGAGGTGCGTGCAGGAGAGATCTTTGGGCTGGTCGGCCCCGACGGTGCAGGGAAGACGACTACCCTGCGCATGTTGGCGGGCATCATGCCGCCCGATGCGGGCAAGGCCACCGTGGCAGGATTCGATGTGGCGCGCGATCCTGAAGGCGCCAAGCACGCTCTCAGTTACATGCCGCAACGCTTTGGGCTCTATGAAGACCTGACAGTCGATGAGAACATTCGCTTTTATGCCGACTTGTTCGGAGTTAGAAAGACCGAGCGGGTAACGCGGTCAGAGCAGTTGTTGGTCGCCGCGGGAATGAGTGAGTTTCGCGGGCGCCTGGCCGGCAAACTCTCGGGCGGCATGAAGCAGAAGCTGGGCCTGGTTTGCGCGCTCATTCATCGGCCGAAGGTCATTCTTCTCGATGAGCCGACGACCGGCGTCGATCCTGTTTCGCGGCGGGATTTCTGGCGCATTCTCTACGAACTGATCGCGGAAGGCGTTGCGATTCTTACCTCTACTGCCTATCTCGACGAGGCTGAACGTTGCCATCGTGTGGCGTTGCTGCATCAGGGTAAGCTGCTCTTCAGCGACACCCCCGCGCATCTCAAAGCCGGATTGGGAAAGGGCGTCTTGTCGATCACCGCGCCGGAGCCACGACGTTTGCGGAGCGAACTCCAGGGTGCGGACGGAATATCAAGCCTGCTGCTCACGGGCGATGGAGTGCACGTGGTGGTGGACAACGCGGCGCGCCGGATTCCTGAATTCGAAGCCAGACTCAAACACGCCAACGTCGCGTACGATGCGATCATCGAAGTCGCGCCGTCCATTGAAGATCTGTTTGTCGACGCGGTCGAGGCGCGAGTCGCTCATGGCTGAGATCGCCAACTCCGTCGTAGTTGAAGACATGGTCAAGCGCTTCGGAAGTTTTGTCGCCGTGGACCGAATCAACCTTGAGGTCCACAAGGGCGAAGTTTTCGGATTTCTTGGGCCGAATGGCGCGGGAAAATCGACCACGATCCGCATGTTATGCGGTCTGCTGAAGCCCACCTCCGGTCACGCGCAGGTTGCCGGCTTCGATGTAAGCGATAAGCCTGAAGCGGTGCGACAGAACATCGGCTATATGTCGCAGAAGTTCTCTCTTTACAATGACCTCAAGGTAATCGAGAACCTACGCCTTTTCGCCGGACTTTACAGCGTTCCATCGAAGGAGTTACAAAGCCGCATCGAATGGGCGCTGACGATGGCGAACCTTAAAGGTCAGGAGAACCTCATTACCGGGACGCTACCCGGTGGCTGGAAACAGCGCCTGGCGCTGGGCTGCGCGGTGTTGCACAAGCCGCCGGTGATCTTTCTGGATGAGCCGACCTCCGGCGTCGATCCGATCACGCGGCGTCAGTTCTGGGATCTGATTCATCAGATGGCGGAAGAAGGAGTTACTGTTTTTGTAACTACACATTACATGGAAGAAGCCGAATATTGCAACCGTCTCGCGCTGATCTTTCGCGGCAGGATTGTCGCGCTGGGAACGCCTTCGGAACTGAAGCGGGATTCGATGAAGGGCGAGTTGTTGTTGGTGGAATGCGAACCGCTGGGCGATGCCGTCGAGGCCTTGCAGGCGGCGCCGGGTGTGATCGATGCGGCAGTCTTCGGCAATGCGCTGCATCTGGCGGTTGAGAATGCGGAGCTTGCCGCTCCGCAGCTTAAGAACTACCTGGCCGACCACGGTATTGCCGTAAGTCAGATGGAAAAGATTCGCCCCAGCCTCGAAGATGTCTTTGTGTCGCTCACGACCAGAAACGAAGCGGTGAAGGAGCACAAGCCATGAGCTTGACACGCCTGCTGGCCGTTGCACGGAAAGAGGTCGTGCAGATTCTGCGCGACACGCGCAGTCTTATCATCGTCGTACTTATGCCTGCCATTCTCGTGCTGCTCTTCGGCTACGGCGTCAATCTCGATCTCAAGGGCTTGCCTCTTTATGTGATCGATCAAGACGGCAGCCAGCAGAGCCAGGACCTGCTCAAACACTTCCAATCGAGCAAGTATTTCGATCTGGTCCGGGTGATGAATACTTATCCGGAGTTATCCCGCGCGCTTGACGACGGCCATGCAAAGATGGGCCTGGTGATTCCGTGGGACTTTTCGCAGCGATTGCGCGATGGCCGGCCCGTCGCGGTGCAGGCACTGGTCGATGCATCGGACGATAACACGGCCAACGTGCTGATCGGCTACTCTCAGGCCGCGGTTCAGAGTTATTCTTCCCAGGTAGAAATCGATTGGCTCAGGCAGCGCGGCGTGGCGATTGAGCCGTCCGCGATGAACGTTGAAACGCGCACCTGGTACAACGAGGATCTGGAAAGCAGCGCGTTCATCATCCCTGGAGTACTAGCGCTGGTGATGTCGGTGATCGGAGCATTTCTGACATCGCTTACCATCGCTCGCGAATGGGAGCGCGGCACGATGGAGCAACTGATTTCAACCCCGGTCAGCGCGATGGAGATCATGCTCGGCAAATTGGCGCCCTATTTTGTGCTGGGAATGTTGGACACGATCATCAGCGCTCTGATTGCCGTTTATTGGTTTCAAGTTCCGTTTCGCGGCTCGTGGATCACGCTTATGGTTGCGTCGGCACTGTTTATGATTGTTGTGCTCTCGCTGGGTTTTTTTATCTCGGTGCTGGCGAAGAGTCAATTTGCGGCCAGCCAGATTGCGCTGTTGATTACGTTTCTTCCGGCGTTTTTGCTGTCTGGATTCCTGTTTTCGATCGAGCAAATGCCAATCGCGCTTCAGTGGATTACGCGCATTTTGCCGGCGCGCTACTACGTTTCAGTGCTGAAGAAGATCTTTCTCAAGGGAACGCCGGCATCGATGCTGCTGGCCGATCTGATTCCATTGGCTGTGTTCGCCGTGCTGTTGGGACTGCTGGCCACTCGAAGCTTTCATAAGAGGCTGGAATGAATCTGGCCCTTTCCGCCGTCACAGTTTCACAGTTACACAGGAAATAGGGGGGGGTGGGGGGGTACCCCCCCCCCCTTCCGAATTCGGGATCAGGGGCCAGGGAACAGAGAGTCCCCGCGTTGCTGACAGCTTTCATTGTGCAACAACGAAAGGAAATTATCGGCAAAGCCAGGAGAGATTGTTTATCGATGTTTTGCATGGATGAGGAAGATGCAAGGTTTGTTGCTTTTGTCGGAACCCGCTTCTGGCGAAATTTTCGCGCTGTCTCTACGGGACGGTGGAGGTGTTGTTGGTTGCTCTGACCCCACGCTGAAGCGCGGGGCTAACAAACTATTGCGCCTACGGCGCGGGAGCTTCGAAGCTAGCGGAATGCTTCGCTTTTGTTGAGTTTTTGGCACGACCGAAGTGGTGACCTAGATTATTGATGTGGTTTCCAATATTTGGCGAGGAGAAGCGATGTTTGGGCGACTGAAGCAGATGTTGATCAAGGAGTTCATCCAGGTCTTCCGCGACAAGCGGACGCGCTTCATTCTCATTGGACCGCCGATCATTCAAATGATGGTCTTCGGGTACGCGGCTAACTATGAGATTCGCCATGTGCCGACGGTCGTGCTCGATCTGGATCACTCGCAAGAGAGTCGCGAACTGGTGTCGCGCTTTACTTCCAGTCCCTACTTCGATGTGCAGCGGCAACTCACGAATTCGCGGGAACTCGGCGATGTAATCGAGCGGGGAGATGCTACCGTCGGCCTGGAGATCGACGCTGGTTTTGCGCAACAGCTTCGGAAAGGCCAGACTGCGCCCTTGCAGGTGATTGTGGACGCGACGAACTCGAACACCGCTCTGATCGCGTCGGGATATATCTCACAGATCGCGCAGGGCTTTGCGCAGGAGATTCAAAGGGACCGCATTCTTCGCATCGCGCCGCAACTGATCGAGGTGATGCCGTCGGTCGAGCTGGCGCCGAGGCCGTGGTACAACCCCGACCTCAGAAGCCGCTGGTTCTTTGTGCCGGGCATCATTGGCAGCCTGACGCTGGTTTTGGTGATTACGCTGACGGCATTTGCGGTGGTGCGCGAGCGCGAGATCGGCACGCTGGAG
>CAYTJN010000185.1:0-7719 GCA_964438125.1 uncultured Occallatibacter sp.
GCGTCATGAGCTATGCGCGCTACTCCACCGACGACAACCACGGCATCATCCGCGGCTACACCGGCAAGGGCGCTTTCACCGATGATCCTCTGGAAACCTTTGGCGGCGCAGGCGTGGCGGAGATTCCGCAACTGCAAAAGCTGCTCCGCTTCATCTGCCGCGAAGGTTTTGAACACCACGTGGCTGCCAACTTCAGCAATGTATCTAATGCCGTGCATGAGGCAGCGACCCGCTACATGGGCTGGCAGTCCTATCACCACGGTGGTGCCGAAGAATAAAGCCGCCAGCGTGAATGCGTTTGGATAGGACAGGACTGCGGGATATCTTACCGCAACCTGAATGGGGTTTGTGCAGCCGGTTCTAGGAGCGGGACAAATGGCCATCGTCGCAGGAGTTGATTTTGGAACGCTCAGCGTACGCGTGTCGATTCTCGACAGCGGGCGCGGGCGCTTATCAACCGCAGTCGCCGAGTACCCGCTTCATCGCCGGCGCGAAGATCCGGACTACGCAACCCAGTCGCACGCGGACCACATGAAGGCGCTGGCCATCGCGACGCGCGAAGCAGTCAAGCTCGCTGGAATCAGCGGGGAGCAAATCGAGGCCATTGCTCTCGACACGACCGGCTCGAGCGTGGTGCCTGTGGATGCCGAGATGCAGCCGCTCGGCGACTACTATCTATGGTGCGATCATCGCGCCAAGCAAGAAGCGCGCGAAATCACCGAGCTTGCGCATCGCGAAGGCCTCGAGGCAATCGATTGGTGCGGCGGCGTTTATTCGCATGAGTGGGGCTTTGCCAAGCTGCTGCACTGGCTGAGGCATAACCCCGAGTCGCGCGGCCGGTTGGCCTCTGCATTTGAACACTGCGACATGGTGGCTGCGACTTTGTGCGGCGTGACAGATCCAAAGTTAGCCAAACGCAGTGTCTGCGCCATGGGCCACAAGTGGATGTGGAATCTCAAGTGGAACGGTCTGCCACCGCAAGCATTTCTGTCTAAGCTCGACCCTCTCCTCGACGGCATTCGCGAGAAACTGGCCGGAGAGTATCGAACCTCGGATCACCTCGCCGGACATCTCGCACCATCGTGGGCCGAGCAACTTGGACTGCGCGCCGGCATACCCATTCCAGTAGGCGCCTTCGATGCACATTGGGACGCGATCGGCGCGGGATGCCGCGAAGGAGACGTGGTCAACGTTGTGGGCACATCGACCTGCATCATCGCCATGGCAAAGAATCCAGAGCTTGTGCCTGGCGTGTGCGGTGAAGTACCGGGTAGCGTTCATCCGGGCTACACCGGCATCGAAGCAGGACTCTCTGCAACCGGCGATATCTTTGAAGCCATCGCGCGCCGCGCCGGAGTAAAGGTTTCCGAACTCTCGAATGGTTTGGAGACCTATCGCGCGGGACAAACCGGATTGCTGCGCCTCACCTGGGACAATGGCGACCGTACGGTGCTGGTGAATCCTGAGTTGGGTGGTGTAACTCTGGGGTGGAACTTGGTGCAGACGGCGCAAGACGAGCTCTTCGCGGCCATTGAGGGCACCGCGTTTCACACCCGCATCATTCTCGAGCGCATGGCCGAACATGGGGTTCCAGTGGACCGCGTGATCAACGCCGGCGGCATCCCGCAGAATAACGCCGTGCTCAACCAGGTGTATGCCAATGTGTTGAACAAGCCGGTGCTGGTGCCGGATGGAGTGCCAACCAGCCTGGGCTCAGGAATCTTTGCCCTGCTGGCGGCCGGAGCCTTTTCATCGCTGGAGGAAGCGCAGGAGAAGATGTGCCTCGCAGACAAGACCTATGCGCCCGACCCTGCGGCTGTGCCAGTTTATGAGGAGCTCTACGCGGCTTTCAAGACGCTTTACTTCGCGCTCGGCTCGCCGAATGCAGAGCCCGCGCAGTTGGGCCAAATCCTTCCGAAACTGAAAAATATTGCGGCGGAGGCCTCTGCTGCCAGAAAGAGTGAAGACTAATGTCACAGAAAATCATCGGCATCGACGTAGGCACGGGCGGTACACGCGCAGTTTTGGTCGACGAAAAAGGCACTCTGCTTGGGTCGGCAACGCATGAGCATGCGCCGTTCGCCTCGCCTCAGAATGGGTGGGCTGAGCAGGATCCGCGCGACTGGTGGAACGCATGCCAGAAGGCAATCGGCAAGCTGATGCAGCAGACTGGCGTTTCCAAGAGCGAGATCGCAGCGGTCGGACTGGCCGGGCAAATGCACGGTGCAGTTCTGCTCGACGAGAAGGATGAGGTTCTGCGGCCCGCGTTGATCTGGTGCGATCAGCGAACCGCGGAAGAATGCCGAGTGTTGAATGAAACGATCGGCGAACAGAAGATCGTCGAGCTGACTTCGAATCCAGCTCTGCCAAACTTCACGCTGACCAAGCTCATGTGGGTTCGCACGCATGAGCCGGAGATTTGGAAGAAATTCCGTTCGTTTCTTTTGCCCAAGGATTACGTCCGCCTGCAGATGACAGGCGTGCGCGCGATTGACGTCTCTGACGCGTCGGGTACGCTGCTGCTCGATGTCGCCCATCGCCGCTGGTCCAAGGAGATGGTCGAAGCCACGCATCTTGATCCCAGTTGCCTACCCGAGGTCTTTGAATCACAAGAGGTCGTGGGGAGAATCACCGCCAGTGCCGCGCATGTGACAGGATTGGCCGAGGGCACGCCGGTGGTCGCCGGAGCTGGAGACCAGGCCGGGGGCGCTATCGGTATGGGTATCGTGAAGGCAGGCGATGTGAGCGCGACGATCGGGACTTCAGGCGTTGTCTTTGCTGCGACAGATCAACCTTTCCTCGATCCGAAGGGGCGCTTGCACACCTTCTGCCACGCGATTCCAAATCGCTGGCATGTCATGGGTGTGACTCAAGCAGCGGGACTTTCATTGCGCTGGGTTCGCGACACGTTTGGGACCATCGGGAGCACGACCGGCGATCCGTACGACAGTCTTACCAAGGAAGCCGCGGCGATCCCTGCTGGAGCCGATGGCGTCCTATGGGCTCCGTATCTGATGGGAGAACGGACGCCACATCTCGACTCGGATGTGCGAGCCGCGTTGATTGGACTGGCAGCCAGCCACGGCCGCGGTCATATCATTCGCGCTGTTCTTGAAGGTGTGGCCTTTAGCTTGAAGGATTCGCTCACCATCTTCGCCGAGATCGGCGTGCCGGTGAATGACATCCGTTTGGGCGGAGGCGGCGCGCGTTCACCACTTTGGCGTCAGATCCAGGCCGACGTTTACGCACAGCCGGTCTCGTTGCTCACGGCAGAAGAAGGCTGCGCTTATGGATCAGCGGTGCTCGCCGGAGTCGGTGCGGGCATCTGGCAATCGGTCGACGCGGCCTGCGCTCAGATCGTGAAAGTGGCGTCGGTCGTCGACGTCAACAAAGCTTCTTCCCACAAGCTCCAGGAACAATACAAGCTTTATCGGGCGATCTATCCTGCGCTCAAACAGATTCGATAGCCGCATGTCTTATTTCTCCGGGGGCACCGATTGTTTCGTCGGTTCGCCCTTGGAGGAAGGACCGCTTATTTTGTCAACCAATGCAGAATCGGTAGCCCTGGTGATACTGCTTGCCTTATCGAGCTCCGCCTTGGATTCGTCTTTCTTACCCATGGACCGATAAAGCCGCCCCAGCCGCCAATGGACGTTCACGTCCTCTGGGGCCATACGCTCTGCCTCCTTCAACTCCTTGAGTGCGTCGTCCTGACGGCCCGTATCGGCATAGACAATGCCCAGGTCGAGATGGGCCATCTCTTGCGTTGGGTCGATCCGCCGAGCATTCTCGAGAAGCGGCAGGGCAATCTCCGGATGCTTTAACTCCATCTGAGTATCTCCCAGGTAGAGCATGGCCTGAACATGGCTGGGATTGTTATTGAGCTCGGCCTCAAACTCGCTCGCTGCCTCGGCATACTGCTTTTGCATCCACAATAAATAGCCCAAGCCGAAGTGCGCGTCAGACGCCTTGGGATCCGCCTTCACCGCGGCGCGAAACTGCTGAATTGCCCCTGGGGTGTCTTTCTTGGCATCCAGCGCCTCACCAGCCAGCATGTCGGCCTCCGCCGATTCGGCATTCAGTGTCAGGATCTCATGATAGGTATCCAGAACGCATTGATATTGCTTGGACCACATGCAACTATGCGCCAGGGATAACCGCAGCGGAAGATTCTGCTGGTCGCTCGCTGTTGCCTGTTTAAGATAGGGAACCGCCTCGGTGAACTCTCCAATGCTATAGTGCGCCATCCCCAGCAGAATGGTTAGCCGCGCAGCTTCCGGGGAGCCAGGAGGCTGGCTCTTGAGCAGCGGCGCAAACTCCGAGACCGCCGCTTTCCATTGGCCGTCTTTGAAAAGCGCAAGGCCGAGGTTTAGCCGCAGGCCTGGAGTCGACGGGTTCAAGGCCAGAGCTTTGCGGTAGAGCGGCACCGCCTGCTTGTAATGCTCCTGGCGCGCTTCAAGCACGCCTAGGTGGGCGTAGGGCTCAGGAGTTGCGGGATGCGCCTTAAGAATCTCGCGCCACACTGCTTCGGCTTCTGAACTCTTCCCTTGCTGCTCCAGAGCTAGTGCGGTTTGTCTTTGATGATCCGCGTGCGGCGTTTGCCCTGCGCAATGAACAGCGGCCAGTACCAGACAAATCCCTAGTTGAATCGATTTTCTCATACGCTTCTATATTCATCGTAAAGGAAGTGGCGGTACTCACGATCATGCAAAAAGAAAGGGGCGCGGCAGGGAATGCCTGCCGCGCCCTGGTTGAGGGTTAAAGGTTAGAAGGTGAACTTGCCAGCCAGTTGCAGGTTGCGGGGATCCTGGGTGTTCGTGAGCGCACCAGATCCCGTGTCGACGCTGTTGAATTCGCTGTGGTTAAGCGTGTTGAACGACTCGAACTTGATCTGGAAGCCAACCTGCTCGTAGATTTGGAAGTCTTTGTAGAGCGAGGTTGTGAGGTTAAAGCGACCGGGCAGTGTCAAAGTGTCTCTGCCCCAGCTGCCAAAGCCCAGGTTCGTTCCGCCTTCCCAGACGGGGGTGACGTTGTCATCGATCCGGCTCGTGTCGAACCATTGCTTGACCGTCTTGGCGTAATGCAGCTTGACGCCGGGGTTGGTGATATTCGGATGGTTGGTGTAGCCGCCGCCCAAGCCGACGGGATCAACACCGCCATCGTTGAGGCCGACCACCTGGGGTACGCCGGTCTCCTTGACAAGGGTTCCCGCAAGCTGCCATCCGCCTGCGACGGTCTTGACCAATCCAGCGCTCTTCTTGAAGAAGGGCAGGTTGTAGACGTAGTTGGCGTTGAAGAGTTGGCGGCGATCGTAATCTCCCGAAGCCTTGTCGTACTTGAGATTCCAGGGGTTCTCGACATTGTTACGATCCTGAGATTGGATGTCGATGATGTGCGAGTAGGTGTAATCGAGCTCGCCGCTAAGGCCCCAGCGATTCTGGATGCGAACAGCCGTCTGGAGGCCGTTATAGTTGCCGGTGGCGACGTTCTGATCCTGAGTGATAGCGCCGTAGCCGGGGAATTGCCGGTAGGCGTTCATGCCGGCGGTGTTATTGAAGTTCAGACCGCAATTGCAACCAGCAACTTTGCGGGGGTCTTCCATGTCTGGTGCTGCTGAGGGCGCGGCCACATTCACGATGCCAATGTTGGTGGGCAAGCTGTTGAGCGCGGCGTTGATTATGTTCTGATGCCATTGCAGGTTGCCAACGTATTGGCCAACCCAAATGACAGAGGGCGAGATTTGATGCTGTACGCCGAGCGAGTACATAGCCACGGCGGGAGCTCTGAAGTCCTGTTGAGCGCTAACACCGTTGCCCGCAAAGATCAGAGATGTCGGCAAGACCACGTTGCCGGTGCTCCAGTTCGTCCCAGGTGCGCTGAAGTAGGGATCGCTCACGTTGAGCGCCGGATTGAAGGGCGCGGTAGTGGCGATGTTAAAGGCGGCGTTGCCCTGGAAGTGCTCGTAGAAGGTTCCGAAGCCGCCGCGGAGAATGGTCTTGCCGTTTCCGAAGAGATCCTCGGAGAAGCCAAGGCGGGGTTGCAGCGTCATGTAGTCGTTTTTAACCGTGCCCCTCGGGGTGCCCCCTTGACCGGCAATACGGATGCCGTTGACATAAGACTCAACAGCACCTGCGGTGCCTAAAGGTACTGCGACACTCGGGGTGGCATTCGGGTTGGCTTTCGTCGACGCCTGATAGTTAAACAAATTCGGGCTGGTCGAGCTGATGGAGCCGTCTGCGTTCCAGACCGGAAGTTCGGCCGCGCCGCCCTGGTAATAGGCTTGATCGAAGTTGCCAAGGAGGTTCTGGCGCTCCACTGTTTGCGGCATGGCGTCATAGCGGAGGCCAATCTGCAAGCTCAAGCGGGGTGTAACGTGCCAGTTGTCCTGAGCATAGCCGGAAGTCGTGTTGCTGTAGTAGTGGCGCAACCCGGCGGTCTGCGTCTGGGTGTAGTTGTTTGGAATGCCCAGAAGGGTGTCCATGAGCGTGTCACCCGACAACGAGCCAAAGCCGTAGCTGCCCTGCACATCGCTGTACAGAATCTGGTTCTTGGTGTAGCGGTTGTAGCTGAAGCCGAACTTCAAGGCATGCTTGCCCATGGTGTAGGAAACATCCACCTTGGGTGAATAGTCCTGGGCAGCATTGTGATAGGGTTCGGTGGCTGTCTGTTCCTGCTGTCCAAGGGTGCTGTCCCAAGTCATGTTGGGCCAGAGCGGCCGCTGGACGGTATAAGCCGCCACAACCGGACTAACGTTCCAGGAAGCGGGCAGGAAGGAGTTGGCGCTGGGTGTGATGTCGGCCCCATTGCCGTCATAGTTGATGCTGGCTTCCACCAGCAGGTCGGGATTGATGGCGCCGGTCAGCTTGATGGTCGCGCTGTGGGCCGGCGAGGAAAGAATACTGGTTAGGGTGTTGTAATCGCATCCGCACCAGCCAAGTTCCGGCTGGCCGTAGGTCTGATTCTGCGAGTCGACAATGTAGTGGCCCAGGATAGCCCACTTATCGTTGAAGTTGTGATCGATGCGGACGATGGTGTCGGTTACCTTTTGCGGGAGCGGGACGTCGGCAGCGTTCTTGCCCGTAGAAGGATCGGTTACTGGGGGAAGAACCGTGGTGAGGTAACTAACCGCGTTGGAATCGAACAAGGACTGAGGAATCAGGTTGTTTGGGAAAGCCTGTCCAGGCGTTAGACCCAATGGCTTCAACTTGTTCTCATAGTAGGCAGAATCTGCTGTGGGATTCTTGGGATCGCATCCAAGACATGCGACTTTTGGAACTACCAGGCCGGTAATCTTCTGCGAAGCAGCGTAGGCGGGGAGTACGTACTGGAGGCCTGTGACTCCGCCGATGGTCTGGATGTTGGCAGCGACGGGCTCATCCTTCGGGTCGATCGTGCGATTGTCGCTGGTTGCCACGCCAGAGGTTTTGCGCCACTCCTGGTTGAAGAAGAAGAAGGTCTTGTTCTTGTTGGAGTTGTAAACGTGAGGAATGTAGACCGGGCCGCCCACGTTGAAGCCGTAGACATTGTAATGCGTCGCCGTACGGCAACCAAAATACCCAGGGCTACCGCAAGGGTTGGCAGCATCGGGCGCTTTATTGCCATTCTTGTTGAGCCAAGAGTTGGCGTTGTAAGCGGTGGCGCGATTTTCTTCCCAGCCCGAACCGTGGAAGGCCTTGGTGCCGCTCTTCAGCGACATGCTGATGGTGGCGCCGGAGGAGA
>CAYTJN010000186.1:0-7710 GCA_964438125.1 uncultured Occallatibacter sp.
CGAAATCTGGATGGCCGTTCATCGCCACAACCTCGTGGTTCATTACAAGCGGCTTGTGCGAGAGGAATATGAGTTGCTGACTGCCCTGTCCAATGGAAGCTCCTTGGGAGAAGCCCTTGAGGTGGCATTTCTGAACTCTGCAATTACTCCCGGCGACCAGACTGCCAGCGTGGGTGAGTGGTTTGGCAACTGGGCGGAACTTGGATGGCTCTGTTCGACCCAGCAGACTTCCACCGCAAATCCAGAAAGGATCTCATGACCCGCCTATTTGCATTCTTCAGCTCAGTTTATGATTTGTATTCGAGGGCATTCAACCGACTCCAATCGCCATTTCTCCTTCTAATTCGCCTCTATTGGGGCTGGCAGTTCGCTCAAACGGGTTGGGGAAAGCTGCAGCATCTGGATCGAGTTGCGGACTTCTTTCAGATGCTCAATATACCCTCGCCGCATCTAAGTGCGCCTGTGATTGCGACGATTGAATTGATTGGAGGCATCCTGCTTGCGTTGGGGGTTGGCTCGCGGGTCGTGGCTCTGGTGTTGTTCGCCAATATGTCGGTTGCTTTTGTGGCGGGGGACCGTGACGCACTTGCGCAGATCTTTTCCGACCCCGGAAAATTTTACGGCGCAGATCCATACACCTTCTGGTTCGCGGCGTTGCTGATACTGATCTTTGGTCCAGGATGGATCGCAATGGACACCTTGCTTGCAAAACGCAAGTCAGATCACTCACTCAATGAGAAAGAGAACCCTTTTGTCCAGGGCCGGACAGAGGTCGGTTCCAAAGTTCGCTGACAAGCAATCCGCCCGACCAGCGTTTACGCTTCTGGAGATTGAAGCCAGTCTGCCGAAGGACGATGGAAAGAGAAGCAGGCAGGCTGCGTCTCAGGATCGATATCTAACAAGGTCAATAAAGCACGCTCATTGAGTGCCTTGGCCTGTTGGCCGTCCATTCGGCGTCGGGAGATCATTGCAGCATCGGCGGAGGTATTCACGGACGGCTGGGTCGCTTTCGAGGCCGATCGCCAGTTGGTAGGCAACTCGTGCTGCGTCATTCGATCCTGTGCGACTAAGTAAGTTGGTGCGCGCGGCCCAGTATGGCTGATACGAATTGACACGAGGGTCTGCGCCGGCAGCTTGCAACGCCGCCAATCCTGCATGTGGCCCTTCCAGTTCCGCGACTGCCAGTGCACGGTTAATGGATGCAACGGGCGAGTTGGTCAGTTCGACCAGCGCGTCATAGAGGCTGACAAACCGCATGGCGCTTCAGAGAATGGGGTACAAAGACCTGATGACAGGTCATAGGTTCCGGAGCGTGGCCTCTACGATTCTGAATGAGTGCGGTCACGCGCATGATCACATTGAGACGCAAATGGCACATCTGAAGAAAGACAAAGTGAGCGGCGCCTGCGATTATGCGAGGTATCTGGTTCCGCGAGCATACATGATGCAGGACTGGGCAGACTTTCTCGACGAAACACCGCGAAGCGGCGAGTACAAATTGATCCCTCCTTCCTACAGGATTGAACGTGAGGGGACCACAGAGGATAATCTGCGATCCAAGCCGCGAGACAAAGCGAGCTAACTCCCGGGAACTGAATCGTTCTGGCGATTGGCGCAGCGTCGAAGTTTTTTTCGAACTCTCAGATCCCCAAACCCGCCGCCGCATTTTTGCGGAAGATAGCCCAGATCATGTATAGCGCGAAGAGCCTCAAACTCCACCTTGTAGGCTTCTTCTGCCATCTCTTTCGGTATCATACGGTCGATGTCGAAGTCTTCGGCGATAGGTTTGCGACAGATTATGCCAATCCATTTGTGGGCATCGACAATCGCCAAGCGATAAATTGGCTTAGGGTTCTTATTCATCAAACAGGACCATGCTTCTACCTCACATCTAATCTAAGCGAACTCTTACTAATGACGAAGTAACAAAACCGCCCCAAAAGGCGCAGAGTTTGCCAAGAGCCAACGGCGCATTTCTTGACAGATGTTTACCCCGTTGCGCTCTTTACCAGAATCCTTACCCACCGGCAAGGCCGGTGGCTTTCCGGTCGCCGGTCCCTCAAAGAGGCCTGACCGCACCGTTGAAAAACAAAAGCAAGAACAAAAGCAAATCCCCGATCATCTGATCATCTTGCTACCTTCAACGGTATCGACTGGAGCCGACCCAAAGCCAACTCCCGTAAATGATGGTCAGCCATCTTGAGCAAATCTGGATCATTCCGTTGAGACAAATCCTGCAACATCTTCTTTGTGTAATCTTCACCCGTTGCTGTTCGGTGCGGTCGCTTGAAAATCTTCGGAAGAATCCCAGCATCATTGGCGGCAACTGCTAGATCGCCCGGAGCCCAATTCGACCGCTGGAAGGCATCAATGAGAGAAGCCCTTAAGTCTTTCCCTCTGTCAGTTTGCCTAAACTTGTAATTGAATCGAGATCGCGATGTGCCAGATAACATTTGTCTAGCAGGCGAGTTCCCGAGGGATTGCTCGCTCCAGCCGCTGTGAGCAGTTCCTGCAGACGATCAAATCGCTGTTATCCAGTCCAAGTTAGAAGCAACGATCGAGCCCTATTATCCCAAGGTGGGCAATGCCGCCAACGGGCCTCGGGATCATGCTGCGCATCACCTTCTGCGGCGCATACTGGCGCATACTCAAGCTGGCAAACTCCGGCGTCGAGGACGCGCTCTATCACTCACGCACGCTGCACGGCTTCGCCGAGGTCTATCATCCACCCCGCAGATGAAGACCTATCTGTAGGGACCCCGATCTGGGCCGCGCCTAAGGCGCGAGACAGGACCAATCGGCGCGTGAAAACCAAGCCGGGGGTGGATGCAGAGTAAAAGCGTAAGAACCGGATTCAATCCCGCGCGCAATCCAAGGTGGAGTGGCCTTATCGCATCTTGAAAACCTGTCTTCGGTTATACCAAGGTGCGCTATTGCGGCATAGTGAAAAATCGCCACCGGCATCTGACGGACTTCGGATTGGGCAGTCTCTATCTACACTGCAAGCGACAGGCCCCGCAGCGCGTAGTACCTCGAGAGGCCCACACAAACCTCCGAAGACGCCAAGCGATGCTGCTTAAACCCCTCTTACGCCTAAATTTGCCACTTCTAAAAAGAAATTGCTACGGAAAAACTCCTCCAGCTATTCATTTCTGAAAATACGAAGGCTTAATCAGATGTTTCTTAGGTGCACAAAGCAAAATCATTGCTCGTGCAGCAAATGACAGGATAAAGTTTCGCAATCAACTTACGTTCAGTAAATGAGGTGCAGTTCGTTCTGCTGACTATCATGACGCGGAGAATGGAAATCGTCCCCTCAGAAAACTGCAAATTCGGAGATGGCATGACACGTACTCAAAGAGTTGATGAGATTCAGACGCATCCCGTGTTTACCCCCACGACGTTTATGGATGCGCTTCGATACAGGGCTTCTCACAGTCCTCAGCAAATCGCCTATAAATTTTTGACTGATGGGGACGAAGAAGAAAACAACCTGACGTATCTGGAACTGCTGAAAAGATCGCAAGCCATCGCCGCGCACATTCAGGCTGTATGCACACCTGCCCAAAGAGTGCTCCTGTTGTATCCTCCAGGATTGGATTTCATCGCGGGTTTTTACGGTTGCGTTATGGCGGGGGTTGTTGCCGTGCCGGCGTATCTTCCTCGCGGAAAGCGGAATCAACATCTCTTGAAGACGATCCTCGCGGACTCGGGCGCTTCCCTGGTTCTAACCTTGAGTTCGCTCCAATCGGCCATTGAGGCCCAAACCGGTTTAACGGGAAGACAACTATTGTCGTCGGACAGAATTTCAATTGACGATAGATCTTCCTGGATGGAGCCGAAAATCGACGGCGATTCAATTGTATTTCTGCAATATACATCCGGATCTACAAGCCTTCCGAGAGGTGTGATTCTAACCCATAAGGGTTTTATCGCAAACGCACTAAGTATCGTGCGTGCGTGGAATATCAAGGAAAGCGAAACATTGTTGTCATGGCTTCCGGTCTTTCACGATATGGGGTTCATGATCGGTGTCGCCCAACCGGTAATCTCCGGAAATCAGGTGGTGACCATGCCGCCGGCGTCTTTTGCGCAGCGCCCATTACGCTGGTTGAGCGCGATTTCAAAGTATCG
Organism: uncultured Occallatibacter sp.; assembly: GCA_964438125.1. Classification (GTDB taxonomy): domain Bacteria; phylum Acidobacteriota; class Terriglobia; order Terriglobales; family Acidobacteriaceae; genus Telmatobacter. The sequence goes on from CAYTJN010000186.1 coordinate 4,135, forward strand.
GGCGACGATTAGCGGGGCTCCAAATTTTGCCTACGATCTTTGCGTAGAAAGGGTAAAGGAGAAAGAAAAGAAGAATCTCGACCTAAGCGGATGGAGGGTGGCATTCAACGGGTCGGAACCGATTTGGAAAGAAACATTGGAAAGGTTCGCCGGAGCTTTCCTAACCAGTGGCTTCAGAGAGGAGGCTCTTTTCCCGTGTTACGGCCTGGCGGAGGCGACACTTATGGTATCGGCTAAAAGGGCCTTACACGATGACGTATCCAGCAATTCAAAGCCTAAATTCGCGAAAGCGACAAGCACCGCGCTACGAACGAATTCATCCGATGAGAAGCCTTCCACGAAGGAAGAAAGGTCGATTGTGGGAAGCGGCAAAGTCCTCCCGGATCTAGAGGTGGTCATTGTGGATCCGGAGACTCAGACGCCATGCACACCAGATATCATCGGTGAAATCTTGGTTCATGGACCGAGTGTTGCGCGGGGATATTGGAACAATCCGGATGAGACATCGAAAATATTTCGCGCAACGGTCACTGGCAAGGAGGGAAAATACTTTCTGCGAACAGGCGATCTTGGAGCAATTCAAGACGGGGAACCTTTTATTGCGGGCAGAGTTAAAGATCTCATTATAATTCGCGGTGCGAATCACTATCCTCAGGATTTCGAGCGCGCAGTGGCTGAATGTCATGCGGCGCTGCTTTCAGGGTTCTCTGCGGCGTTTTCGGTAGAAGCCGGAAATGAAGAGCGGCTAGTGATTGTTCATGAGATAAAGCGCAGCTATCGCGGGAAAGATCTGAATGCCGCTGTCGGTGAAATCCGGAAGATTGTTGCTCAAAGATTTGATCTGCAAGTTTACGCGGTCGTGCTTGTCATCCAGGGAAGTATCCCCAAGACGTCCAGTGGGAAGATCCAACGTCACGCGTGCAAGCGGCAATACCACAACGAGGAATTGGCCGTATTGCATGAATGGATGCAGGTAACCAACGATCCTGAAAATGTTGGAACGGCTCAATCTAGACCCGTTGCAAAGGAGCATACTAGGGATGAGATCGCAAATTGGCTGGTCTCAAGGTTAAGCGCGATGCTTAATCTGGACGCTGCCGAGATTGAATGCTCAAGACCTTTTGCCGACTATGGCCTAGATTCGATAAACGCCGCGTTGGTATCCGGCGAGCTATCTCAGTATGTGGGCCGCAATCTTTCCCCGGCGGTTTTGTACGAATTTACCTCTGTGAACGAACTGGCCCGCCATTTAGCGCCAATTGAACCGTTGGCATCGGGAATAATATCGAAAGACGAGAAGGCTAAAAAGTGTGAGCAGATTGCCGTTGTAGGAATTGGATGCCGGTTCCCAGGAGCTGGAAGTCTCGATGATTTTTGGAGGTTGTTGCGGAATGGCGTGGATGCGGTGACGGAGGTTCCCCCAGAACGTTGGGATGCGACTCGTTATTACGATCCAAATCCAGCGACCCCAGGTAAAACAAATACAAAATGGGGTGGATTTCTTAAAGATGCCGACAAGTTCGACGCCGGATTTTTCAATATTTCTCCACGGGAAGCCGTCAATATGGACCCGCAGCAGCGGTTGCTTATGGAAGTGGCATGGCACGCTTTAGAGGATGCGGGGTGCACGAGAGAGGAATTGATAGGAGCTAAGTGCGGCTCATTTATCGGCATCTCGTCAATGGAATATGCACAAAGAATTCTGGGATCCTCGGAGAATATAGGCCCCTATCTTGCCACCGGTAATTCCGCCAGCATCGCTGCGAACCGGCTTGCCTACTATTTTAACTGGAGTGGGCCAAGCCTTGCTGTCGATACCGCTTGTTCGTCGTCGCTAGTGGCTGTGCATCTTGCTTGCAGGAGCATATGGGATGGAGAGTCGGATTTAGCGATAGCCGGCGGAGCAAATCTAATTCTTTCTCCCACCCTGTCAATTAATTTCACAAAGGCCGGTGTGATGTCTCCCGACGGACGGTGCAGATCGTTCGACGCGCGGGCGAATGGATTCGTTCGAAGCGAGGGCGTTGGCATAGTTGTCTTAAAGCCGCTTTCCACCGCTCTGGCGAATCGAGACAGAATCTATTGCACAATTCGCGCAAGCAGCATCAATCAAGATGGTCGCAGCAACGGCTTAATGGCTCCGAATGGACGCGCTCAAGCCGCATTGCTGAAAGAGGCTTACGAGCGTGCCGGCCTTTCCGCGAGCGCGGTTCAGTTCATTGAAGCCCACGGAAGCGGAACCATTCTGGGCGATTCGATGGAACTGAGCGCACTGGGTGAGGTCCTGAATGCCCCCAATCGAACGGCGAATCCCTGCTTTATAGGTTCGGTAAAATTAAATATCGGGCACGCGGAATCGGCGGCAGGCATTGCCGGCTTTATCAAAACCGCGTTGGCGCTCTATCACGCGGAGATTCCTCCAAGCCTGCATTTCAGCGCGCCCAACCCTCATGTATCTATGGAGCAACTCGGGTTAAAGGTGCCTACAGCTCTGCAACCATGGCCCACGCATGATCGGAAGTTCGCCGGTGTCAGCTCATTCGGGTTTGGAGGCACAAACGTTCATCTCGTGGTTGAGGCTGCGGCTGCGCCGGTACTGGCCACTGAAGAAGAGGATTCCCGTAATGGATGCGCGCGGATATTACCAATCTCCGCCCATTCGGCATCAGCCCTGCGGGGCTTGGTTGATGCGTACGGGAATCTACCCAAGGATGGAAACCTGCGGGATGTTTGCTTCACTGCGGCGTGCCGGAGAACGCATCATTCTCATCGCGTGGCTTTTGTAGGATCATCTTTCATGGAGATCAAAAGCAAGTGCGATGCTTTTCTGAGTCAAGACCCTCCCAGCAAGGTGCATCTGTCAGGCGGGGTTCGAAGGCAGCGCAAATATGCTTTCGTCTTTCCAGGCCATGGGTCGCAATGGATCGGGATGGGGAAGCAGTTGCTTCAGATTAGCGCTCAGTTTAGAACTTCCGTGGAGCAATGTGACAGAGAAATCGGGAAGCACGTACCGTGGTCAGTCATCGAATTGTTGTCGGGCGGAGATGTTGCCGATTGGAACGGCATAGATGTAATTCAACCCGCGCTTTTCGCTCTCGAGACAGGACTGGTAGCAGTGTGGCGTTCATGGGGAATAGAACCCGACGCTGTCGTCGGTCAGAGCATGGGAGAAATACTCGCCGCTCATATTAGCGGCGCGCTCAGTTTGGAAGATGCGGTCTATTTGACGTGTTTCAGAGGTTCTCTACTAAAGAAGATCACTGACAGGGGCGGCATGTTAATGGTTTCGCTGTCTTTTAAAGAAGCGGCGAATTTCATTCAGGCGAACAACTATGAAAAGGGTGTATCGATTGGTATCAGCAGCAGCCCAGTCGCTACCGTTCTGTCCGGGGACGTAAGGGCTTTGGCAGAGATAGAAGAAAAACTTAAAACCAAAGATATATTCTCAAGAATTGTAAATATCGATTATGCATCGCATAGCTCCAAAGTGGATCCCCTACATGCCGAAATGTTCGAGGGGCTCTGATCTTGCCCACGCAAAACGTATCCCTTAGCAAGCTGTTCTAATGCGAAGGG
>CAYTJN010000187.1:0-7710 GCA_964438125.1 uncultured Occallatibacter sp.
AATGCCGAAGCCGCTGAAGCCGCCATCCACTCCTCCCATTCCTACACCGCGCAGGAGGCGCTGGATCAGCACCTCATCGACCTCACCGCGCCCAATGAATGGGAGTTGCTTCGAGAGATCGATGGCCGCGAGATTACCCGCATCGACGGGACAAAGTTGACTCTCCATCTCACCAATCCAAGCATTGAAACCATGCGTCCAACTTTGCGCGAAGAACTGCTCAGCTGGTTGGTCAATCCCAACATCGCTTTGTTGTTTCTTTTCGCCGGTGCGCTGCTGATCTATCTTGAGTTCAACACGCCCGGCACCATCGTCCCCGGTGCGCTGGGCACGCTGATGGTGTTACTGGCTGTCTTCGCACTCGACCTGCTGCCCATTCGTTTCACGGCGGTGATGCTGCTGGTGGCTGCGCTGATCCTGCTTCTGCTGGAGGCCAAAATCGGCGGCCATGGCGCGCTGGCTGTAGCCGGCATCGTCTGCCTTACATTTGGGACCCTTACGCTGGTCGCCGCGCCCGTGCCTGAGTTGGCCGTGAGCCCCTTGGTGGCCATCGCGGTCAGCGCGGCTTTTGGAGTCATTACCGTCTTCCTGGTTCGCATGGCGATGCGTGCCCGCCGCATGAAATCCCGGCTGGGCCCATCGTCTCTCGTGGGCAGCCGCGCCTCGGCCATGGAGCCGCTGAACCCCGAGGGCCACGTCCTCGTAGATGGCGAAATCTGGCGCGCAATGTCTACGGCACCTGTTTCTGCCGGCACGCCCTTGCGTGTCGTGGGACTTGAACAGTACCTCCTTCATGTCGAGCCAACAGAGCCTCAAAGGCCGCCGAATGTCCATGCTTGAGGAGTACAATCCGTCCTGAGTGAGGAAAGCCCAATGTCTGATTTAAGTATGCCGATTCTGATTTTTGTCGCCATCGTCGTTCTCTACTTGTTCAACTGCATCAAGATTCTCCGCGAGTACGAGCGAGGAGTGATCTTCACACTCGGCCGCGTTTCGCCAGAGCCCAAGGGCCCCGGCTGGTTCTTTGTTTTCCGTCCGTTTCAGCAGATGGTGCGTATCTCTCTGCGCCAGGATGTGCTCGAAGTTCCAGCCCAGGACGTGATTACCCGCGACAACGTCACGATCAAAGTGAATGCGGTTGTTACGCTCTATGTGGTCAATCCCAACGACGCGGCCATCAAGGTCGCCAACTACGTCTACCAGACCTCGCAGTTGGCGCAGACCACGCTACGGACGGTGCTGGGCGAGGTCGAATTGGATGAGTTGCTCAGCCATCGCGACAAGCTGAACCTCCGCATCCAGTCCATCATGGACCAGCGCACCGAACCGTTCGGCGTCAAGGTCATCTCGGTCGAAGTGAAACAGGTGGATCTGCCCGATCAGATGCAGCGCGCCATGGCCAAGCAGGCCGAGGCCGAACGCGAAAAGCGCGCCAAGGTCATCCATGCCGGGGGCGAATTTGACGCGGCACAAAAACTGGTGGACGCGGCTCACCTGCTGGCTTCAGAGCCGATGACTTTGCAGTTACGCTACCTGCAAACGCTCACCGAAATCGGCGTCGAAAAGAACACCACCATCATCTTCCCGCTGCCCTTGGAGATGATGTCGCTCTTCAACAAGCTCAGCCTGCCGCCGACGGCCGGTACAGACGCGAAGAAGTAGCAGACGTTCCAGAATCGGATGCCGGAGTTGGTGTCGTCTCTCCCGCTGCAAGTCTGACGCAGTGCAGCGGGATCGTCGATGTCGGGCTGCGGTCAAAGTGAGTTGGGGAAACCGCTGGATCTTAGGCCCAGGACAGGAACAGTGAAGGGTGAACTAAGAGTGGCGCAGGGCCAGCCAAACTAAAGCCGCCATCGACAGCAGGACGCTGATCGCGCCGATCCAGCGCAAGCGATGGCCCAATGTGCTGCGGCGCTCGATGCGGGACTTGGCCACATTCGAGGCAAAGTCGATCCAGTCGCGGTCTTCGTCAAGCATTTGTCCTGAGGCGACGTAGGCTTTGAGAAACCGCTCCGTCCAATCCTGTTGATCCAGGCCGACGGCACCGGCATAGCCGCGAACGATCCCTTTGTTGAGGATGCCGCCGGGAAGCAGACGGAACCTCCCCTGTTCAAGCGCTTCCAGGTGTCGAGCGCTGATTTTGGTGACCGCCGTAATGTCTTCCAGCGCTATGCCACGGGACAACCGCTCCATGCGCAGGTCTTCTCCGAAAGTGCTCATCGCGGACCGGATGACCGATCAAGACTTCTAGGGTTTTCATCACCCACCTTAAACCTGTTTTGCGATCAGGTCAAAGGGATTATTATTATTTTCCAGTCATTTTGCCGGTTCGCGCAGCTCGGAGACCGAAACGGTCCATTGCATCGGGGCAGAAACTCACGTTCCGGGAGAAGCGGCACCTCATACGCGGCCGGATTCGCCTTTTGTACGTATGTATCCGTCTCGAGCCAACCTCAGGCTGTTACCCTGAAAGGAAGGACTCTCAGCCCGTTTCGGAGCCGTTGCCAGGATGAATAAGCTCATTTTTGCCAATCTGTTGCATCGACCCCTGCGCTCCGTCATCAGCGTCTTCGCAGTGGCGATTGAAGTCATCATGATGCTGACCATCATTGCCATTATGCTGGGCCAGTTGACGGGCCAGAAGCGGATGAACAACGGTATCGGCGCGGACCTCATCGTGCGTCCGAGCAATGCCATGGTTTTCAACGGAGTAAGTGGCGCGCCGGCCTCGGCGAAACTGGCTCCATTTTTGCAAACCCTGCCGCACGTTGCAGTGACCTCCCCGGTGAATCAATACATCTCCATGGCTGATGGCCTGGAGGTTCTGTGGGGCATCGACTATCCGACTTACAGCCGGCTTAGCCCATTTGTTTTTCTCTCCGGCGGCCCGATGCAAAACCCGGACGACGTGATCGTGGATGACGTCTTCGCCACGGCCGGTCAAGGCCATCGCGTCGGGGATACGATCCAGATTCTCAAGCACCCGTTTCACATCGCAGGAATCTTCGAGCACGGCAAAGGTGGACGGAAACTGATCTCCCTCGCCACGATGGGCGACCTGACCGGCACGCCGGGCAAAGCCTCCGTGTTCTATGTGAAAGTGGATGAGCCAAAGAATATCGCCCTAGTCACGAGCGAGATTCATGCAACGCGCGGCTTGACAGACTTTCAGGTCATGACGATGGACGAATGGTATTCCCTGTTGACGCCTGACCATATCCCGGCCCTCAATACGGCCATGCACGTGGTCATCGGAATCGCGGTCATCATCGGATTCATGGTCATCTTCCAGTCGATGTATACCTCGGTGCTCGAGCGCACACGTGAGATCGGAATTCTCAAGTCGATGGGCGCCTCCAATCCAGCCATTGTGGGAGTGGTGCTGCGCGAGACTGCGGTGTTGGCAATTGCCGGCGTTGTCGTGGGGGTAGCAGTTTCCTTTGGCGTGAGATCCGCTCTGGCGCACCGGTTCCCTATGCTCTACCTGGACATGAACCTGCTCTGGGTCCTTCAGGGGTCGGCGATCGCACTGGTTGGGTCGGTATTCGGCGCCCTCTACCCAGCCTGGATGGCCGCCCGAAAGGACCCCATCGACGCCCTGGCCTACGAATAGAGGGCCTCTGTGGCCACGAAAGCTTCGTGTCTACCTGTTATCGACTTAATTACCTGCAAGTTTTTGAAAATATAGGAGGGGGGGTGGGGGTACCCTTCGCCGGTACGGACCGGGCACGTCCCTGACAGATTGGGCTGTATCCTTCTTGTCCTTCATATTTGTATTATGTGCCAGCGGGTGGAAATAAACTGCAAAACCGCCATAAACTCGTTCTGTTCCACAGCTGAAAGCCGAACCCCGCGCCTTTTCTCTGGGGCGGACCTGAAACTTCTGCGAGCGATCAGCGAGCTCGTGGCCCCACCCGCAGGTGGTTGTACACTGGTAGCGTTCGACTTGGATTCCCCATGAAGAAACTTGCCGTCAGCCTCTATGCCGCGATTACGATTGCTCTCATGGTCTGGGGCTTCTATCAGGCCATCTACGTCGCCCCGGACGACGCCATGCAGGGTTACGTATTTCGCATCATTTACTATCACGTGCCTTCAGCTTCGGTCGCCTTTCTATTCTTTGCGATCAGTCTTCTCGGTTCCATCGCCTACCTCGCCTATCGCCGTGCACGCCCCGCATGGGCGCAGATCGGCGATGCCTGGGCGTTGGCCGGCGCGGAGGTGGGCGTTGTTTTTTGCACGGTGGTGCTGACGACGGGGCCGTTGTGGGGTCGCCGGGCGTGGGGCATCTGGTGGACATGGGATGCGCGGCTGACCACCACCCTCGTTCTCTGGTTGATTTATGTCAGCTACCTGCTGCTGCGCCGCTTTGCCGCCGGGCCGCAGGTACAGACGCTGGCCGCCGTTCTCGGCATCTTTGGCGCGCTCGACGTGCCCATCGTCTATATGTCGAACCGATGGTGGCGCACGCAGCATCCCGCACCCGTCTTCGGCGGCAGCGAAGGCTCGGGAATGGCGCCATCGATGGCCCGCGTCCTGCTTTGGAATATGCTGGCCTGGCTTTGCTGGGGTCTGCTTATTCTTATGCTTCGTTACGCGGTGGAACGCAAGCAGCAGCGCGCTGCCGCGGAAGAAGCCCTGGAAATGCTCGAAGCGAACGGTTGAGTATTCGCGCGCCTCATTTGGAGGCGGGCAGAAAACGAGGAAGAGTATGCAGGAAGCAGCAATACTCGATCATCAATTTGTCGTCGCCGCCTATTGCGTGACCTGGGCCATCCAGCTCAGTTACCTGGCGTGGCTTGGCCTTAAATGGCGAGCGCAGAAGCGCAATGCTCTTTCCTCGGCGCGCAATCCGCGTTCTTAAGTTGTAGGTGTCTGCCATCGGATAATTCCCCGGTCCGAGGTTTGTTCTCCGAGTCCTTCGGAGCACAAAGACTTCTCATAACAAAATCAGCCCTTCATTCATCTGGGACATTTCCAATTCTGAGACATTTCTAATTCTGTCGATTGTCATATGGTACAGAACCTGCGACAGCGTGCATAGGCCTAAGCATTTCCTACTTGGAAGGCCGGAGAACGGAATTACCTATGCCCGCTAGTTTTGGAGAGATCGCGAACTATCACAGCCGATTAGCTGTCCAGTATCTTGCACTGGCGCGGAAGGCGCGCGATGCAGGAGATCTCAACGCGGCCGAGTATAACCATCAATTGGCCGCACGGTACGTCGAGGCTGCGCAAGAGCAAACGTTGACCATGAGCCAGGAGCCAGGTCGTTTCGCGCAGCCTCGAGCGCCGCGCTCTCAGGCTGCCCCCCAACGTGCGGCCGTCGCCGAGCTCATTCCTAAGCGAACCGCGTGGGTTGTCGCCTGCCTCTCGGCCATTCGACACACTCTCTCCGGTTCGAACGATTCTCTTCAGGGATTGTCGCTCCGAGATATTTCATGTACTCCCACTCCAGCGCCAACTCCGGGGCTAGGCGTCTGACCTCGTGCCGATTCTATGAGGAGTTTTTAATCTTTCGCGATTGAAACTGCTCTTCCGATTGCAACACCAAAGACAATCACAGCCATCCTACTTTGACATCGCGAACGCGCGTCAGGGCAGCGGACTTGAACGCCTTACGCGCGCCGGAAACAACGAGTCTGAATCGGGAATTCATTTCAATTCTTGCCGACAAGACTCATGTCCCATTCGACCGTTGCCGACAAAACGGTGAGAGAGGAAAACATGCCGATCAACTTTGGAGATATCGCTCTTCACCACAAGCGAAATGCCGCCCGGTATTATCTGCTCGCTCAAATTGAGCGCAACTGCGGTAAGCACTGTGAGGCCGATTACCACGCGCAACTGGCGGTGCGTTATGTCCAGGCGGCGAGGGAGCAGAGCATCGTCATGAGCCGGACTCCGGGCCGGATCATCGAAGTCAAGAAGCCGCGCCCGTGGAGTCCGGAGTACCGGCACAGACCGTTGCCCGTTGCATGCTGGATTGCCGCTCAGCGCTTTTCTCAAAAGCTCGGCGCGGCCATTCGTCATGCGATCCCGAAGCGCGAGCTTCCTTTTCAGGGCTTGTCGCTCAATTAAGAATTCGAAGCGGCCTGGACTCAGGGCAATCGGAAGGCCTTGACCGCGATGGCGTCAGGAGCGCGGCCGGCTGGAAGCAAAGTAAACAGCGAACGGGAGGCGGTGCGCACCACCGCCACGTCGCCTGAGCGGGAATCGACAACGAAAAGCAGGAGGCCGGAGGAGGAAAACGCCAGAGCGGTTGGACCGTCGCCGACCTGCACTGAGCCGATCCGCTTGCCGTCCTCGGTCGAGTAAACGGTGACGTATTGAGACTGTAAATTGGCAACATAGAGCAGGGCATTGTCGGCCGAGACGAGACCCCGCACCGGATCATTACCAATCATGTACGCGCCGCCGACATCATCGGTGGTGGTGACTACTTCGGAGACGGAGTTCGATAGCGAGTTCAGAGTGAAGAGCTCGCCGCCGTCCGGCTTCAGGGCGAGCTGCACAGGCGCCTGGCCCGCATCGAGAAGAGCCTCTATGCGATCTGGTTGACCGCCTCTGTTCTCACCTTTGAGAGCTGGGTTATCTCCCGGATGAGCATCGCCACGCGCCAACTGAATGACCATGATCTGATGTCCGCCCGAGCAGGCGATAAAAGCTTTCGAGGAATCGGGCAGGACGACGGCGTCGCTGGCGCCGGGACAGCCCTCGAAGACTTGCCGCACGCGGCGGGAGGCAGGGTCAATAAGAGTGACCGAGCCGGCACTGCGGTTGGCCACAACCAGTGTTCTTCTGTCAGGCGAGAGGCGAGCTGCAACCGGCTCTTCTCCTGAGCCGATGGCTGCGATCTCGCGTCGCGCCTTCAAGTCTACGACTGAGATGGTGTTGGAGCCTGCGTCGGCGACATAGGCCAGATCGCCCTTGGGATCGATTTCGATCGAGACAGGATGGCGGTGCAGGACGATGGTGGCCGCGACAGTATTATTCTCCGAGTTGATCACCGAGATTGAACCATCTCTGCCCGCCGAGCCCGCGTTGACTACATAGACTTCGTTGCGGGTGGGGCTTGGAGCCACGGCGACGGGATCTTCTCCGACCGCAATCTCGCGATCGAGGCGCACGTTGACCACGTCGATGACGCTGACCGTCCCGCTGCCGCCGTTGGTCACATAGGCGTATTCGCGATAGTTCGGCGAGTACTGGGGGAAGTCGTGCGGGCGGCAGCCGGTAAGGGCCATGGCCAGCAGGGTGCAGCCAACGAAGTGTGCGATCCGGTTGTGCGGCGAGTTCATGCGATCAGTCCGGCGTTCATGACGGGATAGACTTCGAGTTCAAGCTTTGGCCGCAACAACGCGAATGCCGCGGGTCAACTTGCGACCCACCACCGGAGCGATCTGTTCGAGCTCGTTCATCATACCGGCAAATTGTGCTGGATAGATGGACTGTGGGCCGTCGGAGAGGGCTTTTTCAGGATGGTCGTGGACCTCGACCAGGATGCCGTCGGCACCCGAAGCTACCGCGGCCCGAGCCATCGGCAATATACTGTCGCGCCGGCCGGTCGCATGGCTGGGGTCGACCATGATGGGCAGGTGGCTGAGCCGTTGGATAGCGGGAATGATGCTCAAGTCAAGGGTATTTCGCGTGTGGTCGGCAAAGGTGCGCACGCCGCGCTCGCACAAGATCACCTCGTAGTTGCCCTCG
>CAYTJN010000188.1:0-7691 GCA_964438125.1 uncultured Occallatibacter sp.
ACTGTATGACGTCCGCTCACAGCCCATAGGCGAAGCCGTGGAAGACGGCAGCTTATTTAATTAAGCTGCAAGTGGCAGACTGTAGTCGGCAACTTTGTTTTTGCAAGCGATTACGGGTGCTCACACCCCGGCATGCCTCCTAAGCCGCAATCGATCCCGTCGAAACCGTGACGCCCCCAATGCTGCTCATTCTCTTAGACGCGAGAAGAATGCCCAGGTGCGAGCCGGGCCAACTGGCTCGTGCTGCTTCTTTGATTTTACGCCAATTTCCAATGTGCTGCCGGCCGAGCGACTGCCAGTTCCGGGCTATGGCCGACGCAGAACAATTCCATCACAGTTCCACAGTTTCACAGGAAATAGGGGGGGTGGGGGGTACCCCGCGCGCTGAGAGAGTGCTTCAGGCCGGTTGCCAGGGGTCGACCTAGATTCATGGTAGCAGTGGGACGGATATAATCTGCAACCACCCGTCAAGACGCTGATCCAGGCTCGATGGCGCGAACGGAATCCGAGGTCAGCGCCGTGAAGAAGTTAAGAGGCCTGGCGACGAATCCCGCAACGAGGCGGGGCATGCGGCGGAAGTCGTCGAACAGCGAGCGGCCGGTACCGGTGAGGAATACTCCATTGCGCATGACGTGCAGGTGGAAGAGCGCAGAGAAGGCCGCGAAAAGACTGACGGCCAGCGTGACTTTCCCCGTGACAGCCGCTCCTGTCATGCGATGCGCCGCCCAGTCGAGTATCTGGGCCAAACCGGGAACGCAAAAGACGACGATCAGATTTCCCAGCCAACGCCGACGAAGACGGAGAGCGTTCTGCTGCATGCCGGCATAGACGCCCGCCGTGAGCGTGACGTAAGCGATTTCAACCAGAACGACTGCAAGGCCACCGTGAAGGCTGGTGCGGGCCATGGCAACCAGATATACCAGCGAGCGGGCAGTTGCGCTTAGAAAGGCACATTTCCAGTTCCAGCAGGAAAAGGCCTGCTTGAGCAGCGTAGGTGGTTTGAACATAGTTTCATTGTGGCGGATGCATCAATAATGGTGCGTCAAGGCCCTGTTAAAGCACCATTGAGATTTGGCCGGCTCGGCTCACCTTTTTGGGTGCCTCCCGGTCTCTCGTAGGGGACAGAGAGGTCAAAGTGATCGTTGTGCGGGCAATGAGAAAGGTGCATTCGTTGGAGCGCCGCTTTCGCCAGGCGCGGATGGTCGCACGCGCAATCAAGTCACGTCGTCATCCGATCCTCGCCCACATTATTCCCATCCGGCGCTGCAACCTCGCTTGCGGCTATTGCAACGAGTACGACAAGGTCTCCAGTCCGGTAGCAACGCCGGAGATGGTGCGGCGCATCGATCTTCTCGTAGCGATGGGGACAGAAATTATCACTTTCAGCGGTGGTGAGCCGCTGCTTCACCCTGACCTCGACGAGTTGATCCGGCGCATCCGCAGTCATCGCCGCATTGCCACTCTCATCACCAACGGGTATCTCTTGAGCCCGGAACGAATTCGAGAGTTGAACCGCGCGGGCCTGGAACACTTACAGATCAGTATCGACAATGTGCAGCCCGATGACGTTTCCAAGAAGAGCCTGAAGGTTTTGGACAAGAAGCTTGAATGGCTTCGAGAGTTTGCCGATTTCGATATCAGCATCAACTCCGTTGTTGGAGCGGGCGTGAAGCATCCAGACGATGCACTGACGATCACGCGTCGCGCCCTGGAACTAGGCTTTGATACGACAGTCGGCGCCATTCATGATCACAAGGGGCAATTGCAGCCCTTGCCGGATGCGGATAGGATCGTCTACGAACAGATTCAAAAAGAGCGAGAGCCAGGTTTCTGGGCATTCGCTTACGACAATATTTTCCAAAAGAACCTGGTGTCGGGGCAGCCGAACGATTGGCAATGCCGGGCGGGAAGCCGCTATTTGTATATCTGCGAGGATGGCCTCGTGCACTATTGTTCGCAACAGCGAGGATACCCGGCAATTCCGCTTGAGAAGTATACGGCCGAGGATCTGGAACGCGAGTATTGGACGAAGAAGCCGTGTGCTCCCTATTGCACGGTCTCCTGCGTTCACCGGGTCGCAATGATTGACATGGTTCGAGAGGAGCCACGCAAGGCGCTGACGAGGTTTTTTCCGCCGGAGGCTCCAGGCATGCCCGCCAGGCTTCCTTTGGGAGTCGGAGTGCTCGCTCACCTTTTCCTTCCCACCGAAAACGGCAAGCCTCAAAGTGCGGCGACAAAGGCAACCGCGGGCGTGGTGAGGAGACTGCTTGGGATCAAGTGACCGCCCCAAGCTGCGAGGATGATGAGTGCCACCGCGGCTCCGAGCCACACATCGATGGCATAGTGGTAGCCGCCGACGATGGCCGCAACGCCGATCCAGATGGCAATAAGGAGAAAGATCAGGCCAACGATTGGAAGATAATGCAGCAGCACAAAGGAGACGGCAAGCGCGCAGGCTACGTGAGCGCTGGGAAACGAGATCGCCTGAATGCTTCCCCACTTCAGAATCCAGAGATTGAATACGCGGCTTTTGGTTCGTACTCCGCTGTCATTCAACTTTCCGATGCTCCGCGGCGGCAGAGCCGGCACAAGGGGCGTTAAGGCGTAGCAGAGATTTGTCGGTAAGAGAACGATGGGCCAATATGTGCTTGCGTAGCGGCTCATCCCTGCCGCGTAAAGCATCCCAAGTCCGGCCAGCGGCAGTGGGTAGCAGAACATATAGGCCCACTCCATCGAGAGGCGTGTGGCGCGGCCGAACGCGAGGATCCCAGGGTGCAGCAGCCTTGCCAAGCGGTGATCGGACTCCACGAGCCAACTTTGAATCTTCTGATTCGGCCCGGTAAAGAATTGGCCCGTCTGCCAGTAAGGCACCAGCATCAGAGCCACCGGAAGCCAGTCGCGAAGGATCGAGACCTGTCGGGGGGCTAGAAACACGGCCGACCAGCGCGCCAAGGCAATCGCGAGAATAGTAAGTGCCGCAAGCAATGCGGTGACCGCTCGGCGCCGAGCTGTGAGAGGACGAATCCAAGCCGCTAGAGCGAGGATCACGGCGAAACCTGCCTGGATCCATTCGGAAGTGCGCATAGATCTCCCCTATTTTCCGGTTAGTCGAAAATCCCGAATTCTGTCATCGAAACAATAATGGAATCACGGTAACAGCAAGATGAATGAGGTATTGCAGCGACACAAAGGGATGCAAAGGAATCAGATTGGTCAACGGGGCATCTGTATCGCCAATTCAGAACAAAAAGGAATGCCCCAGACCTTGTCGGGTCTGGGGCATTCGGTTAGGTGGAGGAGTTACGGCTTGCTTACTGGATGATAACTACGTTCATACTCCAGGGAGCAAGAGTCAGAGTCAACGGAAGGGTTGGCGAAGTGATAGTGGTAGTCGTTGGGCCAGCCCAGACGGGTGTGGATGCATCGGTCTGGTCATAGATAGCCTTGTCGTAAGTGGTGACTGTGACGCTGGTAGCGGTGGTTTGCGCCGACAGCTTGATCGCGACCGGCTCACTGGTGGTTTCGTTCCGGTTAAACAGCACCAGCGCGGTGCCGCCGCTGTGGGTTGCAGCGTAGGCAACCACATCCGTTGCATCGCCGGTAACGGTTGGCGTCAGCACGGTTTCGCCATTAACGGCAACCTGGCTGAAGAGTTGGAAGGCGCGTCCAGTGGGAGACATCGTGCCGATGGGACCCCAATTTGGAGCGGTGCTGCCGGTGGGACACGTAGGATCGTTCGGTCCGTCAGAGAAGACATTGTATGCGCCGAAGTTCTGCCATCCATAGAGCGAAGAGGCGTCGTTTCCGGCTTGACCGTTACAGTTGCCGTAACCAATCCACCAGGTTAGGCGTGTAACTCCGTCGTTCATCATCTCGCCAAGCACCTGGCCGGCATAAAGGCCCTGAGTAATCGACCAGCTTTGTTTGCCGGGGTTGCTATATGGCGCGCCGATCTCTCCAACATAGATGGGTGTGCCGGAATGGCCAGCCGACGCGAGTTCCGATTTGATCGTGTTGATGTTTGAGGTCAGCGCTTGAGCATCCTGTTGGATTAGAGTCGTGTCGTTTTCACTTCCCGGTGCTTCGGGATAGTAGTGATACTCGACGAAATCGTACTTAGCGTTTGCAAGTACGGTCGGATCCCATGCGGGTGAGTTACCTGGGTTGACGACAACACCTACCAAGACGTTCGGGCTGGCGGCCTTGATGTCTGGATAGTAACCCGTCGCCACTGCATTTGCGTAAGTGGTAGCGTCGTGCTCGGCGGCGTGCATATCCTCTTCCCAGCTTCCGTACTCCTCGTTGCCGACGGTAATATGACTGACGTTGGCACCGAGGCTTACAGCTTCGGCGGCCCATGCAGCCGCTTCAGTTGGGTCGCCCCCGCCATTGCAGGCGGCGTTTGTTCCATAGTCCGCCGTAAGCGATACGTCCAGCGCGCCGGGCTTGACGATGTCGCTGACGAAATTTGCAAACGTATCATTTGCAGCCGGAGAGCCGTCGGTCGTACTCAAGCAATTCGTGTTGGTGGACCAGTGATATAGATCGGACCACGATCCACCTGGCCAGCGAACAGCCTTAATGCCTGCCGCGTCGAAGCCGCTCAGAATTCCGGTGTCATTGTCGACCACGTCGTACCAACTGGCCAGATTCATACCCAGAATCATGTCGCTGACGGCTATGCCCGAGCCGGATTGGTTAACTGTGACCGTAGCATTGGCTGTTACGGCGGCGGAGATAGTCATAGTAATGACGATGGTTTTGGTCACTCCACCGAAGGTTACTGAGATGGTGATCGTGTCGGTTCCAACCGTAGCCGTGCTGCTAGCCGAAAGCGTGATCACGAATGTCGTGGCAGTTGGATTGGTGGTTGAGACAGTAACTCCGGAAGGCAGGCCGGAGGCGGAGATACTTCCGTTGCCTGTGGCTCCCGTCGCCGTGATTGTGCATGTACCGCTGCCGCCTTGAGTCACCGGCACTGGAGATCCGCTGCCGCAGTTCGACGAAAGTGTGAAGCCCGAGGAAGTTACTGTGAGGGTGATGGAAGTGGTTGCGCTAAGTGTGCCCGAGGCTCCGGTAATGGTGATCGGATACGCACCAGGAACTGTGGATGACGCGACCGCGAAGGTAGCCACACTTGAGGTTGTGGACGAAGACGGGCTGAACGAGGCTGTAACTCCGGTCGGCATGCCAGATGCCGCAAAGGTTACGCTGCCAGCGAACGGACTAACATCGGCTATTGTGATGGTGTCTGTTCCGCTGGCACCCGCAGTCACCGAGATAGCCGTAGCCGAGGGTGCTAGCGTGAAGCCGCCGGCCGCGGGAACGCTAAGTGTGATGGAGGTGTTTGCGACCAGGGTGCCTGAGGTGCCGGTGATCGTAATCGGATACGTACCAGGTGCGGTGGATGACGCGACCGCGACGGTGGCCACGGTTGAGGTTGTGGATGAGGTCGGGTTGAATGTTACGCCGGAGGGCAGACCGGAAGCGGAGAATGTTACGCTGCCGGTGAACGGACTAATATCGGTGACCTTGATCGTGTCTGTTCCGCTGGCGCCAGGAGCAATCGACAGAGCCGTCGCTGACGCACTCAGCGCGAAGCCCCCGGCCGCAGGAACAGTAAGTGTGATAGTGGTAGTGGCTGGAGTTAGCGAGCCGGAGGTTCCGGTGATGGTGATCGGATAACTTCCCGCCGCGGTCGTTGAGGCTACCGCAAAGGTGACTACGCTTGAGGTCGCCGATGGATTCGGGCTAAATGAGGCAGTAACACCGGTTGGCATACCGGACGCGGCAAACGAGACGCTGCCGGTGAATCCGCCCGCCTCACCTACCGTGACGGTGTCGGTGCCGCTAGCGCCCTGAGCGACCGTGAGTGTGGACGCCGAAGGCGAAAGAGTGAAGCTAGGGTTCTGCACCACGGTGCCGCCGCAGAGCGTGCCATTGATGGCGAAGTTGGTGGGCACTGCGTTGGTGCCGCTCCAGGTGCCGTTAAAGCCGATACCCGTGAGGCTGCCGCCGGCCGCGATGCTGCCGTTGTAGGATTGGTTTTTCACGGTCACGTTGGCGCCGCTCTGGGTTTCAACGCCGTTCCAGAGAGACGAAATCGTCTGTCCGTTGGCGAAGGACCAGGTCAGCGTCCAGTTGCTGAGAGCTGTCGAGCTCGTGTTGTCGATGGTAATGGCCGCACCAAATGCAGTCGAGTTCTGCGGCGAGATGGTGTAGATCACATTACAAGCGCCCGTTCCGACCGTCCCAGTAGTAACAGTCAGAGCGATGGTCGCTGTTTCAGTCAACGAGCCGGAGGTTCCGGTGATGGTAATCGGATAACTCCCAGCTGTAGTCGATGAAGCAACCGTAAATGTAACTACGCTCGCGCTCGCCGATGATGTCGGGCTGAACGAGGCAGTTACGCCGGTGGGAAGGGTGGACGTGGCAAAACTTACGCTGCCGGTGAATGTGCCCGTGTCCTTCACCGTGATCGTGTCGGTGCCTGTGGACCCAGCGGCAACCGAAAGAGCCGTTGCCGACGGACTCAGCGTGAAGCCGGAGGCCGCGGGAACAGTAAGTGTGACGGACGTGGTAGCTGTTAGCGATCCGGAGGTGCCGGTGATGGTGATCGGATAACTTCCCGCCGTGGTCGTCGAGGCTACTGCAAAGGTGACCACGCTTGAGGTCGTCGATGCAGTCGGGCTGAACGAGGCAGTTACGCCAGAGGGAAGGGTGGACGTGGCAAAGCTTACGCTCCCGGTGAATCCGCCCGCCTCACCTACCGTGACGGTGTCGGTGCCGCTGGCGCCCAGTGCGACCGTGAGTGCGGACGCCGAAGACGAAAGCGTGAAGCTCGGGTTCTGCACGACGGTGCCGCCGCAGGCCGTTCCGTTAATTGCGAAGTTCGTGGGCACTGCGTTGGCGGAGCCGTTCCAGGTGCCGTTGAATCCGATACCGGTGAGGTTACCGCCGGCCGCGATGCTGCCGTTGTAACTCTGGTTCTTCACGGTAACATTGGCGCCGCTCTGGGTTTCAACACCGTTCCAGAGAGACGAAACTGTCTGTCCATTGGGGAAGCTCCAAGTCAGAGTCCAACTCGATAGCGCCGTCGTTCCGGTGTTCTGAATGGTGATCGCCGCGCCGAAAGCGCTCGAGTTCTGTGGCGAGATCGTGTAAACAACGTTACACGCGGTTTGAGCTGTTCCAGGGGTGGCCAGGATAATCACTGTTGCCAGGAATATTCCGAGCTTACTTATAAAGCCGTACTTCATATTGCGCTCCTTTTGTCTGACGCTCAAGGCTCCGTCCGAACATTCAATGAAATACCCGGCTGGTTGACCTACACACCATCGGTTCAATCCAACGGCATAGCGTGTTAATGAGGGATTTGCAGGGGTATGATTCGTTCAATTTCATACCCATTCCTTCCTCTAAGCAGCTGGCGTGATCGAGATGCCAATTGCTTGATATCAACACCAATATGTTTGAGAGTTTCGTCATAAATTCAGCCCGGAATCGAAACGATACGCTTCGATTCCGGACTGAGCAGATGAGTTATTGCGATGTGGTGTAAGTTACGGGTGTGAATGCAGGTGTACAACTGGTTCCGCAGCTTGAAGGATAAGTGAAGGAGTAAATACGTCCGCTGTTGATCAATGTATTGGTCACATCGAACACTTGTATTTCATACTGCGTTCCACCTG
>CAYTJN010000189.1:0-7682 GCA_964438125.1 uncultured Occallatibacter sp.
GGTCTCTGTGAAGTCTTCACAGTTCCACAGTTTCACAGGAAAGAGGGGGGGTGGGGGGGGGGACGTGGGGGGTACGGACCGGGCTCACTCCTGACAGATTGGACAGGGGGATGAGTTCAGGCTAGCAGGACGGCGGAAATAATCTGCAAAGAATGAAACAGCGCGAGTAGGCCGCGCGGAAGATTGTCGAGCTAATGCGAAGGTGAGGCGTCTGTCTGAATAGAAGGGGCTTATGGAATCTATTCAGGGAGGCAGCCTGGTCATGGTTTCAACGGAGCGTGCTGAGGCGGATGTTGACCTCGCGGCTCTCGTGGAGAACTACTCCCGGCTCCTCTTCCGCGTGGCTCACTCTGTTTTGCGCAGCCGTTCAGAGGCCGAGGATGTGGTGCAGGATGCCTTTGTTCGGGTGATCGAGCGCCGGCGGTCGCTGCTCGAAATTCGCGATATGAGGCTATGGCTTGTGCGCATTGCCTGGAACCTGGCTCTCGACCGCAGGCGGCGCATTCGACCGGAGCAGATGGACGAGAGCTTTGCGGAAAGCCTCGCCGTAAAGGGCCTGCCTGTCGACGAGAGGCTGGATCAGGCGCAGCGCATGAGGTCCGTCTTGCGTGAGATAGAGAGATTGCCCAGAAGTGAGCGCCACGTTCTTTTGCTCTCCGCCATAGAGGAACTGGGGACGACGGAGATGGCAGAGGTGCTGAGAAGAAGCGAGTCTGCGGTTCGAGCACTGCTGTTTCGCGCGAGAGCCCGGTTGCGCGAGCGGCTCGAGGCGCGAGGAGGCGAGCGATGAGGAAATCAGATGAAGTTGTCGAAAGAGTAATGGCGGGATTGCGAGACGCCGATGCCTCGTTGGGTTTCGAAGATCGCATTCTGGAGTCGCTTGAAATGCGCGCGAAGGCGCATAAACCTGCGGCTCCGAGATGGGCATGGGGAGTTGCGATGGCGAGCGTGATCGTAGTTGGGCTGTTTATGACGACCACGCTGATCCATCGGCAGGGGAGTGATTCAACGCAGGCCACGCAACAAGCGGTTGCCCCTCTAACTCATGCGCCGGCTAAACCTACAGCAGACCAGAATGCAACTCTGCCGCCGAATCCACCGGTGGCGCAAGTTGGAAAGCGGGTGAGGTCGGCAGAGCCCGCACGAAAAGTGCGAAGAATGAGCGCGGCCGATGCGGTGCTTCTAGCGGAGATGCGCGCTCCCAGCCATCCAGCGCCAGAGGCTCCTCTGACGGAGCAAGAGAAGCTGCTGATTCGTGTCGTTCATCTTGGCGATCCACAAATCATGGCGATGTTGAATCCGGAGCTTCGTGCGATGCAGGAAGCCGAGAGCGAAGCGGAGTTTCAGGAGTTTGCCGGCCAATCCGGCAAGGGAGATTCGGAATGAAATTCAACAATGAAGTGAAAGGGTGGAACGGAATGAAACTGACCAGCGGAATTCTTGGATTCGCGTTAATGCTCTGCTGCGGTGGCTGCAGAGTCTTTGCGCAGACGGATGCGCCAACACCAAAGGCAAGTGAAACGAGGATTGAGACAGCGCCGACCACTTATCGGCTGACTTATACGCTCACGGAGATGGATGGCAGCAAGCACGTTGGGACACAGCATACTTCCTTGACTGTCACTCCGGGAAAAGACGGGAGAATCAGGCTTGGGAGCAAGGTTCCCATCGTTACAGGGTCCGCCAAACCAGAGAATCCGGCCCAGGCACAAGTTCAGTATCAGGATGTTGGGCTGACGATTTTGGCGCGTGCAAAAGATTTTTCTGTTGGTGTGTTGTTGGATTCAGAGGTGGACCAGACCGGCGTCTCGGAGGAACCATCAAACGTAGGAAGTGGCGATCCGGTGATTCGGCAGGCAAGACTGCAGAACACTGCATTGCTGACTCTGGGCAAGCCAGTGATGCTTGGATCGCTGGATGTGCCGGGCAGCACGCGGCACCTGGATATCGAGGTCATGCTCGAAAATGTCAAGTAATCGAGCCGCGAAACGCCGCGCCTGCCTTTATTGCGTGCCAATCTGGTCTAAGAGCGCGACGACATCCGGGTGGCCATCCGCCATTTTCAGAGGGGTGTCGCCGTCGCTCGTCTTCGCATGGATGTTGGCTCCCTTGGCGAGCAACGTTCGCACAAGAGTGAGATTTCCCTTGGTTGCAGCGAACATCAATGCCGTCAAACCATTGGTCATCGTGGCGTTGGGATCGGCTCCCTTGTCGAGGAGCGCGTGCACGATCTCCATATCGACGCGGTCGCTCATTGAGGCGGCAATCAGCGCGGTCAAACCTTTCTCCGCGACTGTGTTCACCTCCGCGCCCTTTGCGAGAAGCGCTTTCGCAATTTCCGGACGATCAAGGAACACGGCTTTCATCAGTGCGGTAGCGCCGTTTTTCTTTTTCGCATTCACGTCGGCGCCTTCATCCAAGAGGGCTTCGACTACGTCGATATGGCCCTTTTCAACCGCGGCCATCAAAGGGGTGCGGCCGTCGTTTTCTTCCGCATCCACCTCGGCGCCTTTTGCAATAAGAAATCGAACCACATCCAGGTGGCCTTTTTCCGAGGCGCCGCTCAGCGACGTCATGCCATTTTCCAGCCCGGCATTAACGTCCGCTTTGTTGGCTACCAGCGCCTGAACAGATTCGAGATCGCCGCTGAATGAAACCAGCATGAGCGCGGTGGCGCCGTTTGTTCTGCGGGCATTCGGATTTGCCCCCATGGCAAGCAGGGCTTTCATCACTTCAATGCGACCTTGTTTGGCTGCCACAATCAGAGCGGTCTCGCCGGCATCGTTGATCTTGGCTTCGAGGTCTGCGCCGTGGGCGACAAGGATTTGCATGATGTCGATGTGTTCGCTTTCAGCCGCTGCCTGCAACGCAGTCAACCTGGTGCTGTCCTTGAGGTTTACGTTGGCCCCCGCGGCCAGCAGCGCCTGAACGATATTCAGATGGCCAGAATATGCGGCCTCCATCAGCGCGGTCGTTCCGTTGTTCTTCGCCGCATTGACGTCCGCCCCTTTTGCAATCAGGGCGCGAAGACTATCAACGTTGCCTCTCTCCGCAACAAGAATCAAAGCTGTCGAACCGTCGTTCACTCTGGCACCAACATCGGCATCGTCGTCGAGCAATGCTTGCAAGACAGGAACATCCCCCTGCTCAGCGGCCGCGATCAGTGGGGTAGCGCCGTCGGCTCTTGACGCGTTCACCTTGGCTCCTCTTTCGAGCAGGTATTTCACAATGTCGAGCCGCCCGCGAAATGCGGCAATCATCAATAGAGTTGTGCCGGAGTTATTGGTGCTATTGGCATCCGCGCCTTTATTGAATAATGCTCTAACTGCGGAAAGATGCCCCTCGTTGACTGCTTTGACAATATCGTCTGCTTCCGCATTCGCAGGAAGGGCAACAAGGGCCCAGGTCAATGCCGCGAGGAGGTACAAAATCGGCGCACGCCGTTGCGATCGAACTGATTTAAATATAGTCATGCGAACTCCTTTGAAAGCGAGGCTCACCTGTCCCAGGTATAAGTGCCGATCCTAGGATTCAACTCCAACTCGCACGAGGGGCTGATCTCAGCTCCAATCCTTCTCAGGACGGAGAATGGAGATTCTGGGCGTCAGGGGCAGAATGGAGATATAGTAGCAGAAAATAAATTAAGCGACTACTTCGGAATTCAAAGAGTATGTCGGGGCTAGGGCATAAGTCGATCGAGAAGGATGCATTCTAATGCTGGCGCTGAGGTGCATGTAGCTTGTTCTAAAGATGAAGTCGTATGGTGCAAAAATATTCAGGACAAACTGACCGCGCTAACTCGCAGCCATGCGCGCGCGCAGGCGTTTTAAGACGTTGGGGGGAACCAGGCCGCTGACATCGCCGCCGAATGCGAACACCTCTTTCAACATGCGCGAACTTACGAATGAGTATCGACCGGCGGGTTGCAGGAAGACGGTCTCGATCTCCGGAGCTAGTCGGCGATTCATCAGGGCCATCTGAAATTCATACTCGTAATCGGAGATCGCTCGGATGCCGCGCAAGACAGCCTTGGCGCCTTGCCTGCGTGCAAACTCAACCATGAGGCCGTCAAAGGTGGCCACGGAAACATTGGTCAGGGAGGCAGTCGATTCTTTGAGCATCTCAACGCGCTCTTCGACGGTGAAGAGGGGATCTTTGACCGGATTGTTGAGGATGGCGACGGTGAGGTGTTCAAAGAGTTTTGCCCCGCGCTGGATGAGGTCGATATGCCCGTTGGTCGGCGGGTCGAAGGTGCCGGGATAAAGTGCACTTACGCTCATTGTTGCTCCGAAGTGATTCTAGCAGCCACCTCCGGTGGGGCCAGCCACCTGCGGCAGGGCCACCTGCGGTGGGGCTAACCACCTGCGGTGGGGCTAACCTCCTCCGGCATGTCCGCGCCAGTAAAAAGGCGCGGGTGCTGGGTGGATGATGTGATCGATGCTGGATTAGGGTTCTTTGCGCCGCTACCGCTTGAGCAGGTCAATGGGTTGGGTGAAATCAGTCACGCGAATGTGGTGCGCGAGAGCCGGGTGCTGGCGCTTGAGGGCCAGGTACATCTCCCAGGCGACGCGGCGGTAGCTGAAGTGACCGGCTGGGCCGGAGCGAAGTTCAATGATGTATTGGGCTTCGGCAAAGTCCATTTTGAAGAGCGAGCGGATGCGAGTGGCCAGCGGCAACAGATAGAGGGCCGATTGAGCGGCTTCGGGCGCGTGGCTGGCTGCGATTTGGGCACTGGCGGCATGGGCCTGCTCAACGGCGGATTGGAAATCGGCCAGCACGCCGGCTTCGGCGAGGATGTTCACCTCGGGGCCGAGATCGCCGCAAGACGGCGTCTCATAACCATGGAGCGCTGTGAAGGGCTGAATGATCTGCGTGCAGCGGCGGTGGCGGTGCATGTCACGGAAGCCGCCGATGTCCATGAGAATGTCGAAGCGGAGAGCCGCTCCCGCGTGGAAGGCGCGCAGAGCCTCGTCGTGGCTGCCGCGGTGGCGCAGGCCGGTCTCAATGATTTCGTTGATACGGGACTCGGGGAGCACTGCAACTAAATCGCGAATTTGCCGGTAGGAGTGGTGGCTGACGGAGTAGAGGAGCGTGGAAGCCAGTTCGACTTCGAGGGTCTCCGTTCGCTCAACCAGATCGACAACCGGGGCCACCGCGTGAGGCAGGTTAGTAAGTAGTTCGGCAGCGGCCTGCGTCAGTTCGGTTCGGGTCTGGAGCTCGTAGTCGTTGGCCTGGGCGTACTTGACCAGCGTGGGAGCGGTGCGAACCTCGGCGGTCAGAAGGCTCGCGGCTTCAACGGCCAAGGCTGGTTCGGTGGCGGCGATCTTTTCAAACAGCGCGGCGCCGGCCTGAGCGTTCACGCTCCAGGCGGGACCGGTGGCGGCTTCGCGGAGCTTAACTCCCAGATCGCGCACCTCGGCGGCAGGGTGCGAGAGCAGCCGCGAGACCTGGGTTTCCAGGGTTCGCGCGTTCACGATCTGGCCTAGCGAGGTATTGGTGGCGAGTGGAAGCAGGTAGCGGGCGACGTCAAAGGCGCGGGCCTTGAGCGTACGCTCGTAGGCTTCCGGCTTCATGGCTTCGGGGCAGGGAACACGGCGGCGCAGCGCCTCGAGAACTGCCGCCGTGGTCCGCTGATAGGCATCAAAAAGGTCCGTGACGGCCTTGGAATAAAGCTGCGCTGACTCGAGATCTGGGCCAAAATCAGGCAGATACCAGCCGGATTTGATGAAGTTCTGATAGCGTGTCGAGCGTTCCTGGCCGTCCCAGCGCTGTTCATCGACCAACACAATAGCGGCCAGCAGGCTCAGTCGTTCCACCGCGAAGGCGATGTGGGCCAGGTCGGCAATGGACCGGTGCCCGTATTGAAAATAAAAGGTGTTGAGAAACTGCTCGGCTTTCTGGCGGCTGATCTCGGCCAGCGATTCGCGCATGGAGAGCGCCGAGCGGGAGTACTTGGCCATGGCGTAAGCCAGAACCTCGGGATCGGCCCCGTGGACGGCGAAAACTTCGGTCTGGTTACACGCGCCGGGGGGCATAAAAGATTTACTGGACATTGCTTAGGGCTCGCGAACAGAATACGACATTAGGGCAGATCGGTGATGTGCACCCCCGAACCCGCACGCTACGTCTATTAAGATCAGGCCAGGGGATTTCCGGAATCAGGACAAGCAAGACAGGAGCGATCGGCCATGCTGGAGTACCAGATTCGCACATCGCAGAAGCCGCGGCTGTTGCCCCCGGGCCGCTGGCTGTTGAGGCAGCGATGGAACGACCTGCTCTTTGCGCACTGGCCGGTTCCGGTTGCTTCGATTGCGCCGCTGGTGCCTGATGGCCTGCAGGTGGATATGTTTCAGGGCACGGCGTGGCTGGGGGCGATGCCGTTCTGGATGGACCGGATCAAGATTCGTGGCGTACCGTTCATTCCAGGGGCGCAGAGCTTTCCCGACCTGAGTTTGCGCACCTATGTGCGAGAAGAGCGCACGGAGACGCGCGGGGTCTATTGCCTGTCGCTCGATTCCAGCAACCTGATGGCGGTGGCTCTGGGGCGCATGTTCTTCCACTTGCCCTACCACTGGGCCGAGATGAGTATGGAGCAGCGGTCGGAGCGGGAGTTTTCGTTCTATAGCCGAAGAAGGCTTGCCGGCCAGCAGGTGCTCTTCAAGGCGCGCTACCGGGGCCTGGGTCCATCGCAAAAGCTGGCTGAGAGCCGGCCCGGCACACTTGAGCATTTTCTGATGGAGCGCTCCTGCCTGTTTTCCTGTAACCGGTTTGGAGAGCCGGTGAGGGCCAACCTGCACCAGGCCTCCTGGACGCTGGAAGAGGCCGAGGCGGAGATCGAGATGAACGATCTTGCGGCTGCGATGGGCATCGAGCTGCCCGATCGGGAACCGGTGCTGCACTACTCTCGGCGGCTGGCGGTGTATGTGTGGCCAACTGAGTTGGTCCGGACAGCCATGGCGCCGCGACCGGTGACCGCAGCAGTTACGCCGTCGGGGTAAAAGTAGGGGTTAGGGATTAGGGGTTAGGATTGGGCGGTGTCCGCTTGGTGGGGCAGTTGGCTCAGGCATCAATACTTATTTACTTCGATCGATAGCCAAGAGAAAATCTGTGCCCCCGTTCATCGCGGCTCTATCGGGCAGGTGGCCCGAGCATGGATTGTAGCTTCTTCGATCCTTAGCCAAAATGAGAATCTATGCCCCATTCATCGCGGCCGTATCGCGATGAGTGGGCCGCGAAGTCCCGCCGTCCATTCCGACTCGATTTCAACCGTTCCTTGAAGGCCGGTCGAATAGTGGTTGAAACTGCTCGACAGGTAGTCGCCGGGAGATGCGACCAATCCGCGCTTCACTGGGTTTCGGTGTATGTAACGGATCACTTCGGAGCGAGGCTCTTCGCCATGGACGTTACGATCAAAGTAGCGTTCCTGCCAGAACTTCTCGTGCCGGCCTCTCAATTTGCGTGAAGCGATCTGCTTTACGGCTTGAGAAACTGGGCCACGAGGATCGATGGTGGTTCGTTCATGAGTAAATGGACGTGCTCGGGCATCAGGACGTAGGCGTAGACCCTGGCCCGATGTCGCGCGCGGGTCATTTCCAGTACGGCCTCAACTGTGTTTTTGGCACCTGCTGCATCGAGAAGAGGGAGACGGTGAAAGCAACTGAAAGTAATGAAGTGGAGAGCTT
>CAYTJN010000190.1:0-7658 GCA_964438125.1 uncultured Occallatibacter sp.
TGAAGATCGTCTTCAAGATCAAGGAAGACGATGCGCGCAACCCTGGCGTCATCGCGGACTGCACTGGCGACAACGCGGGCGACTCGGTTGGACCCTCGGCTGACGGTTTTGAGACCTATGGCGTCACCGGCGTAGCTCTGATTACCTTCATTCTGCTAGCCGTCAAAAGCCCCGCGACGCAGGCTGAACTGCTGGTCTGGATCTTCGTCATGCGCGTGGCCATGCTGTTGTCCAGCTCCGGGGCTTACTTCCTCAATGGCTTGATCGCCAAGATGAAATACGCCAACTCCGACGAGATGGACTTTGAAGCGCCCTTGACCTCGCTGGTCTGGATCACCTCCGTCGTTTCCATCATCCTCACTTACATCGTCACATACCTGATGCTCCCGAACCTTGCTGGCGATCCAACACTATGGTGGAAGCTGGCTTCGATCATCTCTTGCGGAACTTTGGCGGGCGCTCTGATTCCAGAGTTAGTGAAGGTCTTCACCTCCACCAATTCGGCCCACGTGCAGGAAGTTGTCACCTCCGCCAAGGAAGGTGGAGCTTCTCTCGGCATCCTCTCCGGCTTGGTGGCCGGCAATATGTCAGCCTATTGGCTGGGTTTGAGCATGGTCGCTCTCATGGGACTGGGCTACTACTTCAGCATGGTCGGTGGGTCGATGGATCTCATCATGCTCGCTCCCGCCGTCTTCGCCTTTGGCCTGGTCGCCTTCGGCTTCCTTGGTATGGGACCGGTCACGATCGCCGTGGACTCTTACGGCCCGGTGACCGACAATGCGCAGTCTGTCTACGAGTTATCTCTGATCGAAACCATTCCTGGAATCGAAGCCGAGTTGAAGAAGGACTTCGGCATCGACGCCAAGTTCGAGCGCGCCAAGTACTTGTTGGAAGCCAATGATGGAGCCGGCAATACCTTCAAGGCAACGGCCAAGCCGGTGCTGATTGGAACGGCCGTTGTGGGCGCAACCACGATGACCTTCTCGATCATCATGGCCCTGACCAACGGACTAACCATAAACGTCGATAAGCTTTCTCTGCTTCACGCGCCCTTCATGCTTGGGCTGATCTGCGGCGGCGCGGTGATCTTCTGGTTCGCCGGCGCATCCATGCAGGCCGTGACCACCGGCGCTTACCGCGCGGTTGAGTTCATCAAGAAGAACATCAAGCTGGAAAACGTGGAAAAGGCCTCGGTTGAGGACAGCAAGAAAGTGGTCGAGATCTGCACTAAGTACGCTCAGAAGGGTATGTTCAATATCTTCCTGGCCGTCTTCTTCGCCACCCTCTCATTTGCGTTCATGGAGCCGTTCCTGTTTGTCGGCTACTTGTTCTCGATTGCGATCTTCGGCCTCTACGAGGCGATCTTCATGGCCAATGCAGGCGGCGCCTGGGACAATGCCAAGAAGGTTGTCGAGGTGGATCTCAAGATGAAGGGCACACCTCTACACGATGCAACCGTGATCGGCGACACCGTTGGCGATCCTTTCAAAGACACCTCATCGGTGGCCATGAATCCGATCATCAAGTTCACGACCCTGTTCGGATTACTGGCCGTCGAGTTGGCCGTCAAGATGACTGTCAGCAACGCGATGCTGGTTCATGTGCTGACCGTCGTATTCTTCCTGGTGTCGATGTTCTTCGTGCACAGATCTTTCTATGGCATGAGGATCGAGTCCAAGGAAAGCAACGGTTAAGCTACACCGCTCTGGACTGGCGGACCACCGATGCACCCGAGCGGCTCCACGGAATAAGGCGTGGGGCCGCTCGGCGTTTGAGCGGGAGATTTGAAGGTATAGTTTCAGGTTTATGTTTCCATTCTGTTGTAATAGAACCGAAAACAAGAGGGGCATGAAGGGATTATCTAAGGTGCCGCGAAATCCCTGAATAGGAATGGATAGCAAGAAAGCGCCGGAGCCGATTGATACGGGTTCCGGCGCTTTGGTTATTCAGATTGCTCGGTTCAATCGAGCTCATCCACATAGTGCCCTACCAGCACGGGTTGACCGTTGACATTGAGCAGCAGGCCAACTACGCGCACATTTTCGCCCACCGTCAGATCGCTTTGGGCAGTCAAACCGTACCGCCAGAGGGAATCGGACACAACATAAACCGTCACTGTCTGCGGCACCAGAACGCCGGCAAAGCCAGTGATGTTCATCTGAAACGCGTTGACGCCGGTCAACGTGGTAGGAGCGGTCACGCTGGTCGCGGTGACCGTGCCATTGAATCCCCAGTCTCGCAGTACGACCCGCTTCACGGTCACATCGCTTGCACTCGACGCACCGCTCGCCGGGCCGCCCACTGAGACGTGCTGACCCGGTAATAGCGAACTCGGATTGAATAGCAGTTCGGTCAGTGGATTGTGCATCCAGCGAATAAAGAACTTCGGGTCGGTGCTCAGATCGATCGTGGCAATCTGCCCCAGTGTGAGCCCGGTCGTAGTGGGTAGCAGGCCGCGAACATAGAGGTCGAAGTTGGGTGCCGCTGTTCCCGTCGTTGGCGGCGTTACATATGTTACTTGACCACCCGCATAGAAGCCATCTTGAGATAGGATCGCCACATCATCGGCATCCAGCGTAGCGTCGGCCTTGTCGAGCACGCCGGAGATTTCCACGATGCTGCTTCCCGCCACCAGCGAACTTATGCTCTCGCCATTTTCCCACTGCGTCGTGCCGGTGATATTAATGGTGAACTGTCGCCCATGCGGTCCCTGGATAACGAAAGACTGCCCGGTGGTGTTCACGCTGACCACACTCGCAATGAACGTGTCGATATAGGCGCCGGCATCGCTCGGCCCCACCGTCTTGACGTCAAAGGTTGGAGTCACGGTGCCCGTGATGTTGCCGCTTCCGTCAACCCCAATGGACTTGTGCAGATCGAAGTCTACTCGCAGCCCGACCGGCGCACTTGACGCTGCGACCACCAGCGGCGTAGTTAGAGTAGCCGTGTAAGTGCATGATGTCGTCGAGGTACAGGCTGAGTCATAAGTTGCCGCCTCGGTTTGGATAGCTGGCGGAGTTTGCGTCGTGTCCAGATAACCGATCGTAGCCGCGCCCAGAGTAATCTGAATCTGGGTGTACGTGCCTGCCTGAATGTCGTTCATATCCAACAGAGTTTGAAGTCCATTGAACCGTGCGAAATCCACTGAAGGCGTTCCACTGATCAAAGGTACGCACGCTGAAAGACCGGTGGTAGAGTTGGTCGTGACTCCGCAGAGGTTTTCGATTGGCACCGTAAACGAGACGACGCTCGCCATGGGCGCATCAGTGCCCACCACAAACGAAGAACCCGTTGCGGCCTGAGTTGTCGGATTGGTTGGAGCCGTTGCGGCGGATCCGCCGTTGCAGCCTGCTATCAGCAGCGCGGTGGCTGCCAGCGAAATCAATGCGATAGGCAAACACTTGCCCCGTGTAAGGGTGACCATATCAAATGCCTCTCATTCTTGGAGCGTTCTTATTGGAAGGACTGATGACCGGAATTCAAACCTGGCGCCATGAAAACGCAACCCGGCCCCACCGCCAAGCCGCTTTTCATGTTTCTTTTTCCCCTGCACGGAGAGAACACAGCAGTTCACGGTAAGTTGCGAGGTTCGCAAAATGTTTTTTCTTTAAGATGAGTAGATACGTCTTCCTTAGGAAACTGGATCTTGCCCCTCGGGTTCGCACCGCACTACCACGTCCCTTGGTTTCGCGCTAGAATTCAGGTGTATTGTATGCGTCACGGATCTGCCATCCCGCGAATGGAAATGCCCCTGCTGAAGCGTTTTCGCCGCAGACGGCCCGACCGTGGGCGACACCCCTTCCCCTTAAAGGTTTCTTATTTCCCGATGATGCCTGGTGTCGAAGCTCTCCTAATTGGCAGTTGAGGCACTACTTCCCATCGGATTCCATCTCGATCCTTCTGAGCATATCCGCCTTTGCGCGGACTAGAGAGGCTTCCCATGATGAATAGCTTTGCCAGCCGGACTACCCTTACATCTGGCGACCGCAGCTTTACAATCTTCAGTCTTCCTGCACTTGCCACGCGCGGCTTCAACATCAACCGCCTTCCTTTCAGCCTAAGGATTCTGCTCGAAAACCTCTTGCGCCGCGAGGATGGCGTAAATGTTTTGGCCGGCGACATCGAGTTCCTCGCTAAGTGGGACGCCAAAGCCGAGCCCAGTCTTGAGATCGCCTACATGCCCGCTCGTGTTCTGATGCAGGACTTCACCGGCGTGCCCGCTGTGGTCGATCTAGCCGCAATGCGCGATGCCATCCGGACACTCGGCGGCGATCCGGAGCGAGTCAATCCGCTGGCCCCGGCCGAACTGGTTATTGATCATTCCGTTCAGGTCGACGAATTCGGCGCAGCCGGCGCTCTTGCCGCCAATACTTTGCTGGAGTTCCAGCGGAATCGTGAGCGCTACGCGTTTCTCAAATGGGGCCAGACGGCATTTCGCAATTTCAGCGCGGTGCCGCCGGGTATGGGCATCTGTCACCAGGTGAATCTCGAATACCTGGCCCGCGTAGTCTTCACCACGGAGCTTGGCGGCGAGTCGTTTGCTTACCCTGACACATTGGTCGGCACCGACTCGCACACAACGATGATTAACGGCCTCGGCGTGCTTGGATGGGGCGTCGGTGGTATCGAGGCGGAGGCGGCGATGCTGGGACAGCCTGTTTCCATGCTGATCCCTCAGGTCGTTGGCTTCAGGCTCACCGGCGAACTGAAAGAAGGTACGACGGCCACCGACTTGGTGCTGACCGTAACTCAAGCGCTGCGTAAACTAGGCGTCGTCGGTAAATTTGTAGAATTCTTCGGGCCCGGAGTGGCGGAGTTGGCCCTGGCCGACCGAGCGACCATCAGCAACATGGCTCCCGAGTACGGCGCCACCTGCGGCATCTTCCCAGTCGACGCTGAGACGCTACGCTACCTGCGACTCACCGGGCGCAGCGAGGAACAGATCGCACTGGTCGAAGCTTATTACAAAGAGCAAGAGTTATTTCATAGTGCCAGCACGCCTGAGGCTGAATATACCCAGACCTTGGAACTCGATCTTGCAACGGTCGAGCCAAGCGTGGCTGGACCGAAGCGTCCGCAAGACCGCGTGCTGCTGAAAGATGCCGCTGCAAGTTTCGCGCAACAACTATCTAATTTGCTTGCGCCCTCCGCCAAGCCGCTCGGTACACGCACGGCGGCAACCTGGCGACGCGAGCCTTTTACAGATTCAGCGGTAGCGAAACAAAAAAACACGGCACTTTCGAGTTCTTCAGTTGGCGCTTTGATCGCTCAGGATGATCGATCTCTCAAGGTTGTAACGACCGTGAAAGAGCGTTTCAACGTCGATCCGGATACATATCTGGATCACGGCTCGATAGTCATTGCGGCCATCACCAGTTGCACCAATACTTCAAATCCATCCGTGATGATGGCGGCGGGAATTCTGGCAAAAAAAGCGGTCGAAAAGGGCCTCACTGTGCCGCCGTGGGTGAAGACCTCCCTCGCTCCAGGATCGCGCGTAGTCACCGACTATTACGCGAAGGCGGGTTTACTGCCCTACCTTGAAAAGTTACGTTTTAACGTTGTGGGGTATGGCTGCACCACTTGCATCGGCAACTCCGGCCCGTTGCCCACTGACGTGTCAAAGAGTATTGACGAACACGGCCTGGTCGCCGTCAGCGTCTTGAGCGGTAACCGCAACTTCGAGGGCCGAGTCAACGTGGACGTGCGAGCTAACTATCTGATGAGTCCTCCGCTGGTGGTGGCTTACGCGTTAGCCGGGCGCATCGGACATAACTTTGAAATAGATCCGCTAGGTTTGGATCAGAGCGGTCAGCCGGTGTATCTCAAAGATATCTGGCCTACACAAGCGGAGGTTGCCGAAGCCATTGAAAAAGGTTTGTCCAGCGAAGGCTTCCGCAAGGAATACGCGACGGTTTCAGACGGGGATGCCAACTGGCAAGGCCTCAAGTTTCCCACGGGCGATGTTTACCAATGGGAGCCGGATTCGACTTACATCCGGAAAGCCCCATATTTTGACGGGATAACTCCAGTTCCAGCGCCAGTTATCGACATCATGGGCGCGCGTGTGTTGGCCGTCCTGGGTGACTCGGTAACGACCGATCATATTTCTCCAGCAGGCAACATCAAGGCCAACGGACCGGCCGGCAAATATCTCGCCGATCATGGCGTTAAAACCGCCGACTTCAATAGCTATGGTTCCCGCCGTGGCAACCATGAAGTCATGGTCCGCGGCACATTCGCCAATGTGCGTCTCCGCAACAAACTAGCTCCGGGCACTGAAGGTGGTGTAACTCGTCTGCTCCCTGACAATGAGGCTATCTCGATCTTCGACGCCAGCGTCAGGTACGCCCAGCGCGGGGTGCCGCTGATTATTCTGGCTGGAAAGGAATATGGGTCAGGCAGCTCGCGCGACTGGGCGGCCAAGGGTCCGAAACTGCTGGGAGTGCGCGCCGTCATCGCCGAAAGCTTCGAGCGTATTCACCGGTCAAATCTTGTGGGCACGGGCATCTTGCCTCTGCAGTTCGAGGCCGGCCAAAATGTTGAATCACTCGGCCTAACTGGCGAAGAGGTATACGACTTTGCAGGTCTCGCCGCGCTTCTCGCGAGCCGCTTCGCATCGGGCAAAACGTTGACGGTGAAGACCACAGCCGCAGATGGTGCTGTTAAACAGTTCACCACACTGATTCGCATCGACACGCCGCAGGAAATTGAGTATTTCGAGCATGGAGGCATTTTGCAATATGTTCTGCGCCAGTTAGTGGCAAAGTAGGCCACAACAGAATACGGTCATTGGGTTGTGTAATCCGGATCTGGGCTTGCCAAAACGCCGGCTTGCTCCTGGCGTTCCCGAAAGAGGACCCCATTCAGCTCCGCTCCAAGCAGCGCGCTGAATGAGCTGATATAGAGCCATACCAGCGTGGCCACGCCGGCGCCAAAGGAGCCATAGAACATCGTGTAGTCGGCGATCCGTGTCACGTACCAGCCGAAGGCCAGCGTGACCGGGAACCATACCAGGGTCGCGGCTAGTGCGCCCGGCCCGACCCAGGCCCAGTGCTCTTTGCGCCTGGTGCCGAAGTGATACAAGGCGCCAAGGACCGTCACGCAGGTGCTCAGCGCAATGGCCCAGCGCACCATCCGCCAGAAGAAGAGAACCACGTGCCTCATTTCGTGGCCGGCGTTGGCAACCATCCATGCCTCGATTTGGTGGCCGAAGACCAGCATCAAGGTGGCCAGCCACAAAGGAACGATTACGATGGGTACCAGCAGCAATGCTCTGAAACGCCGCTGCCAAAATCCCCAATTGCCGCGCGGCTGCCGGTAAGCCCTCCGGAAGCCATCCATTAATGAAAGCATCACGCCGAGGCTTGCAAATACCGAAAGGCTGGCGGCAGAGAGGATCAGTTGCGCGGAGTGCACCCGGCGGGCTTGCATCGCCGATTGCAACAAAGACATCGAGTCGGCGGGCAGAACCTGCTCGAATGAGCTGCGCACTTCGCCCACCAGTGACTTTCCCTCCGGCACCTGCGCGAGCAGCGCGGTTAGCACGACCAGCGCCGGGAAAAGCGCCAGCATTCCCGAATATGCGGCGGCCTTGGCGGTATTGAGCACGTCGTGCTCAAGAGACAGCCAAAGGGCATTCCGGAAAGATCGAAGAT
>CAYTJN010000191.1:0-7579 GCA_964438125.1 uncultured Occallatibacter sp.
TTCGTTCGCTTGGCTATGAAATCGAGAACAACGCCCGCAATTTCGAGATCAAGAACGTCCCGGCTAGCGTGATTGCGCGCTTTTCCAAGCGTCACCAGCAAATTGAGGCCGAAGCCAAACGCCGGGTCGCGCAAGGCTATGACGGGGACCTGGGCGAACTGCGCAAGGTTCTGTGCCTTGCAGTCCACATTTGCTCCCACATCCAGGAGCACGCACGGATTTCCGGTCGAGCTGGGCATCGGCGTCGCCAGAGCCGGACGATCTACGCCGGGCAGCGCGCCCAGCACCATCTTGGCCGTAGCCATCGCTGCGCCGGTATTGCCAGCGGTCACAAAGCCGGAAGCCGTGCCCTCGCGCACCAGCTTCAGACCTACGCGGATCGAGCTGTCCTTCTTGGTGCGTACCGCGTGCGCCGCCTTCTCCTCCATCCCGATCCGTTCGGAAGCATGGTGGATGACGATGGGCAGGTCTTCGTTTTCGAGGTGCTCGTCCAGAAGATCGCGCAACTCCGCCTCCGGCCCAATCAAATGGACCCGCACAGGCAGCGCGCGGCAGGCGAGAATCGCGCCGCGAATCTCCGGCTCTGGAGCCTTGTCGGTGCCTACAGCATCAAGCGCAATGTCGATGAGCACAGGCACAGAAATTTACTTGGCTGCTTCTTTTACATCAACCACGGCGCGGCCCTTGTACTCGCCGCATTTGGGGCAGGCGCGATGAGGCAGCTTCTTCTCGTGGCAGTTGGGGCACTCGGAAACCCCAACAGCCGTCAAAAAGTCGTGTGAGCGGCGAAGTGCGGTACGGCGCGTTGAGTGGCGCCTCTTCGGATTCGGCATGACTAGAATTCCTTTCGTCTCTCAGCCCGCTTTAGACCCAGTCCCGGCCGGCTTCAGGCCACACGGAACCCTAACTGCCTTGCGGCGCGGGCGGAGCACCCTCAATTTCTTTGGGGGCTGTTATCCTTGGACTCGATCCGGCCGCGAAGGCCTGCCAGCGCTTCCCAACGGGGGTCGCTCGGACCCACTTCGCAGGAGCAGGCCTGGCCGTTGCGGTTTACTCCGCAGCGCGGGCAAAGTCCCTTGCAGTCGGGCTTGCAAAGCGTCCTGACCGGCAGGGACAAAAGCACCTGCTCACGCAGCACATCCTCAAGCACAAGACTGTCCTTTTGATAATAACCGATTTCGGTTTCCGGTGCAGTAATGGAGCGTTCCGTAGCCTCTGCATCCGCCGCCGCGGGGCGAAAGATGAGGTCGTAGTCGGCAGCCAGCGGAATCTCGACCGGCTCGACGCAGCGGGCGCATGGAACCTGGAAGCTGCCCGCGAAGTGGCCCCGGAGCCGGATGTCGGCCACAATATCCTTGGGTCCGCGATGCTCGTGGATCACCTCAGCCCGGCCAGAGGCAGCCAACAGCCCGCGCTGCTCGGCCTCCGCGCCAAGGTCGACCGCGCCGGGAGCCATTTGCAGGTCAAAATCGATGGGTTCTTTTTCGAGCTCGACCACCTTGAATTCCATAGATTAGAGCCTACGGCGCGGGGTTCCTGGGAGTCAATGCGCAGAGACTTCTGAGTGAATCGGCAAGTCTATGTCTTGAAACATTCCTCTGAACGAGGCGCAGCACATCCGAGGCGAATATGCAGATCAGAGATGCCGTCGACGCAGACCTTGATCAGATCACGGCGATCTATAACGAAGTCCTGACTCACTCGACCGCAATCTACATCGACCATCCGACAACCCGGGAAGAAAGGCTTGCCTGGTGGAAGGAGCGGGTGGCGCAGGGGTATCCGGTTCTTGTGGCGGCCGAGGGCGACAAGGTCGCCGGCTTCGCCAGTTTTGGAGATTTTCGGCCCCGGCCCGGCTATCGATTTACGGTGGAAGGCACGGTTCATATCCACTCGGAGTGGCGCGGCCGGGGACTTGGCACGCAACTGCTGAAGGCTCTGGTGGAGCGGGCAGCGGCATTGGGTAAGCACACGATGATCGCGGGAGTGGACTCGGAAAATACGGCTTCCCTTCGCTACCTTGAACGTTTCGGATTCCAGCGTGTAGGCTGCCTTGCCGAAGTTGGATACAAATTCGACCGGTTTCTGAGCCTCGTCTTCCTTCAATACTGGATTACGCCGCCGGTCATGATGTCCGAGAGTTCTCCAGAGACCATCCGTCCCAAGTGAGCTGGCGGAGCTCCCCTTGTGCGAGGCTCTAGAATGGCTATAGGGCAGAGTCAGGCTGATTGCATCCCACACATTCGACATTTTTGAATCCCATGACCCACAGCACAAGCTCCACCTCCAAGATCGAAACAACCCTCCTGGTTCGTTTGGCCACCGATGCCGACCGAAGCCGTTTGATCCCGCTCATCAACTCCGCCTTTTCCATCGAGACCTTCCTTGAGGGCAACCGCACGGATGATGAAGACCTGGCTGCCATGATGCGCAAAGGTGAACTTCTTGCTGCTGAAGACGGCGAGGGGCAGCTCATCGGCTGCGTTTACACCGAGGTGTGCGGCGAGCGCGGCTATATGGGGATGCTGACTGTCGATCCAGCGCGCCAGCGCGGGGGCCTGGGCGGCAGCATTATGGAGGCGGCCGAAGAACATCTGCGCAGCCATGGATGTGTGGCCGTCGATATTCTCGTTCTCAATCTGCGCACTGAGCTGCCGCCCATTTATCGCCGCCACGGTTACGTCGAAACCGGTACCCAGCAGAATGGACTTCACCGTACGCTCAAGCCCGGCGTGAAATGCCATTTCATCCGCATGTCCAAAGACCTCTGAACGGGCAGAGGCAATGCTCGGGACAACTCTTGAAAACAAACGCTGAGAGCTCTCGCGTGTAAACTCCCAGACCGGTCTTTCGTCCATCACCATGGGGGAAAGATTGGACACTCGCTTTCGCTGCCCGTGTTGTGGCTTGAAGACGCTGGAGGCGCCCGGCGCGCTGGCTCTCTGCCCCGTCTGCTGGTGGGAGGACGACGGGCAGGAAGACGCCGATGCCGCAGACATCCGCCTGACGGTGAACGGCGAACTCAGCCTGAATGAAGCGCGCGCGTTCTACGCCCGATGCGGCGCGGCCCATCCCCGCTTCCTGCCCTACGTGCGCAAGCCGTTGGAGTCTGACCTCTAGGATCCAGATTCGGGTTATACCCCGGATAAAGTCTGGCAAATTCTGGCATCAATACGCACGCAAAAAAATGTCGTGCAGCGTGAAGCGATTCCTGTGTACAATCAGTGGCCAGAGACGGGGTCCGCCAGGGCTTTCCCCGGATGTCAAAGCCGCCCTGGACAAGGCGATCTCTGCACTCCCATCTTCCGAACGATTCCAGGTTGCTCCAGGCTGCCGGCGTCAGATGCTCGGCCGGCTCTCGGCGAGTCGAGCAGGTTTGGCCGCAAGGTCGGCCAACTGCTCTCTCAGGGCGCGCGGCGTCGATTTTCGACGACCGGCGTTTCAAATCTGCAATGACAAGGAGGTTGAGCATGGAGACATGGGCAACGTGTTCCATCATCGATCATCGCAAACCGCTTTACCGTCAGGCGCTGGCTCTATTTGACCGCATCGTGGTGCCTTTGCCGCCAGCTCCGATTGGCGATCAGAGCCAAGAGGAGTTGGATCAACTGCGAGCTGAAGTCACCTATCTGCGAGAAAAAGAGGCGGCAGAACCCTTTGAGTGGAAGTCCGCGGAGTTTGACCTGTGGCGCACGTCGATTCTGGCCCAGGCCTTGTCAACAAAGCTGAATCGCGACGCTTACCTCGACACGCGCCTGATGCTGGTCGATCAATTCGACTCCCCGGAAGTGCAAGCGGTTCCGGTCTTCGGCGCGCCTCATCTCTTCGCGGAGTCGTGCCGCACGTTGGGTGAGATCGAAGACGCCATGACCATCGAGATCATGCAGAAGCTTCCTGTTCCCGACCCGGATACGCCGCTCGAGAATCTGGTCAAATTGCGTCAGACGCCGGCCTTCAGAACGGCCCTCGACAATCTCCTGGAATGGAAGCGCGATAAGGCGCCGGGGATATTCCTTGCTGAGGGCGAACTTCAACGAAAAAGGGCAATGGCAGCGGCGATGAAAGATTTCGACAAGCTGACCAAGGCTTACGCGGCAGCGATGGAAGCAGAGGGTTACAAGAAAGCCGGGTCGATTGGCTCGATCTTCTTTGCCCTGCTTACCGGGGAGCCGATCTCGGCCATCAAGGAGACGCTGGTCTCCTTCCGCGAACTGCGGGAGCCCTGCTGGCAGAAGATGTCCGAGTTGAAATGCGCGCCGGCCGGGGTGGTTTATCACTTTCAAGAAGCGCTGGGAACAACGGGATAGTGTGCCTGAAGGCCCTTGACGGATGCCAGGAGGATCCGTGGGGCTCCAGATACGGGCACCGCAGCCAGTTCAAATCCTGAACTCGAAGACCGTCTCTTACCAAAAAAGTTCTCGGTTGGGCTCCAGGCCTTCACCAAGGCCGCTTCTCGTTTGACCCACCCGGCAAACCCACTTACCATGGAACGAGGGCATCCCCTGGGCATTCCTTGGGCGCACGGTGCTGGTTTGGTCCAGATCGGAGCCAAAGACAGCAACCTGTCGCACGCTTGAGCGTTCGGACCAGTTACGTAGTACAGATTGCGGCCTGAAAAAATGGGATTTTTGTGCCTATCTTTAAAAGATTGTTCGGCGCATTGCGCCCGGAAGGCGACACCTTGAGTTCTACAGACACCGTCGAGAACATCCCCCAACCCGAATCTACCGAGGCGGCGCCCCTCAGTCACGAAGAGGGCCACGATCACGATGGTCATGACCACGAAGGCCACGATCACGATGGTCATGACCATCAGCATGGCCCGGTCCTCAACCCCGAGTGCACCCGCGAACTGGTGCTCGACGTTCCTGCCGAAGAAGTCTCAAAGGCCTATCGGGAGGTCACGGGCAACTACAGAAAGTACGCCAAAATTCCCGGCTTTCGCGCCGGCAAAGTGCCGGAGACAGTGATCCGGCGGCGCTTTGCCGAAGGCATTCGTAAAGAGGTGATTGAGGGGCTACTGCCTGCGCGATTCAATAAAGCGGTCGTCGAGTTGGGCGTTAAGCCCGTGAGTGAACCTCGTGTGACCGAGCTGACAGTCGAGGACGGTGAGCCGCTGCACGTTAAGGCGGTCTTTGAGTTCGTTCCCGATTTTTCCATCGAAGGCTATCAGTCGGTCACCGTCGAGAAACCGGCAGTCGAAGTCGCCGAAGAGGATTTAGTGCGCGAGCTCGAGCGTCTGCGTGCCGCTCATGCCACCATGGAGCCGGTCGAGGATGACCGCGCCCTGGCAGACGGCGATTGGGCACAGATCACCTATAGCGGTCAGGTCGAGGGCGACGAGCAGGCTGCTCCAATTGACCACCCCACGGACGAAGGCCTGTCCGCGGGGGCCCCGGTAATCGCCGGCGAAGACACCCTGGTCGAAGTGGGCGGCAAGGATACGATGGATGCTTTCAACACCGCTTTGCGCGGGGCCAAACCAGGCCAGGAACTGAAGGCCGAGGTCATCTATCCGGCCGATTACGCCGAGCCGAAGCTGGCGGGCAAGACCGTCGCCTATCACGTCGAAGTCAAGGCGATCAAGAAGCGCATCCTGCCCGAGTTGAACGACGACTTTGCCAAGGAACTTGGCCAATACGAGAGCATGGCGGAGTTGGAAACCCGCGTCCGCGAGCATATGACGACACGCCTGCGCCGCAGCGTGGAAGCCGAGACCAAAGACCGGCTCTTCGCCGCGCTTACCGCACGCTACACGTTTGCGGTTCCAGAGTCGCTGGTGCAGGAGCAGATTGAAACGCGACTGGAGCGCGGGTTGCGCGCCCTGGCTGCCCAGGGAATGAATACGGATCAGATGCGGAAGCTGGACTTCGCCCGCCTGCGTACCGCCCAACGCGACGGCGCCATGGCTGAGGTAAGGACCAACATCCTGCTCGACCGCATCGCCACCGAAGAGAACATCACCATCAGCGACGAGGAGATGGATCGGGAGATGCAAATTGCCGCACTCCAGTCCAGGGAGCCGATCGACGCTTTGAAGGCGCGTCTGGCGGCCGACGGCGGGCTGGTCAGAATCCGGGAGCAATTGCGGCGCGAAAAGACTGCAAGCGTGATGTATGAGCGGCTGCCTGCACAGGTCAAATAGTAAAGTGGGCAATGGGATGATAATTCTAGTGCGATCCGACACAGACTGTGCGGAATCGAACGAGTACAAAGGGGACTGAAAGCGAGAGTCCCCAGCGAGAGGGTAAAAGATCCAATGGCATTGGTTCCCATGGTGGTTGAACAGACGAGCCGGGGCGAGCGCGCCTACGACATTTACTCCCGTCTGCTTCGCGACAACATTATCTTTCTGGGTACCCCCATCGACGATCAGGTGGCGAACCTGATTGTGGCGCAGATGCTCTTCCTCTCAGGCGAAGATCCGGAGAAGGATGTCCATCTCTATATCAATTCGCCCGGCGGCTCGATCACTGCGGGCCTGGCCATCTACGACACCATGCAGTTCATCAAGAATAAGGTGGAGACGATCTGCATCGGCCAGGCGGCCTCGATGGGCGCGTTTCTGCTGCTGGCGGGCGCCAAGGGCAAGCGCTTTGCCCTGCCTAACTCGCGTATTCTCATTCATCAGCCGTCGATGGGTGGATTGAGCGGCCAGGCCACGGACATCGACATCCATGCCCGCGAGATTCTGCGCATCCGCGAGATTACCAACAACCTGATCGCCCGGCACACCGATCAGCCTCTGGATCGTATTGAGCGGGATGTCGAACGCGACTTTATCATGAACGCGCAACAGGCCAAGGAATACGGCATCGTCGACGAAATCATCGACCGGCCGCGCTCGTAACCGGAACGATACCCGCACGTAACCGGCATGCTGGCGATTGACCGGCATGTCGGCCTGCAAACCTGCTAAACTGACCGGGACGCAGGAGCAGAATAGAATAAGAGCTCGTCCTAAGGGAGCAGGAACATGAAAACCCGTGTGGGACCCGAAGAAGCATTGCGCTGCTCCTTCTGTCACAAGTCGCAGGACGCCGTTGCCAAGCTGATCTCCTCACCCAGCGACTACCCTCGCGCCTACATCTGCGACGAGTGTGTGGCCGTCTGCAACTCGATTCTTGAGGACGACCGGGGCGCCGATGCCGCGCATCCGGCCAACGTTGCCGGCCATCTGCCCAAGCCGCAAGAGGTAAAGGGCTTTCTCGACGACTATGTCATCGGCCAGGATCAGACCAAGAAAAAGCTCGCCGTGGCCGTTTACAACCACTACAAGCGCATCCAGATGAACAAGATGCGCAACAATGAAGTCGAGCTGGCCAAGTCCAACATTCTACTTATCGGGCCGACGGGGTCAGGCAAAACTCTGCTGGCTCATACGCTAGCCAAGATGCTCGACGTGCCCTTCGCCATTGTGGATGCGACGACCCTGACCGAGGCCGGCTATGTGGGCGAGGATGTTGAGAACATTATCCTCAAGCTCTTGCAAGCTGCCGATGGTGACGTGACGCGCGCGCAGCAGGGCATCATCTACATCGACGAGATCGACAAGATCGGGCGCAAGGACGAGAACCCG
>CAYTJN010000192.1:0-7542 GCA_964438125.1 uncultured Occallatibacter sp.
ACTGGCAGGTTAGCGCACCGTAGTCCATCGCCTGCGAGAGCTTTCCCCAGGCGATCTTGCCATCCGGAATCAACACCAGGCTGCGCAGCCCCGCGCGCGCGGCGTATGCGGCCATCGCCGCCGAGGTGTTCCCCGTTGAAGCGCAGGCCACCCACTCGAAGCCGCGTTCCTTGGCCACACTCAGCGCCGCGGTCATGCCGGTATCTTTGAAAGAGCCGGTCGGATTCATCCCCTGATGTTTGGCAAAAAGTTGGTCAATCCCCAGAGCCTTGGCCGCGCGCGGCAGGTGATAGAGAGGCGTGTTGCCCTCGCGCAGGGTCACGGCATTGCCGAAGCTGTTCAAGATCGGCAGTAACTCGCGAAAACGCCATACACCGGAGTGATTCAGCCCTTCCGAAGAGCAGCGCCGTTCCCGCCAGAGCCATTTGAGCGCACCTGGATTCGGCCGGTCCTGATTCGGCCGACCCTGTTTGGGTCGATCCTGTTCGCGCTGATCAAGGTTTGGTCGAATCTGACTCGGGCGGTTCTGGCCGCCGCGCAGTTCCCAGCCAGGGTACTCCACTTCAAACAGGTCACCGCACTCGACGCAACGGAAGTCCGGCTGGGCCTCAGCCCCCGAGATCCGCGCCCCGCATCCGAAACAGCGTAGTTGATGCAAATTGTCGTTCATCTCTAAAGATAGGTTACCAGCCAGCACCAGTTTTTGCCGCGCAGAGCTGATAGCTCGCTGGAAGGGATCATGTTTATATTTTATTGGCAATAACAGACTTTTGCGCTTGCCGCGTTCAACGCCCCGTCTTTATAATTGTGGTGTTTCGCGACGATGGAGACATGCAATGCCCCAGATATCGATCGAATGGGACACCGTAAAACAATTCTATCCCCGGCGCCCCCTCACAGGACCGCTGAAAACGTTCATGGACCAGACACCGGGAACGCCGTGTTGCGTGCAGATGAGCCATGCCCTGACCGCTGGCGGCGCCAACGTCGGCCCCATGAGCAACCGGCGAAGGAACTCGTCCATTACCACAACCTTGGGCCCAAATTACTACTTGCTCGCGGTGGACGAGATGAATTGGTTCCTGACGCAGAATTACGGCGTGGGAGAAGAGATCAGCACGGACGATGGAGGCCGCCGGCGCAACCTTGCCGACATGAAGCAAGTACTGAACGGCAGGACTGGCGTCCTGGTGTTCAGGGACCTCGGTTTCGGCGCTCATACCGAGCTATGGGATGTCGATCATATGCTACAAACCGATATGTCTTACGGTTTGTTCAACCCGCCCAACAAGGTCCTGTTCTGGGATGTGATGGTCACCGCAACGGCCTGACGCTCCGACGCCGCCGAGATTCACCGGCTACGAAAACAGCCATGACAGTCCGCTAGTAAACAGGATGAGTATGGTTGTAAAACTTGATAACTTGCTCGCACGCGAAGCCAGCCAAAACAAGCAGAAATCCGTATGCTGCTAGCCGAAATGGGTTCAGCCTGGCAGTCAGGCGCGAGCTGAAAGTTCGCTCAAATCTCGAAGGCTTCAGAACAATGATCGGCAACAAGGCAATCATTGCGCATATCCCGACCGCCACCAGTATGTAGAACCACTTCAGAAACTCCGTAAACATTACGCTTAAAGCTGCGAGAGAAACCAGAATAAAACTGGACCAAAGGAACGCGATAACGGTTACGACGTCGATCAATACGCGCGTGATTTTATTTTGCGTTTGCGCCAACCACCCATCGAGTTTCGACCAGCCGACCAGCCGCAAGACTAACATCGATGTGCAAGCAAGAAGCGTGGAGGCCATGTATAGACGGAGTGGATCCTGCTCTCCTATCAATAAGCCGAAGAAGCAGTACGGCGCAACGACAATCCCGAATGCCAACGCCGTGTAGGTCAGCGCCAATGGACTGCGGCCAGTGATCATATAGCTGAGATTCCTGAGAAGCTTCTCGTTACCGATACTTTCGTGACGAGGGGGGCGTATGCGAATTGGTGCTGGAGTTGCCACCACGCGGTAAAACCTGCGTTCTCGGCCAAGCTATTAAAGGTTCTTGCTCCGTAGCCGGCTTTGTCTATGTCTTCGTCATCCAATCCGAAGGCATCGTACAGTTCAAACACCAATTCGATGTCGTACTTGCCACTTTTTGAACTGTAGTTGTAATCCTTCACGAAGATTAAGGCGTGGGCTACAGTATCGATCATAATAGTTAGTCCATTCGCATGATCTTTGCTTTGAAAAGGCCAGTACGCAAAACCTGAATTGAAGGCTAAACCCCCCAAGCCGATCAGTTCAGCGACTATGTTGATATTCCAATCATGAGTTTTCAGGGCTTGATGGAGTCTGAACCGACCTGCAGCATAGTGGCCCGTACCCGGCGCATTGAGCGTGTAGTCCGAAAAGGCGATGAAATTGTCGTCCGAGGCCACGGC
Organism: uncultured Occallatibacter sp.; assembly: GCA_964438125.1. Classification (GTDB taxonomy): domain Bacteria; phylum Acidobacteriota; class Terriglobia; order Terriglobales; family Acidobacteriaceae; genus Telmatobacter. Next base: position 2,433 of record CAYTJN010000192.1, read on the forward strand.
CTGGTCTAAGACCGGATCAGTGTATATCTCCGGAACCGACTTTTTCGTAAGGAACGCATAGAACTCGTTTACGGCCTTTCCCGTCGTATCATACGTTCTCGGTAGGACGAGGATTTTTTGTCTTAGTTCGGCTTCGGCGTTGGAAACTTCTGAACCGAACGGGAGTTTTCCACCGACCCCGAAAGTAATGTCTTTGCCAAAGTCCAGGCTCCAAATATTGCCGTCAGCGGCTTTAGTTCTGAAGGTTCCTGCCACTGCGTCTATTTTTTCGTGGACTTGAGCGATTAACCTCGGAGCGGCGCCTATGTACTTCCATTCTGTGGCGACTGGCGCGGGGGCAATTGTTGAGGTTCCCATTCCTTGTCTCCTTTCAGCAAGGCTTCTTGAATGTGTTTGGTAAGGCGCTGATAGAGCGGCTTAGCCAGCCCACCGATCAATTTATCACAGTCAAGGTTAAGTCATGGGAAAAATACAGCGCAAAATTAGCGACCTGGTAGTTTCAACTTGATAACTTCCTCTGCTAATCAGAATCCAACCAGCACCGGCTCCATCTCCAGCCGAATTGCAAAGCGAGCTTCGACGGCATTCGAGATCTGTCCTGCCAGAGCGAGAACATCCGCCGCTCTCGCCCCACCGCGATTGACCAGCGCCAGCGTGTGGCGCGATGAGATTGCGGCACTCCCTGATGTGAATCCCTTGGCGAAGCCCGCCTGTTCGATCAACCACGCTGCGGGCACTTTAACCTTGCCAAGATTTTCCGGGCTCGCGCCCGCTGGAAACTGCGGCGGGGCCTTCTCGCTCACAGTCGCAATCTCGCCAATCTGCTTTTCGTCCAATACCGGATTCTTGAAAAAGCTCCCCGCGCTGCGGCAATCCGGATCGCCCTCGACCAGCAGCATTCCCTTCGTCTGACGAATCCGCCGCACGATGGTTGCTACTTCGGCAAGGTTCGATTCCCTGCCCTCCGACTCTCCCGTGGCAATTGCCCGTTGCAACTCCGCATAGCGCACGGTGGGCGCGTCGCCGGGTATCAGCCGGTAGTCCACGCGAGTTACAACGTACCGCCCGCGATCGGTCGAATTGAAACGGCTGCGCCGATAGTCAAAAGCGCATTCGGCGGCTGAGAATTCGACGAAGGCATGCTCTTGTAAATCGAAGGCCCTCACGCGCTCGATTGCCGACGCCACCTCTTGCCCGTATGCGCCCACATTCTGCACCGGCGTTCCGCCCACCGTGCCAGGAATGCCGGCAAGGCATTCCAATCCCGCGCAGTTATCCTCTACGGTCCGCTGCACGTATTGGTCCCAGTCTTCGCCCGCCGCAACCTGATAGAGCCGTTGACTCGGCGAATCCTGCGCCACTGAGATCGCGCGCAATCCAACGTGTAACACAAGCCCAACAAATCCCGCATCGGAGACCAGCAGATTGCTGCCTCCGCCCAGCACAAACAGAGCCGTACCCCGTTCGCCCGCCCAGGCTGCCGCTTCAGCAATCTCCTCTTCGGTGGCTGCTTCAATAAACCACCGAGCCGGGCCGCCGATGCCGAAGGTGGTGAAGGGCGCCAGCGGCTTGTTTTCTTCGATGAGCATCTCTTCAAGGCTACAGCACCAGATTCACGCTAGAATAGTGGCAGGCAACTTCCCTTTGCCGGAGGCGAAAAATGTATCCAGAACTGATGGTCATTCCCATGCGCGAGGAACTTGTTCGCGCCGGAGTCAACGAAGCTCGCACCGCCGAGGACGTGGACGCGGCAGTGGGACAACCGGGCACAACTTTATTGGTCGTCAACTCGATTTGCGGTTGCGCGGCAGGCAAGATGCGCCCCGGCGTTCGTCAGGCACTGACAGGCACCCCCAACCAGCCCGACCATAAAATCACCGTCTTTGCCGGCCAGGACCATGCAGCCACCGAGCGTGCCCGCGGTTATTTTGAAGGCAACCCGCCCAGTTCACCGGCTGTCGCCATACTTCGCGACGGCAGATTGGTCTACCTGATGCAGCGGTCCGTCATTGAGCAGTCAACGGCAGAGCAGATCGCGGCCAAACTTGTAACCGCGTTTGACCAGTTCTGCGCCAAGGCCACCGCGTAGAAACGAACATTGCAGCGCGCACGCCAAAACGGCCTCCTGCATGGGAGGCCGTTCTGCTGTACATCACTGCGCATTGCATCAATCGCCCTTGACCGCGTCCGGCAACGCCTGGACCTTGCTGTGCTTGAACGAATAAAGAAAGTATACAAACAGCCCTATAATCAACCAGACAATCAGACGAACCCAGTTCCAGAGGCCCAGCGAATACATCAGGTAGCCGTTGGCAATCACGCCCAGTGCCGGGACGATCGGCAATCGACCGTCGAAATAAATCCCTGGCGTGCGGAAGGGTCGCGGTTGATTGGGCTCCGTGCGTCGCAGGATGATCACCGCGGCGCAGACCATCACGAAGGCCAGCAGTGTACCGATATTCACCATGGTCCCGATTTTTTCGATGGGCGTAATGGAGCCGATGATCGCCGCCAGGAAGCCGACCAGGATCGTATTCTTCCATGGCGTATGAAATTTGGGATGAATGGCAGCAAAGAACTTCTTCGGCAGCAGGCCATCTGAAGCCATCGCATAGAGAACCCGCGTCTGCCCGATCAACATGACGAGCATCACCGAGGTCAACCCAGCCAGCGCTCCGCACGTGATGATGTCTGAAGCCCAGCCAACATTGTGATCCAGAAATGCGTGCGTGATCGGAGCCTCAATGTTCACCAGTTGCCACGGCACCATCCCAGTGAGTACCGCGGCCACGCCGACATAAAGTATGGTGCAGATGAACAGCGAGGCGATAATGCCGATGGGCAGATCACGCTGCGGATTCTTGGCCTCTTGCGCCGTGGTCGAAACAGCATCGAATCCAATAAATGCGAAGAATATATAAGCTGCCGCGGAGCTAATGCCGGCGACGCCAAAGGGCGCAAAGCTGTGCCAGTCGGTACCCCAGTTGGCAGCGTGAACGTAGTGCGAACCGAGAACCAGCACAAACAAAACTACCGAGACCTTGACGGTAACGATGGTCGCATTGAATCGCGCGCTCTCTTTGATGCCCACTACAAGAATCCAGGTAATGACCAGCGCAATAAGGAACGCCGGAAGATTGAAGCCGATCTCGACGCCAAATAGGCGGGGAGCGGCGAGCAGTGCATCGGCTGCGGCGGTCATCTGCGGCGAAGGGTGCGCCAGCAGACTTGTCACTGCATCCAGAAATCCCTGCGAGCCCCGAGTCAATTCTGGATGCGCCTGGGCGACCATATCACGAGCCACAGTGTTGGTGGCCTGCGATAGCGCTGTCCAATGATCGTAGCTAAGCCAGAGGGGAAACTTGATGCCGAACATCTTCAGGAATTCAATAAAATAATTCGACCAACCGGAGCTGACCGTACTCGCGCCCATCGCGTATTCGAGCGTCAGATCCCATCCGATGATCCATGCAAAAAGCTCGCCCAGCGTGGCGTATGCATAGGTGTAAGCAGAGCCCGCCAGCGGAATCATGGCCGCGAATTCGGCGTAGCAAAGTCCGGCAAAAGTGCAACCAATGCCGCATAGCACGAACGAAAGCATCAGGCTGGGCCCTGCCCTGTGCGCACCCAATCCTGCCATGACAAAAATACCCGCACCGATCACCGCGCCCACGCCAAGCGCCGTAAGCGAAACCGGCCCCAATGCCCGCTCCAGATGATTCTCGCCCTCTTCCTGCGCCTCTGAAACAATCAGGCTGAGAGGTTTTCTCTTGAAGAGATTCGCCATTCTTGTGGGCTACTCCTTTGCTTGCAGGCCTGCTGAAGTCTTTCTCGACCAGAAGAGATAGACGGGGATGCCGAGCAGAACCAGCACCAAGCCCGGCCAAGTGTATTGAGGCTTGTAACGCAATAATACGACACAAATCCATGTAGCCAGCGCGATATAGAGCGCCGGCAACACCGGGTAACCCAGCGCCCTGTAAGGCCGCGGAGCATCGGGCTTCTTAACGCGAAGTACGAAGAGGCCTACGATGGTGAGAATGTAAAACACCAGCACCGCAAAGATGATGTAGTCCAGCAACTGGCTGTAAGAGCCCGAAATGCAGAGCAGCGTCGCCCACGAGGCCTGCACCAGCAACCCCGCGGCTGGAGTTTTATAGCGGGGGTGCAGCTTGCCGACCGACTTGAAGAACAGTCCGTCCTGGCTCATCGCGTAATAGACGCGCGCTCCGGCCAGCGACATGCCGTTGGCGCAGCCGAAGGTCGAGATCAAAATCGCCCCGGCCATCAGGTACGCGCCGCCCGAGTGGAAGATGGCTTCCAGCACCGCTGTAGCTACGCGATCCTCGGTAGCATGTTGGATCCCTCGCGCCATCACTGTCGCGCCATTCACGTCACCGTGCATCGGGAGCACCAGCAGGTAGCCGAGCGAGACGAGAAAATACACCGTCAGCACAAACCCTGTGCCCAGAATCAGCGACAACGGAATATTGCGCTTCGGATTCTTCACTTCGCCGGCGGTGAAGGTGATGTTGTTCCAGGCGTCGGCGGAAAACAGCGAACCCACCTGCACCACGGCCAGAATCACAAACAGATTTACCAACACCAGAGGCCCGCCAATGCCCACTTGAACCGGGTGCAGCGAACTCAAACCCGCATTCCTCCAGAACTCACCCCAGCCCGCACCAAAGTTCGCCTGCCAGGCAATTGCGTTGCGCCCTACTGTGAAAGCCAGCAGAATCAGAGCCCCCAGGCTCAGCGCCTTTGCGGTGGTAAAGATATTCTGGATCAGCGCTCCCAATTGGACGCCAAAAATGTTCACGATGGCGAGGAAAATGACAATGACAATGCCCGTGAGATTGGCTGTATTGACGCCGATCTCCATATTGCCCAGAACCATCGGCCCCACTCTCAACGCGGGCACATGCGCGATGTGCCAGAGCCAGTGAGTCGTCGAGATCACAGGAAAAAATACTCCGAGGAACTTGCCGAAGGCCACCGCAACAGCCGCGATGGTGCCCGTCTGGATGACCAGAAATAATGTCCAGCCGTAAAGAAATCCCCACAGCGGCCCCAGCGATTCGCGCAGGTAGACGTACTGCCCGCCTGC